>NZ_JBIWLW010000018.1:0-185618 GCF_044766385.1 Streptomyces sp. NPDC102274 | reverse complement strand
CTGCGTGAAACCGGGTGCCTCCGTGGAGCCGATCTCACGGCGCCCGGCCACCACGACCGACGTGACGGCCTGACCCAAACGCTCCACGGACTCGTTGTGTGCCATCCGCCATCTGCGCCTTTGCCGATGGTCGCCTCGGCCTCGGCCCCGATGCCGACCCAGCCCTCGACCGTCGCCCCTGCGGCGCCGGCCTTCGCGCCGGCGAACGCTTCCGCGCCCGCTTCACGCTCTGGTCGGCGTCGTTGACGGCTCGACCGCCTAGGGGTTCTGTCCATGGAGGTGGGTGACGGTGATCACGCGTGGGTGATCTTGAATGAGTGAGGGCCTTCCGGGTTCGGTGTGGATTGCGACGTCTACACACGAACGATCAGAAGGCCCTCATGCCCCGCGGTAATGCACCCCTGACCGAGACCGGGCGTCTGCGTCTGGCCCGCTGCGTCGTCGAGGACGGCCGGCCGCTGCGGCGGGCGGCCGAACGCTTCCAGGTCTCGCCGACGACCGCCCGGCGGTGGGCGGCCGCTACCGGCAATCGGGGCAGGCGGGCATGAAGGACCTCTCCTCCCGTCCGCGTCACAGTCCGCGCCGGACCGTATGCCGCAGCCAGGGCCGGCTTGCCGAGCGTCCCTGGGGCGAGCCGCACGTACTCCCGTCCAGGACTTGTCAACGCCTCTGACCTGGGACCGCGCATCCGATGGCCTCTCCGTCGGGTTCCACGGTAACCGTAACGCCGTAGGTGAGCCGCTCTCCCCCCCCGGGTCATTGATCAGATCTGTCCCCGGGCTTGCGCGCCTATGTACGTACTGGTGTATGTGCGCCGCATCAATAGGCGCCGGCCACGGATCTCATAGCGGTGTGCCGATCGTGATTCAAGGAAAACTCACGGTCGTTTTGCGGAACATCCCGGGTCGGAGGCCATTGAATGGAGGGTTTTCGGCGCTCATCGTGGTGAGCGGTCCAGACCCGGAGGCGCCCTCCTCTGGCCTGCGTGGCGCACAAGGCTCAGCTGAGACATGAGCATGGCCCCCGCCACGGCGGGGGCCATTCGGTCCTCTTGGAGTAAGACCGCTGTCTGCAGTAGCGGTACTTTTCGAGTCGGCCCGTGATGCGGGTGCGGCTACTCTTCTGTCGCGGCGCGACGCGAAGGGTGGTGGGTGCGGCTTAAGCCGTCCTCGATCAGTGGACCTTTAGACCGCCCGATCTATAGCCAACCTCGGCGCCCGCACCCCTACGAACTCATCGGTACGGCTCGCCGCGGCCTCAGCACGGCGCATAGGACGAGATCTTGTCATTGTAATCGGGCAGCTGCAAGGCCAGGTTGTAAGCTGCCTGACCCGGCGCGAGCATAATCCCACTCCCCTGGTAGTCCGCATCCACCCAGTAGCACATCCTCGTGTCCGTGTTATTCGCTATCGATGAGATCACGTCGTTCATTGCCTGAGGGTGGCTGTTGGTGCCGGTCTGTACGACCGCACCCTGGAAGTAGGCGTCGCTATAGACGCACATGAGACCCGAACCGGAGCCACCGCACGTCTGCTCGACTGCGGATGCCTGGCCCATGGTGACCAAACCGAGGGTGGCACCCGCCACTGCCGTCACTACGGTTGCAATGATCTTCTTCCGCGTCAAGCTGATGCGTATCACCTGGCAGATCTCTTTCTGTTGGGGATGTTCTGCGGCTTCCGAAGTGGACTCGAAAAGCGCAGGAGTCTGGGTTTATACCTGAGATGGTTATTGCTGGCACATCGAGCCGAGTTCAAGCTAAGTACCTGTCAGGAACTTACGGTCAGGACCGGCACGCAGCTCAGATTGCTTACCTGCGAGCCCACAACGCTGATACGGGCTCACAGTCACAGGACAATAGGTGAAGTCGGCGCCGCATCCTATGTCGCATGTCCACTACGCGGCTCGGGCGAACTGTGTGTTTCTGCTATTCCTATCCCGTGGGGAGCGCTGCGGAGTTCCTGGTTCTTGAAATGGCCCTTTCGCGCTACGCGCTGGAGAACCCGGACTCTCGGCTCGCCGTCCGGATGCTCGCCGACGTCTCCCGGATCAACGAAGAGCGGCAGCATCGCCTCGCTGGTGCCTTCTTGGCGTAGGTGGCGTACCAGCACCCCTCCATGGCCGAGCCCGTGCTGGCTGCCGGAGACGGCGTAACAGTGCTGCTCGCAGCGACTGTGTTTGGCGTCGGCATGTAGAAGAGCGATTGCAGCGGGAGCGGGCGATCGTCGGAGCACCGTCTCGGTCACGGCCCGAAGCCCACGAGCCGTGACCGGCTCTGCCTGTCCCCATTCACTGTCGTTCCGCGCCCTTTGGGAGTACCACCCTCCTAAGATCCTCAAGAGATCTAGATGACTTGGTTGACTGGGGGACGAGTTGGGGACCGGCGAGCAACTTGTCACTGTCGCGGCCGTGTTGCTGGGTGCGTTGACGGCGCATCTGACCAACTACGTGATGGAGCGAAGCCGGCATCGGCGGGAGCTGCTGACGCGGTGGGATGACCGGAAGCTTGACGCCTATGGGGGCTACGTCGATCGGGTTCGTGCGGGGATCTTTCTGGCAGTGCAGCTATATGAGCACCGGGAAGGGCTTCGCCGGAGCGGAGCAGTCCGAGGCGGAGTTGATCGCGGAGATGGCCGGGGCCGAGCGCGACCGCGGTCGGTCATTCGAGCAAGTCATGCTCCTCGGTGGTGACGAGGTCGTTGAGGCCGCGCACGAGCTGCATGCCGCGGTTCGCGAGATCGACTGGCAGGCGACCGGGAAGACCGTAGGCACCCTGGAGGAGTGGCGGGCGTGGAACCGTGCTGCCTTCCGGGAGATCAATGAGTTCCATGAGGCTGCTCGGGTGGACCTCGGAGTACAAGGAAAGGTCACCGGCGACCACCATCCTGAGCGGGATCTCCTGCTCCCGGCCGCTCGGCGTGAAGGCGATGGTGCCTCAACCTGACGGCCGTCTCGTCGGTCGTGCATGGCACCCTGGAGGTGGCTCGTCTGCGGCTCGTGTCCGAATCCTGCGGACCAGGGACGGACCAACGGCTCCTCCGGCCGTTCGCGGCCGGTAGGCTGTAGCCGCTCCGTCGCTGGTGGGCGGGGCTGAGGTGGGTTGCCCGAGCGGCCTAAGGGAACGGTCTTGAAAACCGTCGTGGCAGCGATGTCACCGTGGGTTCAAATCCCACACCCACCGCCACAGCTCAGAGAATGTGCAGGCCAGAGGGCACGCCCCATGCGTGGGGGCGTGCCCTTCGCGTGTGCCTGTCTCACCGTGGCCGTGTGAATCCCGTTGTCGGTCAGTGCGTGTGGGCCATGTGTGGGGCCAGGATCACCCGTCATCTTCGTTGCTCAGACCCGTGTCGATTTCGTCGTTCGTCCGTCTCAGGTGCGGCCAGGACCCGGCGGTGGGGCGCTACATCACAGAAGTCCGCTTTTCCATGGAGGAATCGAGTGTCGCGTACGCCGCTGTAACCCCACAGGCGCGGGGCGCAGCGGAAGCGTGATCTTTTCCTCGGGAATTCAGGGCGACGTTTGGATTTGCGGTCGCAGAGGCACATGGAATGTGTCACGTAATTCCCGATAAACGCGCTTTCCAGTATTAGAGGTGGGTTCCGTGAGGATTGGGAATGCGACATGCCTCGTCACAGGAACCAACAGAGGAGTTGGGGAAGTGTACGCGCGCACACTTCTTGCCCGGGGCGCTCGCAAGGTCTACGCCGCCGTCCGCCGCCCCGAGACCGTCCGTATCCCCGGGGCGGAACCGGTCGAACTCGACATCACCGCGCCGGACTCCGTCGCACGCGCGGCGGCCCGATGTTCCGACCTCACCCTGCTGGTGAACAACTCGGGCCTGGTCCGGTCCACGCAACCTCTCGACGAGCAGGGCATTGAGGCAGCCAGGGCCGAGATGGAGACCAATTACTTCGGCACCCTGGCCATGTGCCGGGCCTTCGCTCCGGTCCTCGGGAGGAACGGCGGAGGTGCGCTGGTCAACATGCTGTCCGTCACGAGTTGGTTCGCCTCGCCCCGCAACGGCACCTACAGCGCCAGCAAGGCCGCCGCGTGGCTTCTCACCCATGCCGTGCGTCGTCAGTTGCGGCCACAGGGGACTCTGGTCGTCGGGGTGCATTCCTGGTGGATCGACACCGACATGTCGGCGAATGTGCCCGACGACGAGGTGAAGATCAGCCCGGAGAGCGTCGTCGGCCAGGTTCTCGACGCCGTCGAGAACGGGCAGGAGGAGGTGCTCACGGACGACGAGACCCGCGAGGTCAAGGCGTCCCTGCCACACGACTTGGAGCTCTACGTCTGATCGTGCCCGACGCCGCCCCTCGCGGCGTGCCGGCGGCCGAGGCCGCCCCCTCCGCGCGTCAGCCCGGCTCCGTGCGCGCTCAGAAGTTCCCCGCAGGCCTCCTGTGCCGTCGCAGCAGTGTTCTGCGCGCGGTGATGATCGCCCGGCAAGGTCGAAGAACGCGTTGACGACGGAGTCTCGTCGTGTGGAGCGGCGCGTTGGGCCGGGGTGGTCGGACGCGCGGGTTTGTCAGGGGGATTCAGCGCCTGTCGGCGTCTGGCTCATGTGGTGACGGTGGGCCGCCACGGTCGTTGCGACTCGGATGAAGGCCGCGACGTGCCGCGCGGAAGCGGCCGGTGGCCACGCGACGACCACCGTGCTGGGGACCGAATCGAGGACGGGTACACATACGAGGTCGGGCCCCGACGGCTCCGCGACGGATCGTGGCAAGACCGCGATGGTGCGTCCGAGGGCGACCAGTTGTACCAGCTGGGTCATGTCGGCGACTTCGGGCCCGGTCTCACCTTCGGCTGCCACGCCGTGCCAGCGGGCAGCGTCTCGCCCTGCAGATCGACGGTGCGCAGGCTCACTCGCCGTGCCAGACGGTGCCAGTTGGGCAGCACTGCTACGCGTTGCTCGGTCAGCAGTGCCCTGGCCTTGAGCCCGTGGAGGTTCTCGTGCGCGGAGTTCAGCAGTGCCACGTCCGCGCGTCCGTCGCGCAGCAGGTTCGGGCGATCGACGACATCGCCGAAGAGGATTTCCACGGCCGGAGCGTCCGGTTCCTGCTCGTAGGAGGCCAGAATGTCGGGCAGCAGGCCGCCGTCACCCCCTGGTTTCATCACCAGTCCGAGGCGTGCGTCGGGCCTGCCTGCCTGTTGGGTGTGGCGGGCCGTGGCCATCACCATGTCCAGCGCTTGTCGCCCCTCGCTGAACAGAACCTCTCCGGCCGGGGTGAGGGAGACGCGGCGACTGCTGCGTTCCAGCAACCGGACACCGAGCCGTTGTTCGAGTTGTCGGATCGCCTTCGACAGCGCCGGCTGAGCGATCATGAGCCGTGTGGCGGCACGACCGAAGTGGAGTTCCTCCGCGACGGCGAAAAAGTACTCCAGCTCCCGTGTTTCCAATCGATCCATATCTGAAGGTTATCGATAGGAGGTGGATCGGTCTTGGACGAGCGTCGGCCTTCGGTGATGTCATCGGTTACATGACCACCCACGAAACACGGAAGACCGCTCTCATCTTCGGGGCATCCCGCGGGCTCGGGCTGGCAATGGCCGCTGAGTACGTGTCCCGCGGGTGGTGTGTGACAGCCACCGTCCGAGGCGACAGACGGACAGAGTTGAATGATCTGGCGGGCTCGTCCGACGGCCGACTGACTGTCGAGAAGGTTGATATCACGGTGCCCGAGCAGATTGCCGCACTGCACGCCCGGGTCGCCGGCACGGCTTTCGATCTGCTCTTCGTCAATGCCGCGATCACCAATGGCGATGTCCAGATCGGCGATGTGACGACCGAGACATTCAACCGTGTAATGGTGACCAACGCACTCAGCCCTATGCGCGTAGTAGAGGCATTTCAGGATGTCGTCCCGCCGGCCGGCACCATCGGGGTCATGTCGTCGCGTCAAGGGAGCCTCACGCTCAATGACAGAGCGGGATACGAGGTCTACCGGGCCGGCAAGTCCGCGCTCAACCAGCTGATGCGTAGCTTCGCCGCGCGCCACGCCGACGATCAGCGCACCATGCTGCTCCTCTGTCCGGGCTGGGTGCAGACCGACCTGGGAGGTCCAGCCGCGCCCCTGACGATCGGGGAGAGTGTCCCCGGGGTCGTGGACACGATCGAGAAGCATGCCGGTGAGGGCGGCCTGCATTTCGTCGACTACCAGGATCAGACCGTGCCGTGGTAGCGCAACGGGTCGCCGGGCGTTCCAGCGCCGCGCCGCGTCATCGAAATGTGCGGGCCGCACGGCATGTCGTGATCACGTCAGGGGCACCTGGACAGCCGGACACCTCGCGAACCGTGGGCAGGTCCTCGTTCAGGGGGCCGGTCGCCGGGGGAGGGAGCCAGTGCGGCCGGTCGGGGTCCGCAGGGCGGTGCCCCACAGGGAGGAGGCGGCCGGGGCGAGGTCTCACATAGCGCGCAGGCCCCGGTCGGTGAAGGCGATCAGCCACTCGAAACTCTCGTCGATGTCGGCGCTCCACTGGAAGCCGTTGGCCGCCTGCAACGTGGCGAAGCCGTGGCAGAGGCTGCGGAGCATGCGCAGGGCGTGGTCCACGTCGGGCTCTCCGATCTCGTAGCCGCGCAGGACCGCCGTGAACGCGTCGAGCAGCCGCTGACCCGCGGTGGCCAGCGGATCGTCCGGGCCGGACGGTTCCGCGCCGATCGTCGCGGCGTACCGGCCGGGGTGCTCCACGACGAAGGCGCGGAAGGCGCGGGCCGCGGCCGCCAGGGCGTCGCGGCCCGCGTATCCCTGGACCGCGCCGCCGACGGCGTCGGCGGCCTCGTTCAACGCCAAGATCGCGATACGCCGGTTGAGGTCGTCCTGGCCGCCCACGTGCTTGTACAGGGACGGGGTACGCACGCCCACCCGCTCGGCCAGCAGACCCATCGTCAGGCCGGCGAGGCCCACCTCGTCGGCGAGGGCGGCACCGGCCGCGACCACGGCCGCCGGGTCCAGGCCGACCCTAGGCACGAGCGACGTCCGATCGGAGGAAGGCGAGCATGAGCGAAACCACCTGGTCGGGGAACTGGTCGTGCGGGTAGTGCCCGGCGCCCTCGATCATCTCAAGGCGACCGAGGCCGGACGGCAGGGCATCGACGATCGCCGAACCCTCGGCGTGCGGGTCGGCCCAGTCGGGGTCGAGCGTGCCCATGACGACCAGGACCGGGCAGCGGACGTTGCCGAGCTGCGCGCCGGCGTCGGTCGGGGCGCTGCGGCCCATGCCCTGCATGGCCTTCATCCGGCCCGGCTCGCGCAGCAGGGAGCCGATGCGGCCGAGCCGCTCGGTCCAGTCGGCCGGCTTCACGCCCGGGTAGGCGACGTCGAGGTACGAGCGCCAGAGCGGCGGGCTGCCGAACGCGCCCGAGCCGAGCAGCCGCAGCATGCCCCGCCGGAAGCGCTTCACCCGCAGGTCGCCGAGGCGGATCGACTGCTTGCGGGTGAACGGCGCCAACTCGACAACCGCGGTGATCAGCGAGGGCTCCCGCGCCGCGGCGATGGTGGCGGCGCCGCCGGAGATCGAGTGGCCGACGAGCAGGGCCGGGCCGCCCAAGTGGCGGATCACGGCGAGCAGATCGCCGGCGATGGCGGTGCGGCTCCAGGCCGGCCAGTCGACGCCGGACTCGCCGCAGCCGCGCAGATCGACCGCGGCGACCCGATAGCCGGCCGCCACCAGCGGCGGCATCACGGCACGGTACGCGGCGCGGCTGTCGCCCATACCGTGCGCGAGAACGATCAGCGGGCCGGACCCCGCCACTTCGTAAGCGATCGTGCCGCCGTCGACGGCCAGGTACTCGGTCATGACATCCCTCAGATCTCGTTGGCTAATCTTGTTAGCTAAAAGCTAGTCTCGTTAGCCAACCTTGTCAACGACGAATGCGATGGCGGTCCCTTCCATGGGGATGAGGCAGGTGAGGACACGGCCGGGAGGACACGGCCGGGAGGACACGGCCGGGAGGACACGGCCGGGAGGACACGGCCGTCCCCGCGCTGCGTGTACTCGGGATCAACGGCAGACCAGCCGTCTGCCGGGGTGCGGCAGTGGATGCTGGTTTCGGCGAGGATGGGTGTTCGTTGCGTTGAAACGGCCGTGACGCCGTGACGGACGCCGTGACGAGTGATCGGTGGATCAGTGATCAGCCCCCGCGCCATTCAGCCGCGAGAGCGCGGAAGCGCTCCGCCGAGTCAGGTCTGGTACACGTCGTACGGCTCCAATACGTGCCGTGAGCGGCTCTCGTGCTACATCGCGGGCGGCCGGCCGCCGGGTGCCGCCAGGGCGTATCCCGGGTGCAGGGACAAGCGACCGCCGAGCGTCTCCGTGCCCGTGGAACTCCGCGGCGTCATGTACTTCGCCACCCGGTCGACCGTCTGGGGAGGCGGGAGGGCGTTCTGCGATCCCGGCGGCAGGGGAAGGGTGTTGGCGAGGGCGCACCTTGTCTCGGTCGGGCAGTTCTCGGATATCGCGGCGCAGGAGATGTACCGGGAGCCGGGGGCTGATCTCGACCTCGCGGAAGCACTGGGCGAGGGGCGGTCGGTGCTCGGGGGCGGGCGGTACGAAACGCTCGTTTGTCCGGGGGAGATGGACGGGGTTCCGGTGCTCACCTTCACCGCTCCCTGGAGCGTGGGCGAGCTGGAGTGGAACAAGCCTTCGGCGTCCTACGTCAGGGTTGTGGGCTCCGGTCTGCTGGAAGCGGGCGCCTGGGATGTGGGCACCGTCGCGCGCTATCTCGCGGCGTGTCCGGGTGCGGCCGGCCGATGGACCGCGCGCGAAGTCGCCGACCTGATCGCCGAGTCCGAGTGAAGGGTGCCGGTCGCGGTCCCGTCCGCGGCTGTTGAGCGGCTTCCTGGCGTCAGCATCGGGAAACGCCGAATTAACTGGGCGGGGCGTGGCGCGAAATGCGACTCGGTCACCTTTTCTCCCGGACCCTGCTTGATCCATCCGATCAGGCATTCCCGATATTCCAGACATTCTCGGCATCACCGGCGATCCCGGCGGCCCGGTCAGTCTCATCGATCCCGGAGAAGGGGTGCAGTATGCGAGGAATCCTGCGTCGAACCGTCCTGCTGACGGCCGTGATGGCCCTGACGGCAGGTACGGCCGCCGCCGCCGAGCAGACCAAGGCGCCGGTCAAGCGGCCCAAGGTCGCGGTCATCGGCACCGGCGGGACGATCGCCGGGGTGAGTGAGAGCCGGGTGGACTTTCAGGACTATCAGGCGGGCAAACTCCCCATATCCGAGCTGGTGGGTGACCTCAAGCCCGAGGTGGACCGGATCGCGGACGTCTCCACCGTGCAGTTCGGCAACCAGGGTTCGAGCGGTTACTCCATAGCCGACTACCGCAGGCTGACCCAGACGGTCGACAAAGCACTGCGCTCGAACGACGCCGCGGTCGTCACCACCGGTACGGACACGATGGAAGAGTTCGCGTACTGGCTCGACCTGACCGTACGCAGCGACAAGCCGGTGATCCTCACCGGCTCGATGCGCCCGTGGACCGTCATCGGCACCGACGGTCCGGCGAACCTGTACAACGCCATCCAGCTCGCCGCCGGTCGCAGGACGACCTGCTTCGGCAGCGTCATCATGCTCAACGACGAGATCCAGGCCGCTCGTGAGGTCCGTAAGACGGACGCGCTGCGCATGGATACGTTCAACAGCGGTGCCGGCGGCGCCTTGGGCGTGGTGGACCAGGACCGCGTCCGGATCAACCGGGCGCCCGCGCGGGTGGACAAGTGCGGCAAGGCGAGCTGGAAGACGCCGTTCGACCTCGACAAGATCGCGGGCGACGGGAAGAGCCTGCCGAAGGTGGAGATCGCCTACAGCTACCAGGACGCGGGCGGCGAGGCCGTCACGGCGTTCGCGGACTCCGGCGCGGACGGCGTCGTGACCGCGGGAACGGGCGCGGGCGGTATCTCCCCGGCCATGAGCAAGGCGCGTACCGAAGCGGCCAAGAAGGGAGTGGTGTTCGCCTCTACGACTCGTACGGGCAACGGGGCCGTCTACGACGACACGGCGGACGGTCCCGTGATCGGTGCGGCCGATCTCAGCCCGCAGAAGGCCCGCATCCTGCTTCTGCTCGCGCTCGCGGCCACCGATGACGTGGACACGATGCGCGGCTGGTTCACCACCCTGGGGACGGCCGAGTTCAAGAGCCGGGGTTAGGTCCTGTCCGGCCGGACAGGACCCAGGTGTTCTGTCCATGGAGGGCGTCCTCGCGTCACGGGGGCGCCCTCCGGCGTCGTCCGGGTCAGGGGCCCGCGGTGAGGCGGGCGGCCGAGGCGATGGTCGCGCGGGCTTCCTGTTCGGTCAGGCCGGTGTGTACGGCGGCGTCGACGAGGGGTTCCATCAACGTCTCGCCGAAGCCGTGTTCGTACGCGCGGCAGGCGGCCCAGAACAGCCGGGTGTTGCGCTGGCCCGCGTGCGCCGCGCGTACGAACTGCACCAGGCCGTGGCCGCGCGGGGGTTCTTCCCGCGCTGCGCCGGAGCGGTGCCGGCGGTGCTGAGCGCGCGTAGCGGGCGCAGGGGGTGTGAGCAGGCGCAGCAGGGCGCGGGGGCAGGGTGCGGGCGCCAGGCCGTCTGTACCGGGGGCCGGCCGGTAGGCCCCCCGCGCCGTGACCGAGCCGGGGCCTACGAGATAGCCGCCCGCGCCGCGTACGTCGATGCCGGGGGCGAGCCGGCCCGCGGAGTTCGGTACGACGACGTTGGGCGGGCCCGTCAGCCAGATGTGGCGGCCGCCGCTGGGGGTGAGGATCACCACGGTCTCCGGGAGCGTGAACAGATGCTGGAGGGCCAGTTGCTGAAGCGCGGCCACCGAGTCGGGGGGTGCGTCGAAGGACGAGCCCGGCGCCGGTTCCGAGGCCGCTTCGGAGGCCGATTCCGTGGCCCGGCCCGAGGCCGATTCCGTTGCCAGCCCCGAGTTCGGTCCCGAGTTCGGTCTTGGGGTGACGTCCAGATCTATGCCGATGAGGTGGTGCGGCGGCCTGCCACAGGCGATGCCGTAGCCGGTGGCCCAGGGTGCGGCGGCGAACAGGGAGCGTACGCCGGTCGGATCGGTGGTGGCGTCGTGTACGCCGTGGCCCGGACGCCCGCACTCGCCGCGGCAGAGAACCGGCTCGGGCTCGCCCCTGTGCGGTGAACGCAGCGCGGGGAGCTTGGTGGGTGACAGCGGAAAGACGGGGAGCCCACGCTCGGCGGCGGACAGCGCGTGCGCGAGGGCCAGGGTGGCGGTGTGCCGGGCGGTGATGGCCATAGGTCTATGTTCGTACAAGTGTTCGAAGAAGGGAAGGGGGGTGGTCCGAGGGGGGAGGGCGAGGAGCTGTCGAAACGCTTCTTCCCTGGTGGCGGAAGGGATCGCGGTTCGGATCCGGACATCTCGGCGAGGGTGGGCCAGGGCTTTGGGGGCGCATTAGGGGTTTATCGACATGTCCTCACGCTTGCGAGGGAATCAGGGCCTCCGGGCTGGTTCGCGGGGGATTCGGTGGGCAATTCTGAGGTCGCGACGTCGTCACCACGACCGAGACAGTCGGCCAACTGCCTCGGGACAAGCCGTACTTCTGGTTCCTGGAGGAAATGTCATGGCAAACTTCCGCACCGCCCGCGCCTTCGCCGCTTTCGCCGCGCTGCCCCTCGCCGCCGCGCTCTTCACGGGGGTTGCCCAGGCTGACAACGGCGCCTTCTCCGATGACGGATCGAATGCGACCGTAGCCACGATCAGTGGCAGTGGGGTGGGCGGACACAACCTCGGCAACTCGACGACGACGCAGCAGGTGGCGACCGGCGAAGGGGCGTCCAATCAGAACAACACGGCGAATGTGATCGGTTCGGGCTTCACGACGATCGACCAGTCCAACGAGAACGTCGCGGTGACCTTCAACAACCTCTGGTGGTGAAGTACGGCCCGACGGGGGCGTGACTGAGGGGTGAGATACGTTCTGCGCGGCGGTACTCCGGTGCCGTCGCGCAGGGCGTTTTCCCTGTTTACCGGCGTCTTACCGGCGTCTTACCGGCGTCTCGCCGGGGTTTTGTCGACGCCTTACCCGAGGCCTTACGCGACGTCTCACCCGGCGTCTCTCCGGCATGTCACCGGCGCTGACGGGCATGCGCGGCCGATGGCCCTCGCGTGACTGATCGCGCTCCCGTGACTGGCCGCTCCCGTACGGTGGCCGATCCGTCCCTCCCCGGGATGACCCTGATGGTCTCCTCGTCCCCTCCTCCACCTACAGGAGGTGGAGCCAGCACCATCAGTACACCCTGAGGCGGAGACCGCTTCGGGACCTGGGGCCGATCCCCCGAGGTGGGCCTCGCTCCTAGCGTGGAGCCATGACCACGCCTGTCTGCACGAGCGCCTCACAAGCCGCCAAGCCGGCCGCGCACTTGTCGTACCCGAGTCACCCGCCGTCCACCGGCCACAACGCCCACGCCGGCCCCGCGGGCTTCTCGCCCTACCCGCACTTCGCGTCGTTCTCCTCGTACGTACGGGCGCGGGGGCCCGTGCTGCTGCGTACGGCGCGCTCGCTCACCTCCAATCCGTGCGACGCGGAGGACCTGCTGCAGACGGCCCTCACCAAGACGTATGTCGCCTGGGACCGGATCGAGGACCATCGGGCGCTGGACGGTTACGTCCGCCGCGCCCTGCTGAACACCCGGACCTCACAGTGGCGCAAGCGCAAGGTCGACGAGTTCGCCTGCGAGGAGCTGCCCGAGCCCGCCGGTCAGCCGGAGCCCGATCCGGCCGAGCAGCAGGTGCTGCACGACGCGATGTGGCGTGCGGTGATGCGGCTTCCCGATCGCCAGCGGGCCATGGTGGTCCTGCGCTATTACGAGGATCTCAGCGAGGCCCAGACCGCCGAGGTGCTCGGTGTCTCCGTCGGCACGGTCAAGAGCGCGGTGTCCCGCGCGCTCGGAAAGCTCCGCGAGGACCCGGAGCTCTCGCCCGTCCGCTGATGGCCGGGCCCGGCCGGGCCATCAGCGGACGCGTGGCAACTCCTGGTCGTGGACTCCGACTTCCGACCGTGGTTTCTACTCCCGGGTAGTGACATACCGCGCGGTACGTGCGCAGAATCTCCGCAACCGTTAACTGCCACGTAGCGCAAGCGCCCACCGGGAGGACGCCGTGCTGAGCACCATGCAGGACGTATCGCTGACTGTGACCCGCATCCTGCACCACGGGATGACCATCCACGGAAAGTCGCACGTCACGACCTGGACCGGCGAGAGCGAGCCACAGCGCCGCAGCTTCGCCGAGGTTGGCGCGCGCGCGACGCGGCTCGCGAATGCCCTGCGTGACGAGCTCGGAGTCGTCGGCGACGAACGGGTCGCCACCCTCCTGTGGAACAACGCCGAGCATGTCGAGGCGTATCTCGCGATCCCCTCGATGGGAGCGGTCCTCCACACCCTCAACCTCCGGCTCCCTCCCGCGCAGTTGATCTGGATCGTCCAGCACGCGGCCGATCGAGTGATCCTCGCGAACGGGTCGCTGCTGCCGTTGCTCGCCCCGCTCCTCCCGCATCTGCCGACCGTCGAGCACGTCATCGTCTCCGGTCCCGGCGACCGCGCCCTGCTCGACGGAGCGACCGCACGGGTGCACGACTACGACGAGCTGATCGCGGGCCGTCCCACCACGTTCGACTGGCCCGAGCTGGACGAGCGGTCCGCCGCGGCCATGTGCTACACCTCCGGCACCACCGGCGAACCCAAGGGCGTCGTCTACTCCCACCGCTCCATCTATCTGCACTCCATGCAGGTCAACATGTCCGAGTCGATGGGGCTGACGGACAAGGACACCACGCTGGTCGTCGTCCCGCAGTTCCATGTAAACGCGTGGGGCCTGCCGCACGCCACGTTCATGACCGGCGTCAGCATGCTGATGCCCGACCGCTTCCTCCAGCCCGCCCCGCTCGCCGAGATGATCGAGCGCGAGAAGCCCACGCACGCCGCCGCGGTCCCCACCATCTGGCAGGGGCTGCTGGCCGAGGTCACCGCCCACCCGCGCGATCTGACCTCGATGGCTCGCGTCACCATCGGCGGCGCGGCCTGCCCGCCCTCGCTGATGGAGGCGTACGACAAACTCGGGGTACGGCTCTGCCACGCCTGGGGCATGACGGAGACCTCGCCGCTCGGCACGATGTCCAACCCGCCCGCAGGGCTCGACGCCGAGGAGGAGTGGCCGTACCGCATCACCCAGGGCCGCTTCCCGGCCGGTGTCGAGGCCCGGCTGGCCGGGCCCCGTGGCGACCTCCTGCCATGGGACGGTGAGTCGGCCGGCGAGCTGGAGGTACGAGGTCCCTGGATCGCCGGGGCGTACTACGGGGGCGCGGGCGGTGAACAGATCAAGCCCGAGGACAAGTTCAGCGAGGACGGCTGGCTCAAGACCGGCGACGTGGGGACCATCAGCCCGGACGGTTATCTCACGCTCACCGACCGCGCCAAGGACGTCATCAAGTCCGGGGGCGAGTGGATCTCCAGCGTCGAGCTGGAGAACGCGCTGATGGCCCATCCGGAGGTGGCGGAGGCGGCGGTCGTGGCCGTACCGGACGACAAGTGGGGCGAGCGACCGCTCGCGACGGTCGTTCTCAAGGACGGGGCGACGGCCGACTACGCGTCACTGAAGGAGTTCCTCGCCGGGAGGATCGCGAAGTGGCAGCTGCCGGAGCGGTGGACGGTGGTGTCCGCCGTGCCGAAGACGAGCGTCGGGAAGTTCGACAAGAAGGTGATCCGCAAGCAGTACGCGGACGGGGAGCTGGACGTCACCCGCGTCTAGGGCCTGTCTTGGGAGCTGTGGTCGGCACGGGGTGGAGCGGCTGCTGTCTTCGGGGCGGCGCCCCACCCCGGCGCCCCGCCCCGGCACATATCCGTCTCTCGTACCCGTCTCTCGTATCCGTCTCGGCCCAACACGCCCTAGTTCGTGCCGATCTTGGCGAGCAGGTCCACGATCCGGGACTGCACCTCGTCGCTGGTGGAGCGCTCGGCCAGGAACAGCACCGTCTCCCCGGAGGCGAGCCGCGGCAGCTCCGTCCGGTCGATTCCCGCCGAGGTGTAGATCACCAGCGGCGTCCGGTTCAACTGGCCGTTCGCCCGCAGCCAGTCGATGATTCCGGCGCGTCGGCGGCGTACCTGCATCAGGTCCATGACCACCAGGTTCGGCCGCATCTGGGTGGCGAGGAGGACCGCCTCGTTGTCGGTGGCGGCCCGCCCGACCTGCATGCCGCGCCGCTCCAGCGTCTCCGTCAGGGCGAGCGCGATCTCCTCGTTCTCCTCGATCAGCATGACGCGCGAGGGGTGCTGTTCGCTGTCGCGCGGGGCCAGGGCCTTGAGGAGTACGGCCGGATCGGCGCCGTACGCCGCTTCGCGGGTGGCCTGCCCGAGCCCCGCCGTCACCAGGACGGGGACCTCGGCGGCGACCGCGGCCTGGCGCAGCGACTGGAGTGCGGTACGGGTGATCGGCCCGGTCAGCGGGTCGACGAACAGCGCCGCCGGGAACGCGGCGATCTGCGCGTCGACCTCCTCGCGGGAGTGCACGACCACCGGGCGGTAGCCGCGGTCGCTCAGCGCCTGCTGGGTGGACACGTCCGGCGCGGGCCAGACGAGCAGCCGACGCGGGTTGTCGAGCGGCTCCGGGGGGAGTTCGTCGTCGACGGGCCGCGGCTGGGGGCGGTTGGCCACCTCGACCGCGCCGCCCGGGCCGTCCAGCGGCTCGGGGCCCTCGGCGCCCTCGTCGGGCGCCCCTATCGCGTACGAACGTCCCTCGGCGTGGGCGTGGGCGTGGGGCAGGCGCGAACCGCCCTGTGCCGCGCCGACGGCGGGGTGCGCGCCGGGGCCGGAACTCGCACCGGTACCGGCTCCGGTGCCGTGACCGGCCGGGTCGGGGCGTTCGGTGCCGTCCGGCGGGGTGCCCAGCTTGCGGCGGCGGCCGGAGCCGAGGGACTGCGGCTGGTTCGGGGGCTGGTTCGGCGCCTGTCCCGGGATCTGGCCCGGTACCTGGCCCGGGGGCTGGTTCTGCTGGTGGGGGAGCTGCTGCGCGAACGGGACACCCTGGCCGAGGGTACGCACGCTGAAGGCCCGCCCCTGTGTGGAATCCGGCGAGACGGGAGCCTCTTCGGGCAGGGGCTGCGCGGGCGGGAGGGGCTGATGAGCGCCGCGCCGGGGATTCGGTACGGCGGCGACGCCGGCCGGCGAGGACGGGCGCTGGGCGGAAGAGTCCTCAGGCGCGGCTTCGGGCGCCGGGGAGGTACGGGCGGCCGGCGGGACCGACACGCTGCCGGTGGTGTTGCCCGTGGCGGGGTCGTCGGGCCAGCCCGGGGGCGGGGCCATCGTGCCAAAGCCCGAAGTCGTGAGCATGCCCTGGTCGTTGGACGCCGGGCCCGTATGGGACGCCGGGCCGGTACCGGATGCCGAGCCGGTACGGGACGCGGGGCCTGTATGGGACGCCGGGCTCGCGCCATGGCCGTGATCGTGGTCGCGGGCGGACCGGCCGGGCGGAGTCCGGTCGGGGTTTCCCCAGGCGTTCGGGTTCGGGGCGTCCTCGGTCTCGGCGAAAGCCCCCCTGCGCCCGGACGGCAGCGGGTGCGGCTGCGGCGGGGTGTGATCGTCGCCCGGATTCGTCCGTACGGCGTCATGGCGGCCCGGCGACGAACCGCCCGGCAATGAACCGCCCGGCGCGGGCGGGGCGACGGGGGCGACGTGACCGTGACCGAGGCCGGGCGCCGGCGTGCGGTCCGCCTCGGCGGGCGGGAGCGCGAACGGACTGCGCGCGCCCTCCGGCTCGGCGGGCACGGGGATGTGCCGCTCCTGCGCGGGGGCGAGCGCGCGGCGGGCACGGCGCCCGGCCGGTGGCGTCGGCTGAGCTGAAGGCATCTGCATGGGTGCCGGTGCCGGTGCCGGTGCCGGAGCGGATGCCGGTCCCGGTGACGCGGCGCCGGGCGAGGCGGGGGCCGCGACCCCCGCCGGAGCGATCGGCTGTACGGGCGCGGACGCGGGTCCGGACGCGGGTCCGGTGGGCGTCATCGGAGCGGTGGGCGCCATTGGAGCGGCGGGGGTCATTGGAGCGGCGGGCGTCATTGGAGCGGCGGGCGTCATGGGCCCGGCCGGCAACGCCGGTAGCGCCCGCTGCACCTGGCCGCCCCGGCCACCCTGGGCGCTCTGACCGCCCTGGCCTCCATGCCGAGCCCGGCGCCCCGTCCCGGCGGCGGCATCCGCGGGCACACCCTGGGGCGGGACCGCCTGGCCGAGCGCCGCCCGTCCGGTCGGATGCGCACCCTCGGCGGCCGTCACGACCGACCCTTCGGAGGGCGGGGCGGCGGGCAGCGCGACAGCGGACCCCGGGTTCGGCCCGGCGGCACTCGGTCCGCCGGCACCAGGCCCGGCGGCAGCGGCCGCCGCCACGTCGTCAGCGGGGCTCGGACGGCCGCGTCGGCGGCCCGTGCCACTGCCCCCGCCGGAGCCCTGTGCGGGAATCAGGTCCTGCCGGACTCCCTGGTTCCCCTGACTCCCCTGATTCTGCTGATTCCCCTGGTTCTGGATCCCCTGGTTCTGGTTCCCGTGGACTCCCGGGCCCCCGAGACCGCCGCCCTCCGTCCCGGCTCCGGCCGTTCCGGCTTCAGGACCCGGCTCGGCCGCCCGCGCCCGGCGCCGTCCCGTGGGTTCCCCGGCGTCCCCCGTCTCCGTCGCCGACGCCAGGAACGCGTCCGTGGACGCCCGCCGCGCGCGGCGCCTGCCGCCGCCCGAGGTCCCCGTCCCCGCGCCCGGTCCCGTTCCCTGCGCGGGCAGGGCGGGCTGTGCGGACCCCGGCATCCCGGCGGGCGGCTTGACCGTACCCGCGCCCTCGCCGAGCGGCAGCTCCAGCACATAGGCGCTGCCGCCCATGCCCGGCATGTCGTGCGTCTGGAGCACCCCGCCGTGCGCCCGTACGATCCCGCGCACGATCGGCTCATGCACCGGATCACCGCCGGCGAACGGCCCGCGCACCTCGATCCGTACGACATCGCCGCGCTGCGCCGCGGCCACCACGATCGTCGAGTCGACGTATCCGCCGCCCGGTACCAGCCTGGCCCGGCCCGTCGAGTCGACCCCGGCCACATCGGCGATCAGATGCGCGAGCGCCGTCGCCAGCCGGCCCGGGTCCACCTCGGCCTCGATCGGCGGGGCGTGCACCGCGAACTGCGCCCGGCCCGGCCCGATCAGCTCGACCGCGCCCTCCACACCGGCCGCCACGACCCCGTCGAGCAGCGCGTTGGTCTTGATCAGCTGTTCCGTACCGGCGTCGAGCCGCTGATACCCGAGAACGTTGTCGACGAGTGTCGTCATCCGCGAGTAGCCGGCGGCCAGATGGTGCAGGATCTGGTTGGCCTCGGGCCAGAGCTGTCCGGCCGGGTCGGCGGCGAGCGTGGTCAGTTCGCCGCGCAGCTCGACCAGCGGCCCGCGCAGCGATTCACCGAGCACGGCGGTGAGCTGGGAGTGCCGGTCGGACGTCTCGCCGTACCGCTCCGTCAGCTCCTCGATCTCGGCCGCGTACCGGTCGCTGCGGTCCGCGAGCTCCGCCGCGTGCCGTTCGGTCGCCTCGTCCAGCTCGGCGCGCAGCCGCTCGGTGGTCTCCGCCAGCTCGGCGCGGAGGCGTGCGGTCGTGTCCGTGAGCTCGGTGGTGAGGCGCTCCGTCGTCTCCGTCAGCTCGGAGGCGTGCCGTTCCTCCGCGGCGGCCAGCGCCGTGGCGTGCTGCTCGGTGAGTTCGTCGTACGGACGCCGGTCGGTGAAGGTCATCACGGCGCCGACGAGCTGATCGCCGTCCCGGACCGGCGCGGTCGTCAGATCGACCGGCACCTGCTTGCCGCTCTTCGCCCACAGCACCTGCCCGCGCACCCGGTGCTTGCGGCCCGACCTGAGCGTGTCCGCGAGGGGTGAGTCCTCGTACGGGAAGGGCTCGCCGTCCGCGCGCGAGTGCAGGATCAGCGGGTGCAGCTGGTGGCCGCCCAGATCGCTGGCGCGGAAGCCGAGGATCTGCGCGGCGGCGGGGTTGACGAGGACGACGCGGCCGTCGGTGTCCGTACCGACGACACCCTCCGACGCGGCCCGCAGGATCATCTCGGTCTGCCGCTGCGAGCGCGCCAGCTCGGCTTCGGTGTCCATCGTGCCGGAGAGATCGCGGACGACCAGCATGAGCAGTTCGTCGCCGGTGTAGCTGTGCGAGTCGTTGTACGCGTCCCGGCCGTCCTCCAGGCTCGCGCTGGTGACCTCGGCCGGGAACTCACCGCCGTCCGTACGCCGCGCGATCATCCGCGTCGGTTTCGTACGGCCGCGCGCGTCCGCCGCTTCCGGGCGGCGCATCGAACCGGGGATCAGCTTGGAGTCGAACTCGGGCAGCAGATCGAGCAGCCCGCGGCCGACCAGCGCGGTGCCGGGGGTCTCGAACATCTCCAGCGCGATGGTGTTGGCGTTGACGACCGTGCCGTTGGCGTTGACGAGCACCAAGCCGTCGGGGAGTGCGTCGAGTATCGCCGCGAGGCGAGCAGCGCCTCGGGATGGCCTGCTGCTCACGACGACGCTTCCTCCCTGAACCACTGCACCTTGCGGACCGCGGCACCCATCTTGCCCCTCGGGTTCCGGCCTGTCACGGAAGGGAGTCTAAGGGCTGGGGAGGCGGCCGCGACGGCGGATGAGCGGGAGCTCTCGCAGGGGTTGTGTGCGAATGGCCTGTGCCACTGGCCTTTCACGCAGCTTCCCGCACCTCGCAATTGCCTCATGGTGGAACGTATTACCCGGTCCGGCGCCCGCCCTGACGGGTCGGGGCAGGCGCCTGTATGAGCCGACGGGCGGCGCGGCCAGTGCCGCGTACGGACCGCGGGCGGCTTACGCCCGGGTGTTCGGCAGCACCGGCTCCAGCGTCTGCCAGCGGGCGATCTCGCACCCGTTCTTCTGGTTGAACGCGGCGTCGACGGCGCGCCCCTGCCACGTGCCGGTGATGCGCGCGGTGGCGTCGCCGCCGTACAGCATCGTGCACTGCGTGTCCTTCGCCACCGGCGCGAACGGATCCCGGTCCTCGCTCGCCAACTGCGCCAGCCGGTCACATGCGGCCCGCGCCCACTGATGCGTGCCACCGGCCGGCCGGCACTTCAGGCGGTACGTGCCGTCGGCGCCCCGGAGCCCGGAGCCCGCGACGGTGACGGTGAAATCGTCCGGCGCGGCTTCGGCTCGGGGCAGCGGTACGGGCGCGAGCCGCGTGAGCCCGAAACCGGCGGTCTCGGTGAAGGCGCCGGTGTCGGCGCGGGCCGAGGCGTCCGCGGAGACGGCAGGCGCGGCGCCGCCCAGCATGGCGGCGGACGCGGCGACGGAGGCGGCGGCGGTGAGGACGAGGCGACGCAGCATGGAAGCTCCTGACGGGTGACGGATCCGGGGCCAACGCCCCGCCCTCTCTAACGCGCGTCAAGCCCCGGCGTTGCGCACGCGGAAGCGCTTTGCTCTGTGGGCCACCCGCCTAGTACCGTGAGAAGCGATTGGTGACACCCCACCCGGCTGTGTCATCATCTGCACGCACCATCCGCGCCCGCGCGGGTGTGCTGGAGGCGTCGCCTAGTCCGGTCTATGGCGCCGCACTGCTAATGCGGTTTGGGTCTTAAAGCCCATCGAGGGTTCAAATCCCTCCGCCTCCGCGTGTTGATCACCGAAGCCCCGGCCCCACGGCCGGGGCTTCGGCCGTTCCGGCAACGATGGCCCGTACGAGTGACCGCCCCCAGGAGTGATCGTCCGCACGGCCGCCGCCGCGCGGTTCCGAGGTCGAATCTGAGGCGTTTTCGCAGGTCAGCTGTGGTCTTGCGAATGGATTTCACCTGGCGCCACAGGTCATGTAATGTTGTTCCCGCAACGCCGACCGGGAAGAAAAGCCCGGAACGCCAAGCACTCGTAGCTTAACGGATAGAGCATCTGACTACGGATCAGAAGGTTGCAGGTTCGAATCCTGCCGAGTGCACACAGGTGAGAGGCCCCCGGAGGAATCCGGGGGCCTTTCGCGTTGCTGGTCGGGTCGCGGACCGCTGCCCCGGTTCCGGTCTCACGTCGCGGGCAGTTGGTGTCGAACGCGGTACGGATCGGGTGGATGACCGCCGCGCCCGGGGCGAGTTGGAGGGGCTTGGCCTCCAGGGCGAGGGCATCCGGGCGCGGATCTATTCAGCGAAGTGGTCGAGTCTTCACCCGGTATCCCTCCACGCCTCGTCCCGCCCATGTTGTCCGCGGCTGGCATCCTGAGCGCTATGAGGTGGAAGTGCCAAGGGCTTCGCTGGAGCGAGGGGGTGCCCGCGCTCGGATGGCGGCGGGACGAGGGTGGCGCACGGCGGGAGAGCGTGCTGGGGTACGGGCGTGACCTGGGGTTTCGTGTCGTCGGGGCGCGTATGTGCGCCGGGGCGCGGGGGAATGTGTGTCCGCTCGGGGCGCTGATCGCCGGGCGCGGTACGGGTGGGCAGTGTGCCGAGTGCGCGCGGCTGGACCGGGCGCACTCCGTGGCCGCCGACACCATCGCCGATGATCCGCGGACGTACCGCGTCTATCTCGCGTGGTTCGGGCCCGGGATGGTGAAGGTCGGGATCACCGCGGAGGAGCGTGGGCCCGCGCGCCTTCTGGAGCAGGGGGCGGTCGCGTTCAGCTGGCTCGGGCGCGGGCCGCTGATGGCCGCGCGGCGGACCGAGGAGCTGCTGCGCAGGGCGCTGGGGGTGCCGGACCGTATCCCGTACGCGCGGAAGCGGGCCGTACGGGCCGGCCTGCCGGTTCTGGCGGAGCGGGTGGCCGAGATCGAGCGGCTGTACGTACGGGCGGTGGCGCTGGAAGGGTGGCCGCAGTCGCTGGAGCGGATGGAGTTCGAGGCCGTCGACCATGCGGGGGCCTTCGGTCTGGACGGGCTGGCGCCGGCCACCGGCGTGGTGGTGGAGCTGGTGGACGGCGGGCGCGTCGCGGGGCGGCTGGTCGCGGCCGCCGGGCCCGATCTGCACCTCGCCACGGCGGACGGCGGGATGATCGTGCTGGACACCCGGCTGATGAGCGGGTGGGAGTTGACATCGGCGGCGAGCGACGGCGGGGGTGTGGGCGCGGGCGGGGGCGCGGGCTTGGTCACGGTGCCGGTCAGGGACGTGCACAGCGGCGGTGTGCAGGACGGGCTCTTCTGAAGGGGAAAGTGGGCTGGTATGGCCGATATAGCCGGTCGCGAGGATGGCATCGAGGCTGTACGGCGGTTCCGGGAGCGGACGGGGCTCCCGGACCTCATCGACGTACATACGCACTTCATGCCGGAGCGGGTCCTCAGGAAGGTCTGGGCCTACTTCGACGCCGCCGGGCCGCTCGTCGGGCGGGAGTGGCCCATCTCCTACCGGCAGGAGGAGGACGAACGCGTCGCCCTGCTGCGCGCCTTCGGCGTGCGGGCGTACACCTCGATGCTCTACCCGCACAAGCCGGGGATGGCGGAGTGGCTGAACGGCTGGGCCGCCGGGTTCGCGGCGCGTACGCCGGACTGTCTGCGGACGGCCACGCTCTTCCCGGAGGACGGCGTCGAGGCGTACGTACGCGAGGCCGTCGAGGGCAGCGCCGGGATCGGCGGCGCCCGGATCTTCAAGTCGCATCTCCAGGTGGGCGCGTACGACCCGAACGACGAGCGGCTCGACCGGGTCTGGGGGCTGCTCGCCGAGGCCGCCGTCCCGGTGGTGATGCACTGCGGCTCCGGCCCCGCGCCCGGCAAGTACACCGGGCCCGAGCCGGTGGGGCGGCTGCTGGCGCGCCATCCCCGGCTGCGGCTGATCGTCGCGCATCTCGGGATGCCGGAGTACGTGGACTTCCTGGATCTCGCCGAGAGGTACGCGGAGGTCAGGCTGGACACCACCATGGCGTTCACGGACTTCAGCGAGGACTTCGCGCCGTTCCCCGGGGAGGCGACGGCGCGGCTCGCGGATCTGGGGGACCGGATCCTGCTGGGGACGGACTTCCCGAACATCCCCTATGCGTACGTCCACCAGCTGGAGGCCCTGGAGCGGCTCGGGCTGGGGCACGAGTGGCTGCGGGCGGTTTGTTACGGGAACGGTGCCCAGCTCTTCGGGCTCGCCGGCGCCCAGGGCCAGGACCCGAATCCGGAGGATCCGGACCCCGCCCGCTAGTCAGGAGCCCGCGGTCGTTTCTCAGGGATTTCACAGGAAGCGGAAAGGGCAATCTCAGAGGCCGTCCTCAGGGTGAAGAGCATGACCATCACCTCGCCCCGGGGGCGCACCGAAATGCTCAGGCCGGACGGGAGCCCCGTCCGCGTGCTTGTCGTCGACGACGAGACCTCGCTCACCGAGCTGCTGTCCATGGCCCTGCGGTACGAGGGATGGGAGGTGCGCAGCGCCGGCGACGGCATGGGCGCCATGCGGACGGCGCGGGACTTCCGGCCAGACGCCGTCGTACTGGATGTGATGCTGCCCGACATGGACGGGCTGGCGGTCCTGGGCCGGCTGCGCCACGAACTGCCGCAGGTGCCCGTGCTCTTCCTCACCGCGAAGGACTCCGTGGAGGACCGGATCGCCGGGTTGACCGCGGGCGGTGACGACTATGTCACCAAGCCGTTCAGCCTGGAGGAGGTCGTGGCGCGGCTACGCGGGCTGATCCGGCGGTCCGGCGCGGCGGCCGTGCGCAGTGAGTCGCTGCTGGTCGTCGGCGATCTGACGCTCGACGAGGACAGCCATGACGTCACCCGCGACGGGCAGTCCATCCATCTGACCGCGACCGAGTTCGAGCTGCTGCGCTATCTGATGCGTAATCCGCGCCGGGTGCTGAGCAAGGCGCAGATCCTGGACCGGGTGTGGTCGTACGACTTCGGCGGCCAGGCCAATGTCGTCGAGCTGTATATCTCCTATCTGCGGCGGAAGATCGACGCGGGGCGCCCGCCGATGATCCACACCCGGCGCGGGGCCGGCTATCTGATCAAGCCCGGTGAGCCGGGCGACGCCCCACGATGAAGGGACGCCGGCGAGGGGGGACGAAGCGGCGCTGGTCCTTGCGGACCAGGCTCGTCGTGTCGGCGGTCACGCTGATCGCGATCGTCGGAGCGGTGATCGGGGCGGTCACGACGATCGCGTACCGCTCGTATCTGTACGACCAGTTGGACACGCAGGTGCAGGCCATCGCCAAGCGGGCCGCCGGGCCGCCGCCGGGAAAGGCGGCGAACGGTGCCGAGAAGGAGCCGGGGGACCGCGCGAGGAGTTCGGGGAACAGCGGTACGGGTGACGGCGCGGGGAGCAACCGTACGGGCGCCGGCGACCGGCCGGCCGACACCGCCCCCGAGATCAGGGACCCGCTGAAGATCGTCACGGGCGGCGGCGCGCCCGTGGGTACGGTCGCTGTCGAGCTGACGGCCGACGGCTCCGTCGGCCGGGGACTGATGAGCGCCTTGCAGGAGGACGAGAACGACTGGCCGCCGATCGCGGAGACGCCGCTCAGCGAAGCGCAGAAGGCGGCCATGGCGGCCGTCCCGCGGGACGACGAGGCCCACACCGTCACGCTGCCCGAGGGCGCCGACTACCGGGTCCGGTACGTCGGCGGCGTCAACGGGACCTACCTCGTCGGTATACCGGCCGCTCAAGTACAGGAAAGCCTCAACACCCTTGTGCTCGTGGAGGTCTGCGTCACCGTCGCCGGGTTGATCGCCGCCGGTATCGCGGGCAGTGCCCTCGTCGGCGTCGCGCTGCGACCGCTCAGGCGCGTGGCCACGACCGCCACCCGGGTGTCCGAACTGCCGCTGCACAGCGGTGAGGTGGCCCCGCTCGCACGGGTCCCCGCCGCCGAGGCCGACCCACGCACCGAGGTCGGACAGGTCGGTGCGGCGCTCAACCGAATGCTGGGGCATGTCGGTTCCGCGCTCGCGGCCCGGCAGGAGAGCGAGACGCGGGTACGGCAGTTCGTCGCCGACGCCGGTCATGAGCTCCGTACGCCGCTCGCCTCCATCCGGGGATATGCCGAGCTGACCCGGCGCGGGCGCGAGGAGACCGGCCCCGACACCCGGCGCGCGCTCGGACGTATCGAGGCCGAGGCGGAACGTATGACCGGCCTGGTCGAGGACCTGCTGCTGCTGGCGCGGCTCGACGCCGGACGCCCGCTCTCGTACGAGAGCACTGATCTCTCCCCTCTGGTCGTGGATGCGGTGAGCGACGCTCATGCCGCCGGACAGGACCATCACTGGCGCCTCGAACTGCCCGAGCCGGACGAGCCCTCCGCCACGGTGTACGGCGACGCCTCCCGCCTCCATCAAGTGCTCGTCAATCTCCTCGCCAACGCCCGTACGCACACCCCGCCCGGCACCACCGTCACCGCACGCGTCCGCAGAAGCGACGGCGGGTACTGGGGCGGCGGACCATGGGATGTGTGGTCGTCGGGCGTCTGGTCCTCGGGCGACGGAGTCCCGGGCGACGGAGTCCCGGGCGACGGAGTCCCGGTTGAGGGATTTCCGGACGGCGGTGGCTTGTCCGGCGGCGATGGGTTGTCGGGCAGCGGATCCTCCGTCGTCCTCGAAGTGCGGGACGACGGCCCCGGGATCCCGGCCGAGCTGCTGCCGCATGTCTTCGAACGCTTCGCGCGCGGTGACGCGTCACGCTCCCGCGCGGCCGGCTCCACCGGCCTCGGCCTGGCGATCGTCCAAGCGGTCGTCACCGCGCACGGCGGGACCGTCACCGTACAGAGCGTTCCCGGCCGGACCGTGTTCTCCGTGCGTCTGCCCGGCCCGCCCAGGCCGGGGCGGACCCATCCCTCACATGGGCAGCAGCAGCGTCAGCAGCGTGCGTGGGGACGCGGCCGTGACTCACAGACAGGGCACAGCCTCACCACACTGCCGTGACAGCGCGTCTCGCGAATGTCGAGGCATGCGAACCGACACTTCATGGGGCACACTCCCGGCCCGGGAGCATCTCCCGGTCGAGGTAACCGATGCCCCCGTACTTGACGTGACGATCCCCGTCTACAACGAGGAGCAGGACCTCGAACCATGTGTGCGGCGCCTGCACGAACACCTCGCCCGCACCTTCCCGTACAGCTTTCGCATCACGATCGCCGACAACGCCAGTACCGACCGGACCCCCGAGGTCGCGGCCCGGCTCGACAGCGAGATCCCGGAGGTACGGGCGTACCGCCTGGAGCAGAAGGGCCGCGGCAGGGCGCTCCGTACTGTGTGGTCCCACTCCGACGCACCCGTCCTCGCCTATATGGACGTGGACCTGTCCACGGATCTCAACGCACTCCTCCCGCTCGTGGCGCCGCTGATCTCCGGCCACTCCGATTTGGCGATCGGGTCGCGGCTGGCCCGTTCGTCACGGGTCGTACGCGGCCCCAAGCGCGAGTTCATCTCGCGGGCCTACAACCTCATCCTCAAGTCCTCTCTCTCCGCGCGCTTCAGCGACGCGCAGTGTGGGTTCAAGGCCATACGGCGTGAAGTCGCCCAGCGACTGCTGCCGATGGTCGAGGACACCGGGTGGTTCTTCGACACGGAAATGCTCGTGCTCGCCGAACGCGCCGGACTGCGGATCCATGAAGTCCCGGTGGACTGGATCGACGATCCCGACAGCACGGTGCATATCGTCAAGACCGCGACCGAGGATCTCAAGGGCGTCTGGCGGGTGGGGCGGGCACTGGCGGTGGGCGCGCTGCCTCTGGACCGGCTGGCCAGGCCATTCGGGGATGACCCGAGAGACCGCCGGATCGGTGGGGTGCCCGGCGGACTCGCCCGGCAACTGGTCGGCTTCTGCTTCGTGGGCGCCCTGTCCACGCTCTTCTATCTTCTGCTCTACTCCGTCTTCCGTGCAATGGCGGGTCCACAACTCGCCAACGCGGCCGCCCTGCTGGTCTCCGCGATCGCCAACACCGCGGCCAACCGGAGGCTCACCTTCGGGGTACGGGGCCGGGAGCACGCCGTACGTCACCAGGCCCAGGGCCTGGTCGTCTTCGCCATCGGACTCGCCCTGACCAGCGGCTCACTGGCGGCCCTGGACACGGCCACGGGCGCCCCCTCCCACTCCACGGAGCTGGCCGTACTGATCGCCGCCAACCTCGCCGCGACGGTGCTGCGCTTCCTCCTGCTGCGCGCCTGGGTCTTCCCGGAGCGCCGTACGGACGATCTCCCTGCCCGCGACACCGCCACGGCCTCCGCTCCCGCCTTCTCCGCTCCCACGGCCTTCTCCGCTCCCACGGCCTTCTCCGCTCCCACGGCCTTCTCCGCTCCCACGGCCTTCTCCGCTGCGGCCACCGTTGCCGCTCCCGCCCCCGCTCCCGTCTCGGACTCCTCCGACACCGCCGACCTCGACCCAAGGACCGCACGATGACCATGACCCTTCAGCCCGACGGGCCTCCGGCGACGGCGCACCACCAACGCCATCGCGCCGCGGGCCGCGCCATCCGCCTCTGGCGGGGCAGGGCCGAAGACGCCAGTTGGGTACGCCCGACCCTGCTCGCCGTCCTGCTGGTCTCCGGACTGCTCCAGTTGTGGAACCTGAGCGATTCCGGTTACGCCAACTCCTTCTATTCCGCGGCCGTCCAGGCGGGCAGCGAGAGCTGGAAGGCGTTCTTCTTCGGTTCCTCCGACGCGGGGAACTCCATCACCGTCGACAAGCCCCCGGCCGCCCTCTGGCCGATGGTCCTGTCCGTACGGCTCTTCGGGCTCGGATCCTGGCAGATCCTGGTGCCCGAGGTACTGATGGGACTCGGCACGGTAGCGGTGCTGTACGCCGCCGTACGCCGCCGCTTCAGCGCCGTCGCCGGACTGACCGCGGCCGCGGTGCTGGCGCTGACGCCCGTCGCCGTGATGATGTTCCGCTTCAACAACCCGGACGCGCTGCTCGCGCTGCTGATGACCACCGCCATCTACTGCGTGCTGCGCGCGCTGGAGGCCGGCCGGACCAAGTGGCTGGTGTGGGCGGGGACCGCGATCGGCTTCGCGTTCCTGACCAAGACGCTCCAGGCGTTTCTGATCCTGCCGGCGCTGGCGCTGGTGTACGCGGTGTGCGCGCCCACGCCCGTACGGCGCCGGCTCGGCCAGCTCGCGCTGGCCGGTCTCGCGCTCGTCGTCTCCGGTGGCTGGTGGGTCGCGATCGTGGAGCTGTGGCCCGCGTCCTCACGCCCGTACGTCGGCGGCTCCCAGACCAACTCCTTCCTTGAACTGACCTTCGGCTACAACGGCCTCGGCCGGCTCAACGGCGAGGAGGCCGGCAGCGTCGGCGGAGGTGGCGGCGGCGGGGGCGGGGGCGGTCGCAGCGGCGCGACCGGAATCGGCCGGATGTTCAGCGAGTCCATCGGCGGCCAGATCTCCTGGCTGCTCCCCGCCGCTCTGCTGCTGCTCGTCGTCGGCCTCGTGGTGACGCGGCGGAGCGCGCGTACGGACACGGTCCGCGCGGCGTTTCTGGTGTGGGGCGGCTCGCTGCTGGTGACCCTCGCGGTCTTCAGCTTCATGGCCGGAATCTTCCACGAGTACTACACCGTGGCCCTGGCGCCGTACATCGCGGCCGTCATCGGCATGGGCGTCACCATGCTGTGGGAGGAGCGCGCCGGGATCCTGGCGTCGGCGACGCTGGCGATCGCGGCGGCGGGGACGGCGGTGTGGGCGTACGTCCTGCTCGGCCGGACCCCGGACTATGTGCCGTGGCTGCGCTGGGCGGTGCTGATCGGCGGTCTGTCGGCCGCGGTGGGGCTGCTCGTCGCGGGCAAGCTCGGCCGGCCGCTCGCGCTCGTGGCGGCGGGTATCGCGGTCGCGGCCTCGCTCGCCGGGCCGCTCGCGTACACGCTGACCACGGTCAACACCGCGTACCGGGGCTCGATCATCACGGCGGGACCGGCCGTCCCGCGCGGTGGTGGCGGCGGCTTCGGCGGTGCGCCCGGTGGCGCCGGTGGCGCGCGTGAGGCGGGGATGGTGCCTCCCGGCCGGCAGGCAGCGGGCCAGGGACAGGGCCAGGGACAGGGCCAGGGACAGGGCCAGGGACAGGGCCAAGGTCAGGGACAGGGGCAGGGGCAGGGCCAAAGCCAGAGGCAGGGCCAAGGCCAGGCGCAGGGCCAGGGACAAACCCCGGCCGCGGGCGGCCGGCCCCAACTGCCTCCGAATGGCGCGCTGCCCGAAGGCGGCCTGGGCGGCGCGGGCGGTATGGGCGGCGGAGGCGCGATGGGTGGCCTCCTCAACGGCCAGACCGTCAGCTCCGAGGCCGAGGCCGCGCTCAAGAAGGACGCCTCCGACTACACCTGGGTCGCCGCGACCATCGGCTCCCAGAACGCGGCCAGCTATCAGCTCGCCACCGAGAAGCCCGTCATGGCGATCGGCGGCTTCAACGGCAGCGATCCCTCCCCGACCCTCGACCAGTTCAAGCAGTACGTCGCGGACGGGAAGATCCACTACTTCCTGTCGAGCGGCGAGGGCGAGGGCGAGGGCGGCGGTGGTGGCGGCCGGGGCGGCTTCGGCGGTTCCAACTCCGGGATCTCCACCTGGGTGGAGTCCACCTTCGAGAAGGTCACCGTGGACGGCGTGACCCTCTACGACCTGACCCAGGAGGCCTGACCTCGGAGCCCCGACTCCGGAGCCCGACCGGCACGCGCCCAGCTGGCGAGAAAAAAACGCTATACGGCGTAAGGGAGACTCTTGTACGGTGTATGGCGACGGCTCCCATACACCGTACAAGGAGTTCTCCATGACGGCGACAGCCGCCGAACACCACACCGCCCCCGCACGTCACCCGCAGCGCTGGCTGATCCTCGGTGTCATCTGTCTCGCCCAGCTCACCGTGCTGCTCGACAACACCGTCCTCAGCGTCGCGATCCCGTCCCTCACCCGCGAACTGCACGCCTCGACCGCGGACATCCAGTGGATGATCAACGCCTACTCCTTGGTCCAGTCGGGCCTGCTGCTCACCGCGGGCAACGCCGCCGACCGGTACGGCCGCAAGAAACTGCTGATCGTGGGCCTCGTACTGTTCGGGATCGGCTCGCTGGCCGCCGGACTCGCCCAGACGAGCGGTCAGTTGATCGCCGCCCGCGCCGGAATGGGCGTCGGGGGCGCGTTGCTGATCACCACGACTCTCGCCGTCGTGGTCCAGCTGTTCGACAACCCCGAGCGCGTCAAGGCGATCGGTATCTGGTCGACCGTCAACTCCCTCGGCTTCGCCGCCGGTCCGCTCATCGGCGGGGCCATGCTCAACCACTTCTGGTGGGGGGCGATCTTCCTGATCAACATCCCGGTCGCGGTGCTCGGGCTGATCGCCGTCGCCGCGCTCGTACCGGAGTCGAAGAGCAAGGAGGGCGACCGCCCCGATCTCCTCGGCGCGCTGCTCTCCACCATCGGCATGACAGCCGTCGTGTACGCGATCATCTCCGGGCCCGACCACGGCTGGCTCTCCGGTCAGGTGCTGGCATCGGCCTCCGTCGGCCTGGTCGTTCTCGGCCTGTTCGTCTTCTGGGAGCTGCGCATCCCGTATCCGATGCTGGACATGCACTTCTTCCGGGACCAGCGCTTCACCGGGGCGGTGGCGGGAGCCATCCTGGTCGCCTTCGGGATGACCGGCTCGCTCTTCCTGCTGACCCAGCATCTCCAGTTCGTCCTGGGATACGGGCCGCTGGACGCCGGTCTGCGTACGGCTCCGCTCGCGGTCAGCGTCATCGTCCTGAACCTCGCGGGCGCCGGCGCGCTGGCCGTACGGAAGCTGGGCACCCCGGGCACCATCGCGCTCGGCATGGTCCTGGTGTCCGCCGGGCTCACCGCGATCGCCGTGCTCGGCGCGCACGGTTACGGCGGGATGCTGCTCGGCCTGATTGTGATGGGCGCGGGTGTCGCGTTCTCCATGCCGGCCATGGCGAACGCCATCATGAGCGCGATCCCGCCGGAGAAGGCCGGGGTCGGCGCGGGCATCAACGGCACGCTGGCCGAGTTCGGCAACGGTCTCGGGGTCGCCGTCCTGGGCGCCGTGCTCAACTCCCGATTCGCCGCGCTCGTCCCGGCGGCGGTGGGGGCCGCCTCGCTGCCCGCCGCCCTCACGGCGGCGGACGGGGAGGCGGAGCGGCTGAGCATCTCCGACGCGTTCGCGTCGAGCCTGGAGACGAGCCAGCTGGTCGGGGCCGTGGCCGTGCTGGCGGGCGGTCTGCTGGCCGCGCTGCTGCTGCGCAGGGCCGAGCGCGCGAACCCCACGCCGTGCACTCCGGGTTCCCCGGGCTCCCGGGCGGGCTCTCCGTCGGGCTCTCCGTCGGCCGCGTCGTCCGGCTCCGCGTCGGACTCCATGTCAGGTGCGGCATAGCATCGGAAGTGCGGCAGGCGTCCGGGCTCCGGCTCATCGGATCACCTGGTCGTCGCCCCGGTTGTCGCCCCGGTCCCCGGAGGCGGACCGCCGGGGCCGCGGAGTCGGCCGGGCTTGAGCCGGCCGTGGGCACGAGCCGGGCAGGGAAGTGGAGTCCGGCCGAAGCCCGGCCGGCGGGAACGAGGAGGCTCACCCATGGTGCCGGAAGCCGACAGCGCCAAGCGGCCGACCCGTACCAGCGTATGGCTGGAGGGTAAGCCTGCGGCACGCGGCCGCAGAAGCGAGAACTCGGACCACCCCGCCGGCCTGGACCGCGACCGCATCACGGCGGTCTCGGTGCGGCTGCTCGACACGGAGGGCCCGGCGAAGTTCTCCATGCGGCGGCTGGCCGCGGAGCTCGGGGTGACCGCCATGTCCCTGTACTGGTACGTCGACACCAAGGACGACCTCCTGGAACTCGCCCTGGACTCCGTCTTCGGCGAGGTACGGGTCCCCGATATGACGGACGAGGACGCCGACTGGCGCGACCAGCTGCGCGAACTGGCCACCAGCTACCGGGAGCTGCTGGTCAGGCACCACTGGGTCTCGCCGCTCATCGGCAGATATCTGAACATCGGCCCGCACTCGATGGCCTTCTCGGCGGCCGTCCAGGCCGTCATGGGCCGGACCGGCCTGGCGCCGCACGGCCGGATGGGCGGGCTGTCGGCGGTCTTCCAGTTCGTCTACGGATTCGGCACGATCGAGGGCCACTTCGTACAGCGCTGCGCCGACGCCGGGCTGAGCCAGGACGAGTACTACCGGCAGGCGATGGGCGCCATCAACGAACAGCCCGAGTTCCAGGAGTCGTTCGAGAGCGCGGACGAACTGATGGAGGCCCGCGGCGGCGATACCGTGGCGGCGATACGTCAACGCGATTTCACGTTCGCGATCGAACTGCTCATCGCGGGCATCGAGACGATGCGGGAGCGCGACCGGTTCCCCGCCGGGCCCCGCGCCGGGGCGGAGGACGGACCCCGCGACTCCGGCGGGGACGGAATCCGGGACTGAGTGCCCGGGACGTGCCCCGGGACTGAATGCCCTGGACGGGCCCCGGGACTGAATCCGGGGGAGGGGCCCGGGATCGAGCCCCTCCGGGCCGCTCCTACGAGACGAGACGAGACGAGACGGGACCCGCTCCTACGAGACGAGACGGGCCGGGAAGCCGCCGGTGGCCAGCGGACTCCAGCGCTCCGGGGTGATCCGGATGATGGACTTCCCCTGCTTCACCATCGCCTCCCGGTACTCGTCCCAGTCGGGGTGCTCGCCCGCGATGTTCCGGTAGTACTCGACCAGTGGCTCGACCGACTCCGGGGAGTCGATCACCTCGGCCGTACCGTCGACCTGGACCCACGGACCGTTCCAGTCGTCCGACAGGACGATCACGCTCACCCGCTCGTCCCGCTTGGCGTTCCGCGTCTTGGCGCGCTCGGGGTACGTGGAGACGACGATCCGGCCCGAGTCGTCGACCCCGCAGGCGAGCGGGGAGCCCTGCGGTCGGCCGTCGGAACGGGTGGTCAGCAGGATCGCGCGGTGCCTGGGGCGTACGAACTCCAGCAGCCCGGCAAGGTCAACGGCGGTATTCGTTGCGATATTCGGTGCCATGCCGCGCAGCCTACGACCTCGGAGCCCGCCCGCCACGAACCACACCCGGCCCCCCGGAATTCAACGGTCCGCGGAGTCGCACGGGAATCGCCTGCCCCGCAGGAGGCGGTCACATGCCCGGCACGCTCTCGCCCTGTACCGCCTGGATGTCCAGCTCCACCCGCAGCGTCGTCCCGATCGCCGAGATCCCCGCCTGCACCACCTGGTTGTAGTTCATGGCGAAGTCCTCCCGGCGCAGCTCCGTGGTCGCGCGGAAGGCCGCCCGTACCCCGCCCCACGGGTCGGGCCCGGTGCCCAGGTAGCTCAGGTCCAGGTCCACTTCGCGTACGACGCCGTGCAGCGACAGCAGTCCGCGCACCGTCCAGCGGTCGGGGCCCGCCGGGGTCAGCCCCGTACTGCTGTACGTGATCTCCGGGAAGCGCTCCACGTCCAGGAAGTCGGGTGACTTGAGGTGCTTGTCCCGCAGCGCGTTGCCGGTGTCGATGCTCGCCGCGCTGATGACCGCGTCGACGCGTGACGCCTCAACTCCGTACGCGCTCCCCGCGCCCCCGGTAGTCGCCCCGCCTCCCGCGCTTCCCGTGCCCGCCGCGCCCTCCGCGATCTCGATCCGTCCCCCGAACTCCGTGAACCTCCCGCGCACGCTGGAGATCCCCAGATGCTGGGCCACCGCGCTCACCGCCGAGTGCGCCGGATCCAGGCTCCAGGCGCCCGGCGGCGGCAGTTCGACCCCGCCCTGCCTGGCCAGGATCACCGTGCCGACCTCGGCCCGCCCGCTCGCCGTGACCAGCGCCGTGGAGGCGACGGGCGCGTAGCCGACGGCCGTCACGACCACGGTGTACGGGCCCGGTGCCAGCGCCGCGTCGGTCCGTACCGCGCCGTTCTCGTCGGCGCCCTCCCGCAGCACCTGCGTACCGCTCATATCGGTCATGGTCACGACCGCGTGCTGCAGGGCCCAGCCGTCCCGCGTCCGTACCTGTCCGCGAAGTCCCATCCCGTTTCTCTCTCCCTCGGTCCCTCGGTCTCCAGAGCCGGGCCCCGGCAGGGGGCGGGCGGGCCGTCCCCTGCCCGCCGCCCCCGCCGCCGGAGCCCGTTTCCGCACCCGACCGACGCGCCGCCCGCTACAAGCGCCGCGCGGTCCGGGGGTTTCGACTACTCGCCGGGGTGGGCGAGTTCGATGTCGTGGCCGTCGACCCCGCGGCCGGTGACCGTCAGCGAGCCCGCCACCGGCGGGTAACCGGTCGCGATGACCGTGTACTCGCCCGAGTCCAGGTCGGCGAAGGCGTACGCCCCGTCCTCCCCGGTCGTCGCCGTCGCGACCACGTTTCCGGCCGCGTCGACCAGCGTGACCCGGGCGTCGTGCGCCGGGCGGCGGGCCGCGCCCGCCCTGACCGTTCCCTGCACCAGGGCGCCGGAGAGGAGGACCGCCTCGACTCGGGTGACGCCCTGGCCGCCTATCTCCACCGGCAGGGCCAGCGGGCGGTAGCCGGCGGCGTTCACCGCGACGGTCACATAACCGGGGACCAGCTCACTGAAGCCGAACTCGCCCAGCTCGGACGACTTCCCGGTGGCCAGCACATCGCCGCGCACATCGGTCACGATCACCATCGCGCCCTCGATCGGGTACCCGCCGTCCGCGGCGCGCACGGCCCCGGTGAGGCCGCTCGTACCGGAGAGCAGGATGTCGTACGAGAGAGGTCCGTCCCCGACGACCACCGTGGACGCCTGCGGCTGGAAGCCGTCGGCGGAGGCGATCAGTACGTACGAGCCGGCGCCCGGGGCGTCCAGGACGTAGCCGCCGTCGGACTGGGCGACCGAGCGGGCCAGTTGCCGCCCGGCCAGGGAGATCAGGGTGACGGCGGCGCGGGGCACCGGCGTGCCCTCGGAACCGAGCACCGCACCCTGTACGGCGGTGCCCGGCGCGGGTGCCGCCGCGAATGACGATTCGGCCGATCCAGCTGTCATGGTCCCTCCAGAAGCTGCCATTCCGGACACCGCCGCCACAGGTGCCGCCACCGGGGACGGCGTCGTCTCGGACACCACGGGTATCGCGGCGGTTGTCGCGGCAGGTGCGGTCGTCCCGGCGGGAGCCGCGCCCTCCGCCGTCTGATCGCCGGCCCGCGACTTCAACGCGACCTCCTTGATGAACAGCGTCAGGAGCAGCGCGACCAGCGCGGCCGGTGCCGAGTAGAGGAAGACATCGCCGACGCCATGGCCGTACGCCATCTCCATGACCTGCCGCAACGGGGCCGGCAGCGTGTCCAGGTTCGGGATGCCGCCGCCACCGGTCCCGCCGTGGCCCAGGGCCGCGCCCTGCGGGCCGAGATCGGCCAGCCCCTCCTTGACGTAATGCGTGACCCGGTTGCCCAGCACGGCGCCCAGCGCCGAGACACCGACCGCACCGCCCAGCGAGCGGAAGAAGGTGACGGTGGAGCTGGCGGCGCCGAGGTCCTCGGGAGAGACCTGGTTCTGGGTGCACAGGACCAGGTTCTGCATCATCATGCCGACGCCGAGACCCATCAGGGCCATGTAGATCGCCATGTGCCAGTACGGGGTGTCGTACCGGATGGTGCCCAGCAGTCCGAGCCCGGCCGTCACCAGCACACCACCGCTGACCAGCCAGACCTTCCAGCGTCCCGTCTTGGTGATGATCATGCCGGAGACTGTGGAGGAGATGAACAGACCACCGATCATCGGGATGGTCATGACACCGGACATCGTCGGCGACTTGTCGCGGGCCAGCTGGAAGTACTGGCTGAAGAAGACCGTGCCGGCGAACATCGCGATACCGACGAAGAGCGAGGCCAGCGAGGCCAGCGTGATGGTGCGGTTACGGAAGAGCCGCAACGGGATGATCGGCTCGCGCGCCTTCGACTCGACGAGGATGAACACGGCGCCGAGCAGAACCGATCCGCCGACCATCGCGTACGTCTGCCACGAGATCCAGTCGTACTTGTTGCCCGCGAAGGTGACCCACACCAGCAGCAGCGAGACGGCCGCGCTGATGAAGAAGGCTCCGAACCAGTCGACCTTGACCCCTTCGCGCTTGACGACCGGGAGCTTCAGGGTCTTCTGGAGCACGATCAGCGCGATGACGGCGAACGGGACGCCGACGTAGAAGCACCAGCGCCAGCCCAGCCACGAGGTGTCGGTGATGACACCGCCGAGCAGCGGACCGCCGACGGTGGCGACGGCGAAGGTCGCGCCGAGGTAGCCGCTGTACCGGCCACGCTCGCGCGGGGCGATCATCGCGGCCATGACGATCTGGGCGAGGGCGGAGAGACCGCCGACGCCGATGCCCTGGACCACCCGGCAGGCGATCAGCGTCTCGGCGTTCTGCGAGAGGCCGGCCACGATCGAGCCCGAGACATAGATGACCAGGGCTATCTGAACCAGGAGCTTCTTGCTGAAGAGGTCGGAGAGCTTGCCCCACAGTGGGGTGGTCGCCGTCATCGCCAGCAGCGACGCGGTCACCACCCAGGTGTAGGCGCTCTGTCCGCCGCCCAGGTCGGAGATGATCTCCGGCAGGGCGTTGGAGACGATCGTCGACGACAGGATCGCGACGAACATGCCAAGAAGCAGCCCGGAGAGCGCCTCCATGATCTGCCGGTGTGTCATCGGCGCGCCGCTCACGGGGACGGGGGCGCCGCCTCCGTGCTTGGCGTGGCCGGCCCGCACACCCGCTGGTGTGGTTGTAGCCATTGAATTCCTTGTCCTACGTCTCTTGCCGCATGGGTGTACGGGTGTACGAATCCTGGTAGCGCCACTCCCGGCAGTCGCCGAAGCTGCTGCGCAGCCGCTCCAGCATCGTGACCAGCTGCCCGACCTCGTCGTCGGTCCAGTCGTCGAGCGTCCGCGCGAACATCTCTGTCGTCCGCAGGGCGAGCTCCGCGATCAGCTCCTGGCCCGCCGGGGTGAGCCGCAGGATGCGTGAGCGCTTGTCCGCGGGGTCCGGGGACCGCTCGATCCAGCCGCGCTCGGCGGCGTGGGCGACATGCCTGCTGGTCACCGACATGTCGACGGCGAGCAGCTCGGCGAGGCGGCTCATCCGCATCTCGCCGTTCCGGTCGAGCAGGGTCAGCACGGCGGCCGTGCCGGCCGGGCACTCGGCCGGAAGGATGCGCGCCAGCCCCCGTTTGACGGTGCCGATGGCACTGAGCTGTCGGGCCAGTTCCGCGTACTGACTCTGTGCTGCGGTCATGGGTCCTCCCGACATCTTGTTGCTTGGGGCAACCATAGAACCATAGAAGCCGTTGGTTGCTGCAGGCAAACGAAAACGGGCCGAGCGGAGTAAAGGAACCCAAAAGGCTTGGCATGGCCGAGGTCAATGCTCGGCGCGGGAGCTGTCCGGCCTGCCAAGGCCGGCCCGGCGAGGGAGCGGCGGTCGGCCCGGCAGAGGAGCAGTGGTCGGCCTGGCGGCAGAGGAGCGGCGGCTGGCCCGGCAAAGGGGGCGTATCAGTCGGCGGGCAGCGCCATATCAGTCAGCGACGGGCCCGGCGTTGGACGGGATCCGCGCGTTCGCTAGGGTCCTGGCGTATGGCACACAACCCCCATGCCCCGCAGGGCCCCGAGGGCAATCCCGACCCCGCGGGCAGCACCCAGATGTTCCGTGCGTTCGTCGACGATGGCGAGCCGCAGCGCCGGCAGGCGCCGCCCCAGCAGAGCGGGCCGAAGGTCGGAGTGATCGTCGGCGTCGTCGCGGCTGTCGTGGTCCTGGCCGTGGTGGCCTGGCTGGCCTTCGCCTGACCCGGTAGGTCCATTTCCGAACCCCGCCCGCGACATCGCCCGAGAACGGGCGAGGGGCGGGGTCCGCGGGCCTCAGTCCGAGATCAGTCCTTCCCGCAGCTGCGCGAGCGTACGGGTCAGCAGCCGCGAGACATGCATCTGGGAGATGCCCACCTCTTCGCCGATCTGCGACTGGGTCATGTTCGCGAAGAACCGGAGCATGATGATCTGCCGCTCGCGGGGCGGCAGTTTGGCGAGGAGCGGCTTCAGCGACTCGCGGTACTCGACGCCCTCAAGTGCCATGTCCTCGTAGCCGAGCCGGTCCGCGAGCGAGCCTTCCCCGCCGTCGTCCTCCGGTGAGGGCGAGTCCAGCGAGGAAGCGGTGTACGCGTTGCCGACCGCGAGGCCGTCGACCACGTCCTCCTCCGACACGCCCAGTACGGCGGCGAGTTCGGGGACGGTCGGCGAACGGTCCAGCTTCTGCGCCAGCTCGTCGCTGGCCTTCGTCAGCGCGAGCCGCAGCTCCTGGAGCCGGCGCGGCACCCGCACCGACCATGAGGTGTCCCGGAAGAACCGTTTGATCTCGCCGACGACGGTCGGCATCGCGAACGTCGGGAATTCCACGCCGCGTTCGCAGTCGAACCGGTCGATCGCCTTGATCAGGCCGATCGTGCCGACCTGGACGATGTCCTCCATCGGCTCGTTACGGCTGCGGAACCGGGCCGCCGCGTAGCGCACCAGCGGCAGATTCAGCTCGATCAGGGTGTCACGTACGTAGGTGCGCTCCGGGCTGTCCTGATCGAGTACGGCGAGCCGCAGGAACAGGGAGCGGGACAGAGTGCGGGTGTCGATGGCTTCCGGCTGGGACACACGCGGCTGCACCACGTGGTCGAGAGCATCGGGCGCGGGAGCGCTCTTTGTGAGCGTGAGCACCTTCGAGCTGCCCTGTTCTACGGACATGCCACCCCCTTGAGGTCGCGGACGGTCGCGTCGGCCGCTCCCGTCAGTGGAACGCAGCCTCCACCTGAATACCGGAGCCGGGACTGCGGCAAACGCGGTTCCAGCAGAATGTCACATGTCGGCAACACGCTGTAGTGACATGTCGACAAGTAAGTGCTGAATCCGCCCTGGAAAGAGGGGGTGTGGGGCTTTTCGGACCGCGAAGGGGGACCGTAGTGGGTCTACCCCTGAGGGTTACGCCTCGATCCGATTTGCGGATCGCAGTCGGGCAAAACTTCTGGCCAGAAGCCTTGACACATGCATCTGGGAAACTCCCAATTCCTGACTGATCTGCGACTGCGTCAGGTTGTTGTAATAGCGCAGCATCAGGATCCGCTGTTCCCTCTCGGGCAGTTGTACGAGCAGATGCCGCACCAGATCGCGATGCTCGACGCCGGCCAGCGCCGGGTCCTCGTAACCGAGTCTGTCCAGCAGGCCCGGCAGTCCGTCCCCCTCCTGGGCGGCCTCCAGTGAGGTCGCGTGGTACGAACGTCCCGCCTCGATACAGGCCAGTACCTCGTCCTCGGAGATCTTCAGCCGCTCGGCGATCTCGGCGGTCGTGGGGGAGCGGCCGTGGGCCGTCGTCAGATCCTCGGTCGCGCCGGTGACCTGTACCCACAGCTCGTGCAGCCGACGCGGGACATGGACCGTCCGCACATTGTCCCGAAAGTAGCGTTTGATCTCGCCGACGACGGTGGGCATCGCGAAAGTGGGGAACTGCACCCCGCGGTCCGGGTCGAACCGGTCGATGGCGTTGATCAGACCGATCGTGCCGACCTGGACGACGTCCTCCATGGGCTCGTTACGGCTGCGGAACCGGGCCGCCGCGTAGCGCACCAGCGGCAGATTCGCCTCGATGAGCGCTCCACGTACCCGGGTGTGTTCCACGCTGCCCGTCTCAAGCCCCTTCAGCTCGGCGAAGAGGACCTGGGTCAGTGCTCTGGTGTCCGCGCCCCGGCTCTGTGTCGTGGTGCGGGGCTCGGTCTCGATCTGGGGCAGCAGTTGAGGCGTAGTACTGGCCGGCACGGTGACGCCACCCCTTTGCGGTCGACTACGTCAACTCATCCGTCAAAAGCGGTCATAGCATCACAAGACATGTCCACTGTGTGCAAGCACCTAAAAAAACCGTGTTGACGGCAAGATGGAGCAATAAACCCAAAAGCCCCACACCGAATGGGTGCGGGGCGAGGAGGCGGACGGCTCAGAACTCGTAGTCGGCCATCACCCAGGTGGCGAATTCACGCCACTGCCCGACGCCCGCCTGGTGCGCCGGGTGGTCCAGATAGCGCTGGAGCGCCGCGCGGTCGGCGACTGCCGCGTTGATGGCGAAGTCATAGGCGATCGGGCGGTCGCTGAAGTTCCAGGCGCACTCCCAGAACTCCAGCTCGGGCACCTGTCCGCCGAGCTCCTTGAAGGCCTTCGCCCCCGCGACGACGCGCGGCTCGTCGTGCGAGACACCCTCATTGAGCTTGAAGAGGACCAGGTGGCGGATCACGGGCACTCCTTGGGGGACGCGGAGAAGAGACAGCGGGGGTGCGGGCCGGTCCGTGGCCGAGTGTCGGTCAGTTGATGAGCTCGGACATGAACTCGCCGACGCCCTGGGCGGCGCTCGAAATACCCTCGAACCCTACCTGGACAAGATCGGCGGCCCGAGCAGGCGACGTGATGATCGTGTACAGCACGAAGACGGCGACCGCGTACAGCACGATCTTTCTCGCTTGCCCCATCCGCCGCTTCCTCCCCTGTCTCCCCAGTGCGGTCGCGCGTGAGTCTAACCGTATGAACGTTTGTGCCCAGAGGTCGTTCTCTCGCACTGCTCCGGTCCCGGGCGCCAAGGTTCTCCCGGCCCACACATGCCTGAAGGGCCCGGCCGCGCTGCACCGGGGCCCTTCCGGGAACGGTAGCGGAGGGATATGAACCCGCTTACGTGCCCCGTTCACCTGCGGTTTTCCTTGAAATTGGGACGTACCCCCCGTTAGCGCGGGAGGGGCCGGCTGCCCGGTCGGCATCCGTCGTTTATGTGCCTTCGCGCGTCCGCGGCCGGTCTGGCACTCACCGGTGCGGGACCGGTCACCGTGACCGCCACTCCGGCCGCCGCCGGCGCGTACGACGTGCCCGGCGGGCTACTGGTGCGGCCGGCCGGCCGGAGCGCGACCTCATCGCGCGCGAGGCGTCCACCAGCAAGCTGTGGCTCCACCGGGCCGCTCCGTCACCCTCGGCGGGCGCGCCCTTGCCGGCACGGGCGGCTGCGGCTGGAACGGGATGGCGCGGCTCATCGCGGTCGGCGACTTCTCCGGCGACGGGCGTCCCGCGGCCTCGCCCGCCGTCGTCGCTCACCAGCCGATTCCAACTGCCTTCCATGGTCTTCGGCCCGAGCCTTCCCGAGACTACGGGGAGACCAGTGGCGCACGGCCCGACGGCCCACGCCCGTCCCGCGACAGGGGGAGACCAGGATGGACGACTCGACGCATGCTGTACCGGAGCCCGCGCCGCCCGGGGTCCGGGCGCACGACCCGCTGGCCGTTGCCCTCGGCAACGCCTCTCTGCTCGGAGTGGGCTACCTGATCCTGGGGCGGCGCAAGCTTGCCATCGCAGCCGTGGTGGTCACCGTCGTGCTCGTCTCCGTAGTCGTCTCGGTCGCCCGGTCGTGGTGCGAGGTCGTCGTGCTCCTGTGGTGGGCGGCCGTCGTCGTGCACGGGTGGTTCCTGGCGCGCGGGCGCGCGGAGCGGGTCCCGGCGCGCAGGCCGCGGCTGATCGCGCTCGGCGTCACGGTTCCGGTGCTGCTGGCCGTCGGGCTCCTGCGGTACGACGCCTTCCGGATCGACCGGGGCGTCGACGAGGCCCGCGAACGCGGCGACTGCGCCCAGGTGTTGACCGCCCAGGGCAGGGCATGGTTCGGCCACCGCATGGCCGATGCCCCGCTGGCCGCCCGTGGCGACGAGATCGTCGAGGCGTGCCACCGGCTGCGAACGGCCAAGGCCGAGCTGACCACCGGGTTGACCGGTGACACCAAGGCGCTGAAGGGGGGCTTCGACACACTCGCCTCGGTCCTCGCGGAATCCGGGAGGAACGAGAAGAGCGTCGAGGTGGTCCTGGACGGGTTTCTCGGCAACCTGCCCACCAAGGACCCCTGCCGCACCGTCACGGTCACCGACTGGCTTCGCGACCGGAAGCCGATCCACAACGCGCTGGATCAGTCCGCCGACATCGTCACGCGGACCGCGCCGGCGGCGCTCGTCGGATGCGGTGACGACCTGATGGCCGGCAAGGACTGGGAGAAGGCACGTCAGCACTACAACCAGCTGCTCACCCAGTACCCCGACGACGAACGCACGAAGAAGGCCCGGAGCGGAGTCAGGAAGGCCACGCTGACCATCGAGCTGGCGAACGTCCGCGAGCTTCTGGACGGGTCGACCGGCTCACCACCCGAGTACTGCTCCGCCCCGGCGAAGTACAGCGGCGCCGCCCCTTATCGCAAGGGAACCAACCGCGCGCTGTTCTACGGCAACGACGAGTACACGGACAAGCTCCCCGCGACGTGGCGGGTCACCGACCCCGCCAAGGCCGTGCTGGTGGTCTGCGCGGACGAGGAGCAGGAGGGCACCCCCGTCCGGACGTGCCCCTACGAGAGCAAACTCGCCCTCGGCGGCACCACGGACGTGACGTTCCACAAGATCGAGATTCCCGTGAAGGCCTACGAGTTGCGGACCGGAAAGCTGGTGGCCGACCGCACGGTGCGGATCAGCGGTTCGAGTTGTCCCGCTGTCCTCGAATACACCACCTACATCAGCGATTTCGGCCCGCCGTCGGATGTGAACGTCGAGGCGTCCAAGGCCGACGTAGGTGACGGCTTCAGGTCGCTGATCACCCGGTGACCAGACCCTGTCCGGCCGATCTTCGCGGGCCCTCTCCCCGCCCCTCGACCGCCGGGCGGCTCTCCCACGGACGCCGGTTGGCGTCGTGCGACGGTCGGCCGCCACAACGAACCCGTTCGTGGAGACCGTGCGGAGGTTGAGTGCGGGGCTGAGGCAGCGCGGAAGACCGCTGCGAAGCTGTGTGCCAACGCCCTTGGCCATACATGAAGTTGCGGCATCCACACGGAGGCTGACACATTCTGGCGCACGGCGTGCCCGTGCTCGCGCCGCCCGAAGTTCCCCTCCGATGCGACGTGATCGAGTAGGCCCGCCTGTGATGTGTCGTCCGGCGACGCGCCGTTCCCGTGTCCATCCGGATTCCAACTCCTTTCCATGGTCACCCGTGGACGCCGTCGGGATACTCGGAGAGGCACGTGCGACGGACCGGGAGCTGTGGGCGGAGGAGGTGAGCACCGCATGCAAGTGGCGAAGCTGAAGGTGACATCACCTGCCGGGAAGGTACGCGTGTACGTCCTGGACGGTGACCAGTTCACCGTCGGCCGCACGGCACCTGACCACGAGCCGGACATCGTGCTCGCGCCCGATCCGCAGGGCTGGATCAGCCGGTTGCACTGCATCCTGGATCTGGAGCACGGCCAGTGGTGGGTCACCGACCACGCCAGGAACGGCACGCTGCTGCAGAGCGACGTCCCGGGCTGCGAGGTCCGGCCGGTGCGCGGCCGGGAGCTGCTGAAGCATGGCGACACCCTGCTGGTCCTCGGGGACATGGTGGGCGACGACGAACAGCTCTACTGGCGGCTGACGTACGTGGACGCGCACGCGACGCGGCCCGCGCCCCGTCGGCTCGACACGTCAGGACAGGACACGTCCCGGCCCGGCCTCCGCTACGACGTGGTGGGCAGCCGGGTGTACCGGACCGACGGGGACAAGGAGACCCTCATCGAGGGCCTGCGCCCCAAGGGGCACCAGCTGCTGCGGCACATGGTGGCGCGCAGCAGCGGTCTGCCGGGCGTCGAGGCGGTGGCCTGCGACCACGACGAACTGATCACCGCGCTGTGGAGGCCCCGGGAGGAGTGGCCGCTCGGCCGCAGTTACGACAGGACGGACCTCGCGGGTGTGGTGCGCGCGGTCCGCCGGTGCATCGAGCCGGATCCGGCGCGCCCCCGGATCCTGGAGACCGTTCCGACCATCGGGTACCGGCTGTACGTGTATCCGGAGGCCCCGGCGGAGGGGCGGAAGCACGAGCGGCCATAAGGGGCTGTCGGACGACAGCACAGCGAACTGGGCACGGGCCAACGGGGACTGCGGACGGCGAGGCATCGGATGACGGGGGACGCGACCGGCGTGGAGGGATCCTTGTTGATCCGCGGGCAGCGGGTCAACGCGGGACTCGTCGTGGATCGCAGGCTGGGCGAGGGCGCCTTCGCCGAGGTGTACCGGGTCCGCCACCACATTCTCGGGTGGCAGGCGCTGAAGCTCTTCAAACACGTGGCCTCGCTGGAGGCGACCTCCAGGATGCTCGACGAGGCACGCATCCTCTCGACTCTGGGACACCCCAACATCATCCGGGTGTTCGACGCGGGAACCGTACAGACGTCCGAGGGCATGCGCGGCTACATCACCATGGAGTACGTGGCGGGCGGCAGTCTGGAACGGCTGGTCGCCTCGCACTCCGGCATGGTGCCGGTCGGTGAGGTCACGGCCGTGCTGCGGCAGGCCGCCGAAGGGCTCGCCGTCGCCCACGAGCGGCAGCACCCCATCGTGCACCGCGATCTGTCGCTGGCCAACCTGCTCATCACCTACGACGAGTCGGGGCTGCGGGTGAAGGTGAGCGACTTCGGGCTGGCCAAGGAGACCGACCCGGGCACGATGGCGGCCAGCGCCCAAGGGACGGTCGCCTACATGCCACCGGAGGTGCTGCGCCGCGGCAAGGGCTACTCGTGCGCCGGCGATGTCTGGGCACTGGGCACCATCGCGTACTTCCTGCTCACCAATCACTTCCCGTACAACGGCGGCGATCCGGTGCAGTCCTTCTCCCTGGAGCGGTTCAACCGCCCGCTGCTGCCGCCCAGTGCCTTCAACGACGACGTCGGTCCCGAACTGGACCGGCAGGTCACGGACATGCTGCGGATCGACCCGGACGACAGGCCCGCCACCGCCCGCGAGGTCGCCGAGCGAGCCGCGGCCCTGCGCCCGTCCACGGGAGTGAGCCGGCCACGACACGGTCCTCCGGTGGTGGAGGGGTCGGTCGAGGGGCTGATTCAGGCAGCCATCGCGCTCTCCCGGGTGCCCGGACGACTGGCGGACGCCGCGAACCAGTTGGAGGAGGCCATCAGCCGCCACCCCCGGATCCGGGAACGACACATGGCGCGGCTCATGACGTGGCGCAGGGGAGTGGTCATGTGAACGGCCCGACGCGGGAGAGACGGATGCGTGAGCAGCGAACGTACGGGGGACCGATGGATGAGACAACGGCGGGTGCCGGCGCGCGTGAGCCGGCTCCCGGACGCGGCACCGGGGACCTGCCCCGCTTCGCGGATCTGGCCGGTGTACGGCTGTACCGCAGGAACGCCTTCGCCGTGACCGGACTCCCGGCGAACGCGCAGGGGCGTGCGGTACGGCAGCACAGGCAGCGGCTGGAGGCCCGGCTGGCGATCGAGGACACCTGGCCGGGAGAGGCGGACTCGCCCCTCGTGGGCGGGCACCGCAAGGACGAGGTTCGCGCCGCGTTCGAGGAGTTCCAGGACCCACGACGGCGGCTGGTGGACGAGTTGCTGTGGCGGTGGGGGGAGGCGGACCTGGGGTGCGAATGCCCCGGGACGGTGCACGAGGAGCACGACCAGGCGGTGCGTTTCCACGCCATGGCGCTGGAGGCGGAGGACGGACGCATCGAGGCCACCGAGGAGGGGCGGGACACGCTCTGGAGGGGCGCGGCGAGCACCTGGGGCACGCTGCTGGAGCGCCCGGAGTTCCGGGATCACATCGCCCACCGGATCAGGGCACTCGACGACCCGAGGCTCCGCAACCACTCGGCGGACTACTTCCTGGCCGGGATTCCCCGGCTGCTCGTGTCCCCGTTGACGGAAATCGCCTCCGGACCGGGCTTCGCACCGCGGCTGGCCCGGGTGTGCGCGGGCTGGGCGGAGTACGAACCGTTCTCGGATCTCTTCTCCGAATTGTTCGAGGAGACCGTGGACGAAACGGAGCGAACGATCAACGACGGCCTGCGGTCGGCGGAGGACAAACGGGAAGCGGGGCAGTACGGGGACGCCGTCGTGATCCTGCGGGAAAAGGTCCTCGCCGATTACCACCGGCTCGATTCCTTCCGGGAGTTCGTCTCGGAATGGCGACATGAGCAGGTCGCGCATTCGGTCGCCGTCGCACTGAACAACCTGGCGGTGGCACTGCAACACCATCACATGGTCAAACCGCCGACTGCCAAGCAGCGGAAGACGGTGGTCGAGCTCGCGGAGAAGGCATACGAAATCGCCCCGGACCGCGACGCGGAAGGGATCAAGGAGAACTGGAGCATCATCTATGACCAGTTCACGGGCTCCGGACATCCCGCGGTCGCCAGGGGGTTCCCGTGGAAGAAAGCGGTTCTCATCCTCGGCGGCGCGATCTTCGTGGTGGTCATGTCGGGGGTCCTCTGGGGACCGGCCGTGGCCGTCGGCATCGCGGTGGGCCTCTTTTACATGATCGGCAGTGCGTGGTGAAGCGAAAGCAGAAGGAGAACGAGATGACTCCCCACGTCCGCCGCCGAGTACGCGACGCGCTCGCCCAGTTGAGGCACCCGCCCGAGTTCCGTGTCCCCCCGCCGTTCCTGGAGCCGGCCCAGGCCGAATGGGTCACGGCCGTGCTCGCCGAGGCCGAGGCCGCCGAGGCCCTCGCGGCCCAGGCACGTACCCCGGACGGCGCCGGTCGCGACGCGCTGCTCGGTGCCGCCATCGGCATCTGGCGCGCCCTGCGCAAGCTCGACAAGGGCGGCGGCACCGGCACCCTGTCGGCGGCCGATCTGCGGCAGGTGCGCCGCCAGGTCCAAACGAGCCGCCAGGCGCTCGCCGACGACGGACTGGAGATCCAGGAGCACGACGGCATGGCGTTCGACTCCGGCCTGTCACTGGAGGTCCTGGTGTTCCAGGACGAGCCGGGACTGACCCGCGAGGTGGTGCTGGAGACCGTACGGCCGTCCGTCTACCTCCACGGCGAACGGATCCAGATGGGCCAGGTCATCGTCGGCAGGCCCGCGCCCGAGCAGACCCCCGGCACGTGAACGATCAAGGAGACCACGGCGATGCGCGAGACCATTGACTTCGGAATCGACCTCGGCACCACCAACAGCGCCATCGCGGTGGCGGAGGACGACGGCGTACGCGTCATCAAGAACAACGACGGGTGGGACTACACACCGTCCGCCGTGTGGAGCCCCAAGGAGGGCGTGATCCACGTGGGCCGGCGGGCCCGGGAGCGGACGGAGATCGATCCGGACGACGCCTACGCCGAGTTCAAGCTGGAAATGGGGGTGGCGGGCGCCCATCGCCGGTTCGGCCGCGCGGGAATCTCGCTCAGCCCCGAGCAACTCTCCGCCGAGGTGCTCAAGTCGCTGCGCCAGGACGTCGCGCACGAGTACGGATACCAGCCGGAGGCGGCCGTGATCACCGTCCCCGCCTCCTTCGCCCTGAACCAGAACAACGCCACCGGTGAGGCCGCGGCCCTCGCCGGGCTCGGCGAGCACTGCCCACTGGTGCAGGAGCCGACCGCCGCGGCGATCGCGTACGGTGTGCAGGACGCCTCCGACTCCGCCCACTGGATGGTGTTCGACCTGGGCGGCGGCACCTTCGACGCCGCCGTGATGAGCAAGCGCGACGGCGAACTCCAGCTGATCCAGCACGCCGGTGACCCGTACCTCGGCGGAAAGCTCATCGACTGGGCCCTCGTCGACGACCTGCTGGCCCCCGCGGCCCGGCGCGATCTAGGGCTGCCCGATTTCACCCGGAACAACCCCCGGTGGCGGAAGAACTTCGCGAAGCTCAAACTGGAGGCGGAGAACGCCAAGATCGCGCTGTCCCGCTCCGCCGCGATGGATATCTCCCTCGACCTCGATGACGGCAACGGCGGCACGGAACCCTTCGAATACACCCTGACCCGGGGCGCCCTCGACGACCTGGCGCTGCCGTTCTACACCCGCGCCATCCGGCTCTGCCGCGACGCGCTGGCCGAGAGCTCGCTGCGCCCCGACCACATCGACCGGCTGCTCCTGGTCGGCGGGGCGACCCTCAGCCCCGGACTGCGCGAACTGCTCGCCGACCCCGTCGAAGGGCCCGGCATCCTCCTCGACCACAGCCAGGACCCCACCACAGTGGTCGCGCGCGGCGCCGCCGTGTTCGCCCGTACGGTCCGGCTGCCGAGGAAGCCGCAGAAGGCGGCGCCGGGCGAGTTCACGGTCGAACTCAACTATTCCGCGCAGTCCGTCGACACCACCGACATCCCGGTCTCGGGCAGGGTGAACAGCGGCAGCACCGTGGACTGGAGTCGGTTCGCCGTCACCCTGAGCAACCCGGAGGGCCGCCCGCCGTTTCGCGGACCGCGCACCGAACTCAGCCCGGACGGCGGCTTCTACACCGAAGTGACCATCGACGCCGACACCAAGTCCCGCTTCACCGTGGAGCTCACCGACGCCTCCGGCACCCGGCAGAAACTGGACGGGGACTCCTTCTCCATCACCCACGTGGCGGTCGTCCCCGGCGACGCGGTGCTCACCGGCACCCTCGGCATCGGCAAGGCCGACGGCACCTTCGACCCGATGCTCCGCAAGGGCACGGCGCTGCCGGCCATGGTGACCAAGACCTACCGGACGACCATCGCGCTGCGCCGGTCCGAACCGGACGCCGTCATCCGTATCCCCCTGCTGGAAGGGGAGCGCGGGCGCGCCGACCGCAACACCCGGGTCGGGCTGCTGGAGATCCGTCCGCGGGACGTCCGGATCGACCTGCCCGCGCAGAGCGAGGTCGAGGTGACCTTCGAGATCCAGGCGAGCAACCGGGAGGTCCTGGTCACCGCCGACATCCCGCTGGTGAACCAGCAGTTCGAAGCGACGATCAACCGCTCCGAGCTGCTGGCACCCGAACACGGAGAGCTCGCGGACCGCCTGCACGACCTGGAGCAGCGGGTGCGCGGCCTGCAGGACCAGGCCGAGGAGGTGCACTCGGAACAGGCGCGGGCACAGTTGGAGGACCTCTCGGAGCAGAAGACCCTCCCCCAGCTGCGTAAGGAGGTGGACGCCGCGGCCGTCGACACGGGCGCCGCCGTCACCAGCGACCGTCGCATCCGCGACCTGGAGGCCCAGCTCGACGACATCGAGGAGGCGATCGAGATTCCCGGACTCCAGCGTGAGCTGTGGGATCTGCTGAGCGCCTGCGAGGACACCATCGGGCAGGTCGGCGGCGGTCCGTCCGACCGGCGGGAGCTGCAGAACCTGCGCGATCGCGCCAGTTCGCTCGGCGATGACGCCAGCACGGCGGACCTGCGGCGGCTCGTCAAGCGGGCCGGGGAGTTGCACATCGAGCTGCTGCGCCGCACCGACCAGTGGGAGTATCTGGTTTTCAACGCCCTGGTGGACCTGCGCGACGAGATGATGTCCCGCGCTCAGGCGGACGCCGCGATCCTGGAGGGCAGGAATGCCGTCGCCGCCGGGAACCGCAGGGCCCTCGCCGGGGTCAACGAGCGGCTGCGCCGACTGTTGCCGCCGGGGGTCGCGGATGAGGTCGAGAGGAAGACCGGCGGTGTCAACTAGGCTGCGAAACGAGGAGTTGAAGGTGCCCGATTCCCGAATCCCGACCGGGGTCCGGTCCGACGCGGCGCCGTTCGTCGGCCCGGGGGCCGACGGTACGGAACAGAGCGGGACGGCGTTCGGTGGTGCCGGGTCCGGCGGTACGTCGTCCGGCAGCCGGTCGGAGTCCGGTGATACGGCCCCCGCCGGGAGCTCGCGCGTCGGGCTGCTCGTCTCGCGCGCACGGGCGATGGCCCGCTCCGGTGACCTGGACGGTGCCCTGCGGCTGCTGAACGGCGCCGACGATCCCGAGGTCGGCGGAGACCGGGACGTACTCGACCTGTTGGCCCGCGTACACGCCCAGCGGGGCGAGCTGGCCGAGGCGGCGGCGTGCTGGCGGCGCGTCCAGGAGCAGCACCCGCGAGAACCGGCGGCAGCGGCGGGGCTGGCGCGGATCGAGCGGCTCGGCCGCCGAGGACCGCGGGCGGCGCTCACCCGGTACCGCGCCCGTACGGCACTGGCCGTCGCGGTGTGCGCGGTGGCCGCCGTCACGGTGGGAACGGTCGTCCTCATCGACGGCGCCGACGGGCAGTCCGCGCGGCCGGGTCCCTCGCAGGCCGACCGGGTGGAACAGCTCGCCCAGCGTCTCGACGCCGATCGCAGAGCAGAACAGGCACGGGAGCAGGACCGCGAGACGGCCCGCCGATCGGAGGCGGCCGACGCGCTGGCCCGCGCGCTGCGCGCTCCGGGGCTGCGCCCGGTGGTCCGCGGGGACTCCGTGGAGGTCGCCTTCACGGACGGGCTCTACTCCGAGGGAACCCAGCTGACCCCGACCGGCGCCGAGCGGCTCGCCGTTCTCGGCGAGCACCTGGCCGGGCGGGAGGCGCGCATCGAGATCTACGGTCAGGCCGCCACCGTCCCCGGGGCCCCGCGGAGCGGCGGTTCCGTCGTGTCCCTCTGGCGCGCGCTCATCGCCGCCCGCGAGCTCAGCGCCGCGAGCGGCAAGCCCCTCACTGCGTTCACCACCGCCAGCGCGGACCAGCACGACGCGCCGTACGCGAGCGCGGCGAAGAACCGGACGGTCACCGTGGTGATCACGCCCGGGTAGGAACCCGTACACCCCGGACCGCCCCGTCGCGCTCGCGGTGCGGCTCGTCGGGACACGGGCAGCGACAGAAAACCGCCCCCGGCCTGCTTTCGCAGGCCGGGGGCGGTTTTCTGTGGCGGTGGCGGAGGGACGTGGCCGACTCGGCAACAGCGGCACCACGTCGAGCATGCTGTCGGTCCGGTCCACACGCTCAACACGAGCCCGGCCGTGGGGCAGGGCTCAACCCACCTGTTTCACCTGGATGACCTTGTATTCTTTGCCGCCGATGATTTTCGTCTTCACGCCCACCTGCTCGAACTTGCCGCCGCGCGGGATGAGGACCTCCGACTCCTTTGGCGAATAGCGGGACAAGGGGTCGATGTTGCGGCCGTTGTCCGTAATGACCTCCATCACGACATTCTCGCCCTTCCGGCCATTGGCCTTCGCGTTTTCGGCGGCGCGGTCGGCCTTTGCCGGGTCGCTGGACGTGCTGAGGTACTCGGGCATCTCGACCTGCTCACCGTTGGCGAACCTCTCCATCAACTCGTCCGGCATGAACGTACCCCGGTAGAACGTCCCCTCGACCGGCGGCAGGTGCTCCAGAGCACGGTCCATTTTCTCGATGAACTCCGGGACCCGCCCCGCACGGAGACCCGAGATCGGCTGACCACGTAGGTACTTGTTCGCGTCCTCGGCCCACGGGCCGGTGTAGTCGGCGATGATGAGCGCGTCCTCGGCGGTGAGATCCTCTGTCAGCGGGTTCTCGTCGGCCTTCTTCTCGACCTCTTCCGACCAATTCTTCCTGTCGCCATTGCGGTACTTCGGGACACCGTCCAGCGCGGTCATCGGGTTTGGGCGCTCGGGGCAACTTCCCCCGTCCGGCCCCGGCTCGGGCTCGCGCTCCGAGGCGGGCTCGGGCTCCGGCCTCGGCTCGTCAGTGAGTCCAAGAGCGTTGCTGAGCCTGTTCTCCGCGTCTTGGTACGTATCGACACCAGCGATAGAGAATCCGGATAGCGACTGCACCAGGTCCATCGCGGAAGCGCTTCCGGGGTCGGCTGCGAGCGTGACGCCGCTGACGACAACACGCGTACGAACCGCGGCCGAGGCAAGCGTGTAGCGCCCATCGCCGGCTGCGCCGGTGGTCACCGGTCCGAAGAAGGCGACCTTGGTGCCGTCCCGGCAGTCCTTCTTGCCGTCGTCGTTGTCGTTGTCGTCCTTGTCGTCGTCGTTGTCCTCATCGGTGTCGTCGTCCTTATTGTCGTCGTTCTTGCCGCCGCTGCTCCCGCCCGAGCCACCGCCGTCGGAACCGCCGGTGCCTGTTTCCGTGCAGCTCTGGGTGATGCCCCAGGGGGCCATGACGGGATTGCACTCGACGCCGCCACTCGACCCGCCGCCGTCGGAGCCGCCGCCGTCCGAGCCGCCCCCGTCGGACCCGCCGCCGTCCGAGCCGCCCCCGTCGGACCCGCCCCCGTCGGACCCGCCCCCGTCGGACCCGCCCCCGTCGGACCCGCCCCCGTCGGAACCGCCGGTGCCTGTTTCCGTGCAGCTCTGCATGATGCCCCAGGGGGCCATGACCGGATTGCACTCGACGCCGCCACTCGACCCACCGCCGTCGGAGCCGCCATCGGAACCACCGCCGTCCGAACCCCCGTCGGAGCCACCGCCGTTGGAGCCGCCGCCGTCCGACCCGCCGCCATCGGAACCACCCCCGTCCGAGCCGCCACCGTCGGACCCGCCGTCGGAGCCGCCGCCGTCCGAACCGCCGCCGTCCGACCCGCCGTCGGAGCCGCCCCCGTCCGAACCGCCGCCATCGGACCCACCGTCCGAACCGCCGCCGTCGGAACCGCCGGTGCCTGTTTCCGTGCAGCTCTGGGTGATGCCCCAGGGGGCCATGACGGGATTGCACTCGACGCCGCCACTCGACCCGCCGCTGTCGGACCCGCCGTCGGACCCGCCGCTGTCGGACCCGCCGTCGGACCCGCCGCTGTCGGACCCGCCGTCGGACCCGCCGCTGTCGGACCCGCCGTCGGAACCGCCGCTGTCGGACCCGCCGTCGGAACCGCCGCTGTCGGAACCGCCGCTGTCGGACCCGCCGTCGGAACCGCCGCTGTCGGACCCGCCGTCGGAACCGCCGCTGTCGGACCCGCCGTCGGAACCGCCGCTGTCGGACCCGCCGCCGTCGGAACCACCGCCCGAGCCGCCGCCGTCGGAACCACCGCCCGAGTCACCGCCACCGCTGTCGCCGCCGCCGGAGTTGCCGCCGCCGGAGTTGCCGCCGCCGGAGTCGCCGCCACCGTTGTCTCCCCCGCCCGACTCGCCGCCGCCCCCGGCGACCGTGTCGCTCTCGCAGTCGCCGCCGAGGATGGTGCAGACCGCTGTCTGGAGACCGCCGGCGAGCTGGGTTCCCACGCCACTGAGCACAAGCGTGCCGATGATCAGGGCGACCAGACCGACCATGCCCACGTACTCGACCGTCGACTGACCGCGGTTCCGGCGCCACCCGATCACATGCGGAATCGACGGGACCGCGACCCGACGCAACCGCTCGCGCGTCCAACGCGGCCTCACAGCCCGCTGTTCCGCAGGCCGTTCGAACCAGGCACGGCTGGCACCCGCACTGAGCAGCGCCACCAGCGCACCCGGCAGCAGCAGCTGGCTGAGCCCCCGCTCCGACCCCCCGTACAGATTGACGATGCTGCCGACCAGCAGCCACGCCTGGAGAGCGATCAACGCGAACCAGACGACTTTCCCACCAGTCCACAAACGCCGCGCCAGGACCACGGCGGCGATCCCCGGCGCCACCGCGTACAACGCCAGCAAAGTGAGCGTCGGCGTGACACGGCTGCCCAGCTCCAGCAACGAGTCCAGCACGCCGACGCCGCCCAGCAGCGTGAGACCGAACATCAGATACAGCAGAACCCGGGTCACTGCGAGTGATCTCGGCAACTCCCAACGATGCGTGGGTATGCCGGCCTGAAACGCCAGGCCCTGTGAGTCCGACACGGGGAAACCCTTCCAGCGAACTGCTCAAAATGTCCGGCCCAGGCGTCCAGCCGTGGCACGTATGTCGGCACAGTACGTACGCCCAAGACCCATTCCAAGGGCCCACGGACCCACCTCGGGCCCACGCCGGGACCGCGCCGCGCCTCAGCAGTTCTCCCTCTCCCCGAACGACATTGAGTGACCGAACAGAGCGGGCTTTAGCCGCACTTGGTTGGCGGCAAGACGTCGAGGCATTGATCGGTGATCATGGTTGCGTGGTGGGCGCGTATCGGCCGATGTGATTGCTGAACTCATCGCCGAGGTAGGCCCGTTGTGGACCGAACGGCATCAGGCCAGGCGTCTTCTTCGGGCCGCGAAGGCGGGCCGTGGACGTCGACGTGAAGCACCGACTGGTGTTCCTCGACCGGCTCCTGACCACTCTCATCCGACCGCCGAGCGTTTCCCAGAGCTCCGGGGCGGCGACCCAGCACGGACGGCGGGGTGGGCCGCACCCGGCCCGGCGGGAGCGAGCCTTCGTAAGCGGGGACCTCTCGCGAGGACGCAAGCACTACTTCCAAGGGGGCCATCGCAGCTGGAATGTCTGCGGTACGTCAGCGGCCACTCAGTTCTCCCCACTGGCGGCCAGCAGTTCTCGCCTGGTTGGTGTCTCCAGGGGCTGGGATCAGCGACGAGCCGGCTCGGGTGAGCTTGGTGATCACGGCCCGCGGCATGCTACGGCGGGCCGAACGGGGCCAGCCGGTAAGGGGCCGGACCAACCCCGCGTGCGTGGGGACCACGGGAGCTGACCCGGGGATTTACGTGGCTCGGTGCCTGGGGTTACTTGCTTTCGCAAATTCCGGCATTAGGTACTTCTTTGCTTCTAAGGGGTGTGTGGAACGCGCGTCTTCGCTGGCTGCCAGAGTACTTTTCGCGTCGCCTGATGGCGTGGCGTGGGGGCTATGAGGGCGTGGTCGGTTGATCAGCGGCGGAGATTGGTCACCCGGTGCTACGCGTAAAGGGTGATCGCGGGCTCATGCTCCACTCGACTGGAGGGTGCCGGTACAGCAGTCCGTGGAGATTGCAGAGCTCTGGAGATTTTTTTCGCGCCTTGATCTCGTCCTCGCCGATGCCTCCAGGTCCCGGCAGACCGACGGGCATCTGCCGCCGCCAGGGGGGCGGTGCGTCTGCCGTGCTCCCGTCGCGGCATGTTGCGGAAGCGGCAGACCAAAACCGTCCCGGGCCTGTTTTCCTGGGTCGGGGCGACTTATTGGTCCAGTTTGGCCGGCGCCGCTCACGGTGGATCCGGACACGGACAAGCTCATCAGCCAGGGCGCGCACTTCTTGGGGCTGACCAAGAAGATCTCATCGCCGAGGCGGTACGGGCCTATCTGGAGCAGCGCTGTGAGGAGCCCCGGGTCGGCATGGTTGAGGCGCTTCAGGTGCTGGACGGTTCGCAGGAGCCGGAAGTGACGCTGCTGACCGAGCTGACCGCGAGCAGTTCTCCGGAGATGGTCCAAGCATGGGCGGATCCCCTCCGTCGATGACCAGGTCTGTTCATGGCGAAGGCGCGACGGTGGCGTGGCGCGGTTTGGATCGATGCGGATCTGCCGTGGCTGGTTTGCCCTGGGCCGACGCGAGGACGGCACGGATGGCGGCTTCTCCGTAGGTGCCGACCGTTTTCGGCGGAGGTGGAAGAACCGGCTGCGGGGGCTGAGGGATCCGCGGGGCCGGATCCCTCCATGGGAGGGCGTAGCCGCATGGTGCGTGGGCCAGTTGTGCTCTTGCCCTCGGCCCTTGCGTGCCGCACGCAAAACACCCTCCCGACCGCGTTTCTGCGGATCAGGAGGGTGTGAGAGCGGTAGCGGAGGGATTTGAACCCTCGGTGAGTTTCCCCACACTCGCTTTCGAGGCGAGCTCCTTCGGCCGCTCGGACACGCTACCGAGAGAGAGCTTAGCCCAAGGTGGGTCGTGCTCCGAAATCGATATCCCAAGTGCTTCCCGAAGGCCGCCGGATGGCTGCCGGCCGGCGGCCCGGCGGCTGCTCGACGACCGGTCAGCGGTCCCGGAAGAACGACGTCAGCAGCTCGGAGCACTCCTCCGCGAGAACGCCGTGGATCACCTCGGGCCGGTGATTGAGCCGCCGGTCCCGTACGACATCCCAGAGCGAGCCGGCCGCTCCCGCCTTCTCGTCGAGTGCGCCGAACACCACCCGGTCCACCCGGGACTGGACTATCGCGCCCGCGCACATCGTGCACGGCTCCAGGGTCACCACCAGCGTGCAATCCGTGAGCCGCCAGGCTCCGAGCTTCCCGGCGGCCCTGCGGATCGCCAGGATCTCCGCATGCGCCGTCGGGTCGCCCGTGGCCTCGCGTTCGTTGTGGCCCGCGGCGAGCACCGTGCCGTCCGGGGACAGCACGACGGCGCCGACCGGCACGTCACCGGAGGAGGCGGCCCGTGCCGCCTCCTCCAGGGCAAGGCGCATGGCCGCTCGCCACGGTGCGCGTACCGGGTCGGGCGCGGGGTCGTGCTGGATCACTTGGGCCTGCCTCAGCGGACGGTCTCCAGTACCTCGGCGGCACCCAGAGCCTCCGCGATCTCAGCCATCGCGTCGGAATCCAGCGCCAGCAGATCGGCCTCGGACAGGCCGAGGTCGGTGAGAATCTCGCGGTCGCCGACGGCTCCCACGGGCAGGGTCTCCCCGTCCTTCAGGGGGATGTCCTCTTCCTCCTCGTCGTTCTCGTCCGGTTCGCCGTCCTCCGTACCGTCGAGGTCCAGCGTGTCCAAGTCGTCGGCCGGGTCGTCATCGTCCCTGCCGAGCAGTTCATCAATGAGGATCTCCCCGTACGAGGAGCGCGCGGCCGCGGCCGCGTCGGAGACGTAGATGCGAGGGTCTTCCTCGCCTTCCACGCGGAGAATGCCGAACCAGGCATCCTCCTGCTCGATAAACACGAGCACCGTGTCCTCGTCCACCGAGGCTTCGCGGGCCAAGTCGGTCAGATCCGACAAGGTCTCCACATCGTCGAGCTCTGTGTCGCTCGCTTCCCACCCGTCTTCGGTGCGCGCGAGCAGTGCGGCGAAGTACACCGTGACTCTCCCACTGGTCAGAGGTGTGACGATCCGGCGGTGCGCTGATCTGCCCCGCCCACTCGGAATCGTGGCAGAAACGAACGCTTCGCGAGAGGTCTTCCACCGTTGCGTCGTCGGGCCATTTTATTAGGCCCCTGTTCGGCCCCGGGCGCCGGATGCCTCCCATGAGCATGCGGGACGAAGGCACGGTACGTCGCGCGCCGGGCGCGGCTACCGGTCGGTCACCACCGGAACGTACGCATCCGCATCTGCTGGCGCATGCGCGCGGCGCGGGCCTGGCGGGGTTTCACGCGCTCGCGCAGGGCCTTGGCCTCGTTCAGCTCCCGCAGGAACTGCGCGCGCCGCCGACGGCGCTCCGCCTCGCTCTCCTGAGCGTCTGCCGGGGGCTCCGCCCCGGCCTCGTCCCGGCTCTCCGCCCCAGCCCTGTCCCGGCTCTCCGCCCGAGCCGCTTCCCGGGCCTCTGCCTCGGCGGGCGCCTCGGCGGGTGCCTCGGCCCCGACCTGGTCGGGGCGCTGATCCCGGCCTTCCCGATCCTCGTCCGGCATGGATGCGTCACCACCTCAGGCTGCGTGCCCGGCTCCGCGGTCGTACCGGGGCCTTCTGACACATTCCCTCGTCGGCGGGGGTTGATGCCGACCGGGCGGTGGCAGCGCGTACAGCCTTGGCCCCCGGTTACTGTGGTCGCCATGCGGATTCATGTCGTCGACCACCCGCTGGTGGCGCACAAACTCACCACGCTGCGCGATCGGCGCACCGACTCCCCGACCTTCAGGCGCCTCGCCGACGAGCTGGTCACCCTGCTCGCGTACGAGGCCACCCGGGACGTACGGACAGAACAGGTCGACATCCAGACACCGGTGACGGGCACGACGGGCGTGAAGCTCTCGTATCCCCGCCCGCTGGTGGTCCCGATCCTTCGGGCCGGCCTCGGCATGCTGGACGGCATGGTGCGGCTGCTGCCGACGGCGGAGGTGGGCTTCCTGGGGATGATCCGCGACGAGGAGACCCTTCAGGCGTCCACATACGCGAACCGTATGCCCGAGGACCTCTCGGGACGCCAGGTGTATGTGCTCGACCCGATGCTGGCGACCGGCGGCACGCTGGTCGCGGCGATCCGTGAGCTGATCAAGCGCGGCGCGGACGATGTGACCGCGGTCGTGCTGCTCGCGGCGCCCGAGGGTGTCGAGGTGATGGAGCGCGAGCTCGCGGGTACGCCGGTGACGGTCGTCACGGCGGCGGTCGACGAGCGCCTCAACGAGAACGGCTACATCGTCCCGGGTCTCGGCGACGCGGGCGACCGTATGTATGGGACGGCCGAGTAGGACATCCCTCTGGGGCCCGGTTCGCGCGGCAGGCGAACCGGGGCCCCACCGGAAGGAGCGGTCAGTTCTTCGGGGCCGCCCCCAGATCCCCGCAGGCGGGATCCGACGCGGTACTCGACACGGTGGCCAGGGCCTGGTCGGCCTCCTCCTGTACGTTCAGCTCCTTGAAGGCCGCGCCGAGGATCAGATCGAGATCCGGTGTCTTACGGGAGTCGGTCTTCGACGTGACCCCCTTCAGTTGGGCGCCGAGGACCACGAAGAATCCGTCCTCGGGCTTCGAGGCGCCGACCAGTATCCCGGTGCCCGGGACCTTCTTGTCGTACGAGGCCGGGGCGTTGCCCACCTTGCCGATGACGAAGCCGCGTTTCTTCAGCTCGTCGGCGGTGGTCTTGGCGAGTCCGCCTCGCGGAGTCGCGTTATAGACGTTGACCGTGATCTGGCCGGGCTTGGGAAGTGCCTTGACGGGCGCGGACGAGTGCTCGCAGCCTGGCTTCCGGGCGGCGGCGCTCTTCGTGCCGCCCCCCGTGAAGACATCGATGAGCTGTAGCGTTCCCCAGCCGGCCAGGCCGAGGGCAGCGACGGATGCGACGGCCACGAGCACGATCCTGCGGCGATGACGGGGGCGGCGCATGCGCGGGTACTTGGTGCCCGTAATGCGATACTTTCCACCCATGCCGGGGGGAGTCAGCATGCTCATGGCCGCAGCGTAGTGCGCTCCAGTGGTGTTTCCTACTAAATGATCAATGGGTTGAGCGGTCCGGGTGACGAAAGACCCCGAAGGGCTCAGTACCCGACAGGTCACCCCTGCCGCGGACTCCTCCGCGGACCCTGCCTGTACGGGCCGGGTCAGCCCAGATCGAGCTCCAGCACGCGCGCGTGCAGCACCTGGCGCTGCTGGAGCGCGGCGCGGACGGCGCGGTGCAGTCCGTCCTCCAGATAGAGATCGCCCTGCCACTTCACGACATGGGCGAAAAGGTCCCCGTAGAAGGTCGAGTCCTCGGCGAGCAGCGTCTCCAGGTCCAGTTGACCCTTCGTGGTCACGAGCTGATCGAGGCGGACCGGGCGCGGCGCGACATCCGCCCACTGCCGGGTGCTTTCCCGGCCGTGGTCGGGATACGGCCGCCCGTTACCGATGCGCTTGAAGATCACACGGAAAGCCTACCGGGCGAGCGGCTCCGGGCGCAGCCATGGTGACCGAGTGCAAAGGTCGCATTAGGTGGCAAATGGGGAGTGAAGCGTGAGTGGAACCCACTCGTCCGGTGCCCGTACCCCTCGGGAACGCGGCCGCCGGCCGCCGGACCGGGCCGCTGATTCGCTCGAAAGGGGTCCGGTGAGATGCGCGACAGCGCCTCACCCCGGCCACCCGTGCGTCGGACCCGTCAGACGGGCGGGGTCCCCGGCGGGGACTGCGGGCGCGGGTTCGGCGGCGGATGCGGTCCGGGATCGGGGGGTAATTTGGGGCCGCCCGGTTTCGCGTGCTTTCCACTGCTCATTCTGGTCTTGCGGTTCGAGAGCCCGAAGATTCCGAACGGCGGAAAGATGTCCACGCGCCTCGGGAAATTCGCCTCGGCGCATCTGAGGCACAGCAGGTCCATACAGTCGTCCTGGGTGGTGCGTGCCGCCTCCACGCTGTTTATCCAGCAGGATTCGCAGTACCAGCAGTCCGTTTTTGAAAGAAGCACGGTGGTCAAGGTTGCCCTGGGCATCAAGTCACCTTTCCGTGCGCCGCGTTCTGGTGCTCTCCGGGGGACACCCGAAAACAAACCGGCTCGTGCAATTCACCTGCTTCGGCGGGTAGTTTTTCCGCCCGGCGCAGCCGGAGCATAGTCGTGCCGAGGACCACGGCCTCCAATTCAGGGGGACGGTGTGTCATTGAGTTCGATTCCTTGTGCATTGTCGTCCTCGGGGCGATGCAACTACGTTGCACGGGACAAGGGTTGCGTTGCGCGGGGCGGGCGCACAACGTCGCACGCGTTCCAGTCGAGATCTGTCACATGACATGAGGGGAGCGGCCATGGGCCGACGCAACGCAGGAGGCGGGGAGAAAGGCGCCAGCACGGCCGATGTGTTCGGCGAAGTTCTCAAGCACTGCCGTGAGTCCATAGGTGTTACGCAAATAGCACTGGCTGGCGAAGTCCCCTGCGATCGCTCCTACGTTGCCCGTGTGGAAGCCGGAACACGTGTTCCTGACGAGAAATTCGCGGAGACGTGCGACATCGTGCTGCGTACCGGCGGTATCCTGCAGAAGCTCTGGCACAAGATCGACTGGTATCCGGAAGTGGACCATCCGGACTGGTTCAAGCGCCGTGCCGCCATGGACGCCGAGGCGACGGCGCTCCGTGAGTACCAGACCCAGATGATGCCGGGTCTGCTGCAGACCGAGGACTACGCCCGCGCGCTGCTCTCGCGCCGGGCCGGTGGGGATGAGCTGGAAAGGCGTGTTCGCGCGCGGCTCAGCAGACAACACCGGTTTCTCTCCCCGGAGGGGCCGCTTCTGCTCATGGTCCTGGACGAGAGCTGCATCCGGAACACCGTCGGAAGCGCGGCCGTCATGCGGGATCAGTGCGCACATCTGCTGCGCGTGGGAAAGCAGCCGAACATCCGTGTCCAAGTCGCCCCCGCGGGTGTCCCGGGTATTTGGCGTCCCAATACGTCCATGTCTCTGATCACCCTCTCGGATGGCCATGTCTGGGTGTACTCGGAATCGCTGGACCGCGGGCACTTCAGCGACGATCCGGCAGTTACCGGCCGTCATGCACAGACCTATGCTGTTCTGAGGGCGGATGCGCTGTCCGCCTCCGAGTCTGCCGCGTTGCTCAATGACGCGATGGAAGGGTACGGCCACCATGATGAATCGCGATTTCAGAGCGACAACGTGGGTAAAGAGCAGTTACAGCGGCGACAACAGCGGAAACTGCGTGGAAATAGGCACCGGTATCCCGGGCATTATCCCCGTACGTGACAGCAAGAATACCGAAGGCCCGGTCCTTGTGTTCAGCAGAGCCGTTTTCTCCACTTTCGTTTCCGGTGCCAGAACTGCCGCGCACCCCACCGCCTGAACGCGATGGGGTGCGCTCTGCTCGGGACGGGCCGCTACGCGGTGGGCGTGTGGCCGCGCGAGTGCGAAACAGTTTCGCTCTCGCCACCCTTGAGCGGGATCAGCGCCGCGTCGGCTGTCGCCACCGGCTTGGTCACCGAACTCAGATCGTGGGCGTAGGTGCCCACGGCGTTGGCGATCACCCCGATGTTAATGCCGAACGCCTTCATATTGATGTTCGAGAGGTCGTCGCAGGCCGAGTGATAGCACTTGTCGTACGCGATACCGGCCTCGCCGCCGTACTCCGTGGCCTGGGCCTCGGACTTGATGCCCTCGGCGCCGGTGAAGGTGCCGCCGGACGGGATGCCCGCGTCGATGAAGGGACCGTAGTCGGAGCGGCCGTCGAAGTCCGTGCCCTCGTGCGGAACGTTCCTGCTGTCGAGGAAGTCGGTGATGCCCTTCTCCAACTGGGCGGAGCCCCCGGGGCCGGGGCCCGCGCCCTCGCCGTCCGAGTCGTCGCCGTCGTACACGAACTGAGCGAAGTTCGGCGAGGCGATCATGTCGAAGTTGAGGTAGAGGGCGATGTTCGCGCGCTGCGTGGCGGTGAGGCCGTTGACGTACGCCTCGGCCCCGAGCAGGCCCAGCTCCTCCGCCGACCACCAGGCGAAGCGCACCTTGTTCGCCGGCTTGTCGTGTGTCTTGGCGAGCTTGAGGGCGACCTCCAACAGCCCGGCGGAACCGGAGCCGTTGTCGTTGATGCCGGCACCCTCGGTGACGGAGTCCAGGTGGGCGCCGAGCATCACGGTCCGGTCCGCCCTGCCGCCCTTGGTCTCGGCGACCACATTGCGGGTGGTGCGCTCCTCCTGGAGTTGGCGGATGTCCAGGGAGACCTTCACCGCGCCCTTGGCGGCCTCGGCGGCGAGCGCCTGGCCGTCGGCCTGCGTGATGCCGCCCGTGGGGATCTTCCCGGCGTCCGGGCCGCCGAGGGTTCCGCTGAGCGCGCCCTCGGTGTTGTTGTAGATGATCGCGGCGACCGCGCCGGCCGCCGCCGCCTCCTTCTGCTTCGCCGCGAAGTCGCAGCCGCCGCGCTGGATCAGCGCGATCTTGCCGGTGAAGGCGCCGGCGGCGTAGTCGGCGGGCTCGCAGCCGGTGGTCGCGTCGACCGGGACGGCGGCGAGGTCGGCCGCGATGCCGCCCTCCTTGGTGGACGTCGTGTACGACATGGCTGTGATCGTGACATCGCGCGGGGTCGGCGCGGTGACCGTGAGCTTCTCGGCGAGCGTCTCGATATAGGTGATGTCGAACGTGTCGTACGAGACCTGGTAACCGGCCCTCTTCAGCTGGCTGTACACATACGCGGCGGAGGCGTCATGGCCGAGCGTGCCCGCTGCCCTGTTGCCGTTGGCGGAGTCCGCGATGGCCTGGAACTTCTCCAGATGCCGGTACGCGTCGCCGGCCGATGCCTCGCGCACCAGCTTCCGGGAGAGCTTCGCCGCGTCCCTGGCGGCGTCCTCGGCCGGGTCGTGGGAGCGCGCGGAGGCGGGCGAGGCGGACAGCAGCAGAGGAGCGGCGAGCGCGGTGGTCGCCACGACTGCCAGGATTCTGCGGGAAGTTGCGTTCACAGGGGCTGGGATCCTTCCGGTGCGAACAAATGTGAGGGAAAGCTAGCCAGCGCCGCGCCGCCTGGGAACAGCTGTGTCGCAGTTCACGGTACGTATCGGGGTATCAGCCGCGGATCGGGCCCGGATCGGCCGGCGGTCAGTCGGTCCTGGGCGCTCGCGCCGGCTTCGCCGCCTTGGCCGCGCGCTTCGCCTCCTGTTTGAACGCCCGTACCTTGGCCAGCGATTCGGGTCCGGTGATGTCCGCCGCCGAGCGGTACGACCCCACGTCCCCGTAGGCGCCCGCGGCTTCGCGCCAGCCCTTGGGCCGTACTCCGTACTGCTTGCCCAGCAGCGCCAGGAAGATCTGGGCCTTCTGCTTGCCGAAGCCGGGCAGCGCGTTGAGCCGGTCCCGGACCTCCGTGCCGGTGGCGACGTCACGCCAGATCGCGGTGGGATCGCCGTCGTAGTGCTCGACGAGGTACTGGCAGAGTTGCTGGACGCGTCTGGCCATCGACCCCGGATAGCGGTGGACGGCGGGCTTGTCCATGAGCAGCGCGACGAACGCCTCGGGGTCGTACGCGGCGATCTCCCGCGCGTCGAGATCGTCGTGTCCCATGCGTACGGCGATGGTGTACGGGCCGGAGAACGCCCATTCCATCGGAACCTGTTGGTCAAGCAGCATGCCGACAAGCGCGGCCAGCGGGCTGCGGCCGAGCAGTTCGTCGGCCTCGGGCTGTTGTGCGAGCCGGATCGTGGTGCTCATTCAGCGATGATCACCCGGGCCGCGGCGTTGGGCGCCTACGCCACGCGCTTGCGGTGTGTTCATATGACTATTTTGTGGTCCGGATGGGCGAGTGGGGCGAGGGGTAGATCACGACGCAGGGGAAAACCACCGGAACTGTCGGGAAAGGCCGCTCGCCCGTGACACAGCCGTTTGAACTGCCGGATTTCTATATGGCTTATCCGGCCCGACTCAATCCGCACCTGGAGGAGGCCAGGGCGCACTCCAAGCGATGGGCCAGGGACATGGGAATGCTGGAGGGGTCGGGTGTCTGGGAGGAGTGCGACCTCGATTCCCATGACTATGCCCTGCTCTGCTCGTATACGCATCCGGACTGCGACGGTCCGGCGTTGTCGCTGGTCACGGAGTGGTACGTGTGGGTGTTCTTCTTCGACGACCACTTCCTGGAGGTCTACAAGCGGCCCCAGGACCGGGAGGGCGGCAAGGCGTATCTCGAACGGCTGGCCGCCTTCATGCCGATGGATCTCGCCGCCGGATTCCCGGAGGCGACCAATCCGGTCGAGGCGGGGCTGGCGGACCTCTGGGCCCGTACGGTCCCGAGCATGTCCATGGCGTGGCGGCAGCGGTTCGCGGAGTCCACGGAGAATCTCCTCAACGAGTCCGACTGGGAGCTCGCGAACATCAACGCGCACCGGATCGCGAATCCGGTCGAGTACATCGAGATGCGCCGCAAGGTCGGCGGAGCGCCCTGGTCCGCGGGGCTCATCGAGTACGCGGCGAGCGCCGAAGTGCCCGCGGTGATCGCCGGCTCACGTCCCCTGCGGGTTCTGAGGGACTCGTTCTCGGACGCTGTCCATCTGCGCAACGACCTGTTCTCCTACCAGCGGGAGATCGAGGAGGAGGGCGAGCTGAGCAATGGCGTGCTCGTCCTGGAGACGTTCCTCGGCTGTACGACACAGGAGGCGGCGGACGCCGTCAACGATCTGCTCACCTCGCGCATCCAGCAGTTCGAGAACACCGCGCTGACCGAGCTGGGGCCGCTCTTCGCCGAGAAGGCCCTGGATCCGCAGTCGTGCGCCGACACCCTCGCCTATGTGAAGGGGCTCCAGGACTGGCAGTCGGGCGGCCATGAGTGGCATATGCGCTCCAGCCGTTATATGAACGGTGCCGGTTCCGAGTCCGGTTCCGGCGCGGGCGGCGCGGCGGTCAGCGGGTCGGGTGGTGTGCCGGGCGGGGCGGGCGTGTCGTTCTCGATGGTGCCGGTCGGTCTCGGTACGGCCGCGGCCGATATCGCGAAGACGATCGGCGCGGGTGCGCCGGCGCGGGCGCGCAGCCATGGCCGTATCCCGTTCCAGCGGGTCGGTCCCGCCGTGCTGCCGGAGTTCCGGATGCCGTTCGGGCTGTCGATGAGCCCACATCTGGACCACTCGCGGGAGCACACCGTCGAGTGGGCCCATCGCATGGGGATCCTGAGGGGGCAGCCGGGAATCCCGGGCTCGGATGTCTGGGATGAGCGGCGGCTGCGCCGTATCGATCTGCCGCTCTGCGCGGCCGGTATCCATCCGGACGCCACGGCGGAGGGGCTCGACCTCACCTCGGACTGGCTGACGTGGGGGACGTACGGCGACGACTACTACCCGGTCGTCTACGGCAACGCGCGCGATGTGGCGGGCGCGAAGGCGTGCAATGACCGGCTGGCGCTGTTCATGCCGGTCGAGAGCCTCGAGACGCCGGTGCCCGCGACCGGGCTGGAACGGGGCCTGGCCGATCTGTGGGCCCGTACGGCGGGCCCGATGGGCCCGGAGGCACGCCGCGTCTTCCGCAAGTCCGTCGTCGACATGACCGACAGCTGGCTGTGGGAGCTGGCCAATCAGGTGCAGAACCGTATCCCCGACCCCGTCGACTACATCGAGATGCGCCGGCAGACCTTCGGCTCGGACATGACGATGAGTCTGTCGCGGTTGAGCCACGGCCGGGCGGTGCCGCCCGAGATCTACCGCTCGGGGCCGATGAAGTCCCTGGAGAACGCGGCCCAGGACTACGCGGTGCTGCTGAACGACGTCTTCTCGTACCAGAAGGAGATCGAGTTCGAGGGCGAGGTGCACAACGGCCTGCTCGTCGTGCAGAACTTCTTCAACTGCGACTACCCGACCGCCCTGGTCATCATCGACGACCTGATGAACTCGCGGATGAGCCAGTTCCAGCATGTCGTCGCCCACGAACTGCCCACGCTGTACGACGACTTCGACCTGGACGCGGACGCGCGCGGGGTGCTCGACGGCTATGTGAAGGAGCTGGAGAACTGGCTGTCCGGGATCCTCAACTGGCACCACGGCTGTAAGCGGTACAAGGAGGCCGAACTGCTGGAGGACCGGGCCGGTATCACCCGCCGGCTGCCACCCGTTCCGAGCGGGCTCGGCACCTCCGCGGCACGGATTCACCTACCTGGGTGGGAACCGACGCGATCTTTGCCCCAAATGGCGCAGTAACTCGCTTACGGGCGCGCCCGTTTGTCATCCGGTCGATGTGATCTTTACTGGATGGGGGCCGTGGGTGGCGAGCGGAAACGCAGTGTACGGGCGCACGGAGGCGCGAGGCCCGCGCGCGAGGGGGCGTGAGAAGAGACGGGAGGGGGTGGAGCCGCGGACGGCGGTGCTGGAGGCCGTCGCCGGATGGGTTCCGGGGGAGCCGGTCCCCAATGGGGCGTTGCCCGCGGAGTGGGAGGTGGATGACGCCTGGATCCGTAAGCGCACGGGCATCGCGGGCCGCCATCGGGCTGCGCCGGGGATGTCCACGGGGGACATCGCGTACGAGGCGGCGAGGCTGCTGGTCGCGGCGGCGCCCGGCCTCGCGGACGCGGGTGCGGGTGCCGACATGCTCGCGGGCGCGGGTGCGGCCTTGGTGGGGGCGGCTCCGATGGGTGCGGCCTCTGTAGGGGCGGCTCCGGTGCGGGTGGGCGCCGCGCGCGGGGTGGACGCCGTGGTGCTGGCCACGGCGACGCCGGACCATCTCTGTCCCGGCACGGCGCCGGCGCTGGCGGCCCGGCTGGGGTTGGGCACGGTACCCGCGTTCGATATCGGCGCGGTGTGCAGCGGCTTTGTCTACGGTCTCGCCGTCTGCCATGGCCTGGTGGTCTCCGGGCTCTATGAACGGGTGCTCCTGGTGGGCGCCGATGTGTACTCGACCTGGCTGGACCCCCGGGACCGCTCCTCGGGAGTGGTGTTCGGCGACGGCGCCGGAGCGGCGCTGATCGGTGCGGGCGAAGCCGGGGACCCGGGCGAGCTGCTCGCCTTCGATCTGGGCAGTGACGGCACGGGATACGACCTGATCACCGTGCCGGGCGGCGGAGCGCGGTCGAGGTCGGTGCCGGAAGCGGCCGCCGAGGGCGACGAGTTCTTCCGGATGCGGGGGCGGGCGGTCTATCAGCACGCGGTCGAGCGGATGACCGGTTCGTGCCGCTCCCTGCTGCGCACGGTGGGCTGGGACGCCGCCGAGGTCGACCATTTCGTACCGCACCAGGCCAACGCCCGGATCCTGCGGGCCGTCGCCCAACGGGTGGGGATCGACGGCCGGCGCTGTGTCACCCATCTCGACCGGGTGGGCAATACCGGCGCGGCCTCCATCCCTCTCGCCCTGGCGGACGCGGACGCGCGGGGACGTTTCCTCACGGGCGACCGCATGCTGCTGACCGCCTTCGGCGGCGGCCTCACCTGGGGCACGGTGGCGCTGCGCTGGCCCGCGACGACTACGTCCGCGACAACCACGTCCGCGACGACCACGCCTGCGACGACAACGTCCGGGGCCGCACGGCCCGAGAACTCACGGGCCACGGCCCTCGACGGAAGGAATGGATCATGACGCCGACGGCTGAGCGGGGACGCGGGCAGGAGAGCGGGACGGTCGCGGTGACCGGGCTCGGGGTGGTGACTCCCGCCGGCCACGATGAACAGTCCTTCTGGGAAGGGCTGTGCGCGGGGCGGTCGGTGGCCAGGCAGCGCCCGGAACTGGCCGGTATGCCGGTCGACTTCGCCTGCGCGGTCGAGGGCATCGATCTCGACGCCGTGATCGGCGGGCGGTCGGTCTGGCGGATGGCGCGGTTCGTGAAGCTGGCGCTGATCGCGGCCCGCCAGGCCGTGGCGGACGCCGGACTCGACCCCGTGAGCTGGGACGGCGGCCGGGTGGGCGTGGTGCTGGGGGTGGGGGTCGGGGGTGTCTCCGTACTCGTCGACAACGCGCTGAAGCTCCAGACGGACGGTCCGCAGGCGGTCTCCCCCGTACTGGTACCGATGATGATCCCCAACGCGGCGGCGGGAGAGGTCGCCATCGCGCTCAAGGCCCGGGGGCCGAGCCTGGCCCCGGCGACCGCCTGTGCCTCGGGGGCCACCGCGATCGCCGTGGCCCGCGATCTGCTGACGAGCGGCCAGTGCGATGTGGTGGTGGCCGGGGGCGCCGAGTCCGTACTGACCCCGCTGGTGGTGACGGCCTTCGCGCGGATGGGCGCGCTGTCGACACGTACCGGCGATCCGGGCGGGGCGTCCCGGCCGTTCGCGTCGGACCGCGACGGGTTCGTGATCGGCGAGGGCGCCGCCATGGTCATCCTGGAACGGGAGGCGGACGCGCGGGCCCGGGGTCGTGCGCCGCGCGCGCTGCTGGCCGGCGCGGGCGCCAGTACGGACGCGCACCACCCGACGGCGCCCGCGCCGGACGGGCGGTGGGCCCAGGTGGCGGTGGAGGCGGCGCTGCGGGACGCGGGCTGGAGCCCGTACGACGTCGAGCACGTCAACGCGCACGGCACGTCGACACCGCTCAACGACACGATGGAGGCGACACTGATCGACCGGGTCTACCCGCACCGGCCGCCGGTCACGGCGCCGAAGGGGGTGGTCGGGCACACGCTGGCGGCGGCGGGGGCGATCGAGGCGGTGGCGACGGTGCTGACCCTCGAACATGGCGTGATTCCGCCGATCGCCAACGTGGACGCGCCCGCTGTCGAGTTCGACCTCGACTGTGTGACGAAGGAACCCCGGCGGCAGTGGGTGGAGACAGCGGTCAGCCACTCGTTCGGGTTCGGCGGGCACAACGTGGCGCTGGCGTTTCGGCGGGCCTGACGACAGGTCACATCAGGGAGCTGATCGTACGAATGTCCCATGGTTCTGCGGGTGGGAGAGTCGTTTCTTCGCCATTGATTGATCGTTATACCGGCGTGAGTATAAATATCAACGCCGTGGCCGTGAACACGGTGAATCAGACGGGCTCATTGGACCAGACGGCCTCATTGGACCAGACAGGCTCATTGGACCGGGTGGGCGCATTGGACCCGGCCGGCTCATTGGGCCCGGCCGGATCACCGGACCCGACGGTGGATCCGCTGACGCGCGTGCTCTTCGGGGCGGACTTCGGCCGGGAGCACGCGCCGTGGCGTCGGCTCGCCGCCGCGGCGCCGTTCCGCCGCCGGCCCGGTGCCTCGTCCGGGGAACGGCTGGCGATGGCGTACGAGCGGCTGCGTACCGTCAACGACACGCTCGACAGCCCGGCGGGGCTGGTGGCCGACCCGCGCGGGCTCGCCGCGCTGCATGAGTGGCTGGGCCCGGTCGATCCGGCCTTCACGACGGTCGCGGGCATTCACTACAACCTGTTCCTCGGCAGTCTCCTCGACCACGCGGAGAGCGAGCAGGGCGGGGCGCGCCGCTCGGCGCGGGACGGGGCGGCCCCGGCGGATCTGGCCGACTTCTTCGCGCTGCGCCGGGTGGGCACCTTCCTCTGTACGGAACTGGCGCACGGAAACGACGCGGTCGCCGTGGAGACGACGGCCACCTACGACCGGGAACGGGACGGTTTCGTCCTGCGCACGCCGCATGCCGGGGCGCAGAAGTTCATGCCCAACACCAGCGCGGCGGGCGGCCCCAAGTCCGGCGTGGTGGCGGCCCGGTTGCTCGTGGACGGTGCCGATCAGGGCGTTTTCCTGTTCCTGACGCCGCTGACCGACGCCGTCGGGGCGCTCCCCGGAGTCCGCGTACGCAGGCTGCCCGCCAGGCTGGGCAGTCCGGTGGACCACTGTCTGACCTCGTTCGACCGGGTCTTCGTGGGGCGCGAGGCGCTGCTGGGGGGCGCGCAGGGGCGGATCGGCGAGGACGGTGTGTTCCGGAGCGAGCTGAGCAACCGCCGACGGCGTTTCCTGACCTCGATCGGCCGGGTCACGGCGGGCAAGCTCTCGATGAGCGCGTGCGCGGTCGGTTCGGCGCGGGTCACGCTGGCGCTCGCCGTGCGATACGGGCGGCACCGGCACATCTCCGGTTCCCGAGGAGAGGAGCGGGTACCGGTGTTCGCGCACCGCAGCCACCACGGCCCGCTGGTCGGAGCCCTGGCCATGGTCTTCGCGATGACCCTGCTGCACCGTACGGCGCTGGACGCCTGGCAGTCGCGTACGGACGCGGACACGGACGAGGCCGAGCGGCTGGTGGCCGTCGCCAAGGGCTGGATCAGCTGGCGGGCGCGCGAGGTCATCGTGGAGTCGCGGGAACGGTGCGGTGCGCAGGCGCTGTTGGAGAACAACGGCATGACCGAGCTGCTGGCGGGTATCGAGGGCGTCATCACGGCGGAGGGCGACAATGTCGCGATCTACGCGAAGGCGGCGGCCGAGATGCTGTTCTCGGCGGCTCCGGCTTCGGTTTCGGGTCCAGCTGCGGCTACGGGGTCGGGGCAGGGGGAGGGACCGTACGGTCCCTCCGACCGCGAGCTGACCGATCCGCTGTTCCTGGACGGGCTCCTCGTCGCAATCGAGGCCGTATGGCTGGCACGGGCCCGCCGCCGGATGAGCCAGGTGCCGCACGGCGACTCGCTGGCGCGGTGGAACGCGGCGTCCGGTGCCGCGCTGCGCGCCGTGGAGGCGTACGCGTACCGGCGCGCGTCGGAGGCGTACGCGGTGGCGGTGGCAGAACTGGAACCCGGCCCGTTGCCCGCCTCGGCGTCGTCGCCTGCGTCTGCGTCCTCGTCTGCGTCCTCGTCTGCGTCCTCGCCGTCGCTGTCGCCTTCGCCCTCGGCCCATGACCTGCTGCGTTCACTGCACCGGCTCTTCGCGCTCCAGTGGATCGACCGGAACAGCGGCGATCTGTTGGCCGCGGGCCGGCTGGCCCCGCGTCATCTCGACGAACTGCCCGAGGCCGTCGAACAGCTCATCTCGCGGCTGGCCGGCCATGCCCCCGCCCTCGTCGAGTCCTTCGCGCTGCCGGAGGAGATGTTCGCCGACTGGCCCATCTCCGGGGCCGGTTACGCGGACGCCTATGACGACGCGGAGGGCGCGTGGCACTCCGTACCCGCGGTACCTGCCGCGCCCGCCGCGCCCGCCGCACCCGCTTGAAACCACCGATCCCTTCAACCGACCCAACCACTGGAAAGGACATCCCATGAGCGAGATCCACCCGAAGATCACCGAGGTGCTGACGGAGACGTTCAAGGTGCCCGCCGCGGAGATCATTCCCGAGGCCACGATGGACAGCCTGGAGATGGACTCCCTCGCCGTCGCCGAGTTCGCCGTCATCATCAAGGAGACGCTGGGTATCGACGCCGACTCGGACTCGCTGCTCAAGGGCGCCACGCTGACCGAGATCAGCGTGTTTCTCGACGGGGCGCGTACGGCGCGTACGGCGCGCGCCGTGCACGCGGCGCACGCGCTTCGCGCGGTTCACGCGGTCGGCACGACGAGTGGCGTCAGCGAGACGAACGAGGCCGCGGTGGGCGTCGGCCGATGACCGGACCCGCCATCGCCATCACCGGTCTGGGAATGATCACCCCGGCCGGCAACGACACCGATTCCACCTGGCACGGCGTGTGCGCGGGAGTCTCCCCGGCCCACCGGGTGCCCGAACTGAGCGGCTGCGCGGTCGACTTCGCCTGCACGGTCGAGGGCATCGACCTCGACGCCGCGATCGGCGGGCGTACGGCCTTCCGGATGGGCCGGTACGTGAAGTTCGCGCTTCTCGCCGCGCGCGAGGCGGTCGCCGACGCCGGACTCGACCCGGCGAGCTGGGACGGCACCCGGGTAGCCGTCGTGGTCGGGACCAGCAGCGGGGGGTCCGCCAGCCTGACGGAACAGTCCGTCGCGCTCGACAGACGCGGCCCCGAGGCGACCTCCCCGTCCGGCATCCTGCTCACGATCCCCAACATGCCGGCGGCCGAGATCGCCATCAAGATGCGGGCCACCGGGCCCAGCATGGCGCCGTGCACGGCGTGTTCCTCGGGGGTCACGGCGCTGTCCGTGGCACGGGATCTGCTCTCCACCGGGCAGTGCGACATCGCCGTGGCGGGGGCGACGGAATCGATCGTCTTCCCGGTCGCCATAACCGGGTTCGTTCGCTCGGGCGCCGCCGCCACGGCGGGTCCCGGCGACGATCCGGCGCTGCTGTGCCGGCCCTTCGCCTCGGACCGCGCGGGGCTGGTCCTGGGGGAGGGCGCGGCGATCATGGTGCTGGAGCGCGAGCAGGACGCGCGGGCGCGCGGCGCGGAGCCACGCGCGCTGTTGGCGGGCGCCGGTGCCACGACCGACGCGCACCACCCGACGAGCCCGCACCCCTCGGGCGCCGTCGCCCAGCGCGCGGTGGAGGTGGCGCTGCGCGACGCGGGCTGGCAGCCCGGTGAGGTCGAGCACGTCAACGCGCACGGTACCTCGACGCCGCTCAACGACGCGACCGAGGCGGCGCTGATCAGCAGGGTCTATCCGCACCGGCCGCCGGTCACGGCGCCCAAGGGTGTGCTGGGGCACTGTATGGGGGCGGCGGGCGCGATCGAGGCGGGCCTGACGGTGCTGACGCTCCAGCACGGCGTCGTACCGCCGATCGCCAACCTGGACGCGTCGGCCGTCGAGTTCGACATCGACTGCGTGACCAAGCAGCCGCTGCGTCGGCGGATCGACCGGGCGGTCAGCCACTCGTTCGGCTTCGGCGGGCACAACGCGGTACTGGCGCTGCGACGCGCCTGACCCACGCCGCCGTACGCACCGCTGTCGTACGCACCACGTCGTACGTACCGCCGTTCGCACCGCAATACCGCAATACCGCCGTACGCACCGCGGTACCGCCGCACCGCCGTACGCACCGCCGTACGTTCGCCGCCCCGGTCGCACGGACCGTGCCGGCTGTACGGACCACGCCGGCGCACACAATGCGCCGACGTACGGAATGCCGTCCTCCAGCCACGCGCCGGGGGGCGGCCTCCCCTCACTCTCACTCCGGAGGCCCCACCATGAGCAGGCATCCGCCGCTCCGAGGACGTACCGCCGTCATCACCGGCGCCGCGCGCGGCGTCGGTGAGCAGCTCGCCCGGTCCCTCTCCGAACGGGGCGCCCGGCTGGCGCTCGTCGGTCTGGAGAAGTCCGAACTGGCCCGCGTCACCGAGTCGTTGACGGGCGAGGCGGACCACTGGCACGCGGATGTCACCGACGCGGCGGCCATGCTGCGTACGGCACGGCTCGTCGAGGAGCGCTTCGGTACGGTCGATGTCGTCGTCGCCAACGCCGGGGTCGCGGCGGGCGGCCTCTTCCGCCACTCCGAGCCCGACGCGTGGCGCCGTGTCATCGAGGTGAACCTGATCGGCAGCGCCAACACCGCCCGCGCCTTTCTCCCCGCCCTGCTGGCCTCCCGCGGCTACTACCTCCAGATCGCCTCACTCGCGGCCCTCGCCCCCGCGCCGATGATGTCGGCCTACTGCGCCTCGAAGGCCGGGGTGGAGTCCTTCGCGCACACCCTGCGCACCGAGGTGGCGCACCACGGAGTGGAGGTCGGCGTCGGCTATCTCACCTGGACCGACACCGACATGGTCCGCAGCGCCGAGCAGGACTCCACGCTCCGCGAGCTGCGCTCCTGTATGCGCTGGCCCGCCAACCGCACCTACCCGCTGGCCCCGGCCGTGGACCGCCTCGCCACCGGCATCGAACGCCGCGCCCGCCATGTCTACGCCCAGCCCTGGCTCCGCGCGGCCCAGCTCGTACGCGCGGCCCTCCCACCCGCCGCGGCCCGCCGGGCCCGCCGCGCCCTGCCCGCCCTGGAACCCACCTCGGCCGCGACCCCCACCACCCTTCTGGGCGCGGGCGGAGCCGCCAACGACCCGAGTTCGGAGCGGGACAGCCCTTAGGACGACCGCGCCGACCGCTCTGCGGTTTCCGCGCCTGTCGGCGGCCTGCCGGGAAGCCGCCGAGATCCGCATCTCATTGCACCTTCATGGCCCGCCGCGCATCCTGCTGGGATGCGCTTCTCCATCAACATCCCCAACTTCGGTGACTTCGCGGACCCCCGTAACGTCGCGACCGTAGCGACTGCCGCCGAACAGGCCGGCTGGGACGGGCTCTTCGTCTGGGACCACGTACTGCACCGACGGCACCAGGGGCGTCCCTTCGGGGACCCCTGGATGCTGCTGACCGCCGCCGCGCTGGCGACCTCACGGATCCGATTGGGCACCCTGCTGACGCCCGTCCCTCGTTACCGTCCGCAGCAACTCGCCCGTCAGGTGGCCACCTTGGACCATCTCAGCCGCGGCAGGGCGATCTTCGCGGCGGGCCTGGGCGGTCCGGTCGAGGACGAGTACCACAGCTTCGGCGACACGGCCGAGCCGCGCGTTCTCGCCGAGCGGCTGGACGAGGGACTGGAGCTGTTGGGGCGCTTCTGGTCGGGCGGGCCGGTGGACCACCGTGGCCGGCACTACGAGGTCCGGGACGTGACGCTGTTGCCCGCCACCGTGCAGCGGCCCGGCCCGCCGGTATGGATCGGCGGGTTCTGGCCGCGTCGTGCGCCCATGCGGCGGGCGGCGCGGTGGGACGGCGCGGTGCCGCTGTTCGAAACGGCCCGGCATGGTCATGTGCCCGATGCGGCGGAGGTACGGGAGCTGGTCGGCTACGTGCGCGAGCAGCGTACGGCCGGGGACGGGCGCCCCTTCGAGTTCGTGCTCGGCGGTGCCACGCCCCCGGACGCGGCCAAAGCCAGGGACGTGATCGGTCCGCTGCACGAGGCCGGCGCCACCTGGTGGGACGAGCGGCAGGTCCAGACCGGCCCCGACCTGGACCGTCTGCCCCCGGTGCTACGCCGCATCGAGGCGGGGCCGCCGGTGGTCGAATGAGCCGTTCGAGGGCCGCTGTCCCGTACCCCGATGGCGCGGCCCGCGGCAGCCTCGCCGCAGCGCTCCGGGCAGAGACGGAAGGCTGCTTCGGCGCCGTCCCCGGACACGGTCTGTGACCGGCACCGAACCCCGGCGACCTCCGCGATCCTGCGGGACCCCGTGCCGGGTGGCACACGTGTGCCCTCCGTCCCGGGCGGCACACGTGTGTCACAGATCGTCGACAGCGCGAACCGAACAGGCGGGTTCCCCTCTCTTGCCAGGCGGATCGACAGTCACTGTCCGCCCGCCCGCACCAGCCGAGGAGACTTCCGCCATGCCCGAGACATCCCCTTCCGCGATCCGGCGTCTTCGCGGCCGGGCCATGGGGCTCGTCGTGGCCGGTACGGCCCTTGTCCTCGCCGCCCCGATCCCGGCGACGGCTGTGGCCGGCCAGGCCCGTGCCGCCTCGGCCGATCCGGTCTCCGTCATGACGTACACCGCCAAGGAGCGCCGGGAGGCCCTCGCCTACTGGACGACCTCCCGTATGAAGGCCGTCGGGAAGTCCGTGGATCTCGGTCCGACCGGGCCGAAGGCGAAGCCGTGGCGGGGCACCGCTCTGAAGACCGTGGGGCGGCTCTTCTTCGTCAACGCGGCGGGCGCCGACACCTGGTGCACGGCCACCGCCGTGAAGAGCGCCAACCGTTCCGCCGTGATGACCGCCGCGCACTGCGTGCGCCGGGGCTCCTCTCCCGGCAACACCAACAGCACGATGGTGTTCGTCCCCGGCTACAGCAAGGGGAAGAAGCCGTACGGCGTGTTCGCGGTCCGCACCGCCGCGACCCCGCGCACCTGGGAGAACGACTCCACCGACGACCTGTCCGCGCTGGTCGTCGACACCGACAAGAGCGACCGCAAGCTCACCGACGTCGTGGGCGGCCAGGCCATCGCCTTCCATCGCGCCGTCGGCGGCACCATCTCCTCCTTCGGCTACTCCGCCACCCGCCCGCAGCTCGGCGGGGAACTCCTCCGCTGTGTCGGTACGGCGAAGAAGAAGCACGGTATGCAGGCCATCCCCTGTGACATGACCGGCGGCTCCAGCGGTGGCCCGTGGCTGGCCGACTTCGACGCCGCCACCGGCAAGGGCGTCCTGGTCTCGGTCAACAGTTCGCTGGACTCCCTGACGCCGACCGAGATGTGGGGGGAGGTGCTGGGGGCCACGGCCAAGAAGGTGTACGACCGGGCCCAGAAGGGCTGACGCGGGGCGCGGCAGATGTGCATGACGCACGTCTCGTGCGTCATGCACATTTCAGGATATTCCCGGTCTTGTCCGGCGGAAGCCGCGTAGCGGAAATATGATGACCGTGAGGCTTGAGCGAGAGCCCTCTGTCCTCCGTTGCGAGGAACAACTCACAGCGGTCCGCCTACGGACGTACCTCGGAGCGGTGCATGACCCGGCGTCGTCCCAGCCAGTCGGCGAGCGCCGACGATTTGCTGAGAACCCTCGGTCGGCTCACCGCCCAGGCACGGCGGCGGGTGGAGTTGCAGCATGCCCGGGTGGAGCTGGCGGAGGCCCTGCAGCGTGCGATGGTCCCGCCGTTCCTGCCCGCCGTACCGGGGCTGCGGACCGCCGCGAGGTACGCGCCCGCGCGGGACGGGCTGGATATCGGCGGCGACTGGTACGACGGTTTTCTCCTGCCGGACGGCACGCTCGCGTTCTGCGTCGGTGATGTCCAGGGGCACGATGTCGAGGCGGCCGTGATCATGGGGCAGGTACGGATCGGTCTGCGGGCGGTCGCGGCGGCGGCCGGTGACCCCGGGCAGGTGCTGAGCCGGGCCAACGATCTGATGCTGTCGGTGGACTCCACGCTCTTCGCGACGTGCACGTTCCTCCGCTTCGACCCGGCCACCCGGGTGCTGGAGAGCGCCCGCGCCGGCCATGTGGCCTCGGTCTGGGCCTTGGCGGACGGCAGCTGGGGTGTCGACGAGGACCCGGGCGGTCTGCCGCTCGGCATCCTGCCGGGGGAGAGGTACCCGGTGATCCGCCGTCGCCTGACGGACACCGGGGCGTTCGTCGTCGTCACGGACGGTGTGGTCGAGGGGCCTTCGTTTCCGGTCGAGGCCGGTCTGGAGCGGGTGGCCCGGCTGACCGCCGCGGCGGTCCGGGCCGCTCAGGACGCCCACATCGGTGCGGACCCCGGCGAGCTGGCCACCCGAGTGCTGAAGGTGGCCGATCTGACCGGGCACCTGGACGACGCCGCCGTGCTCGTCCTCTGCCACGACTCCGTACCGAACGGTCCCGTCGGCGCGTGCGGCCCGTGCCGCTGACCCGGAGGCCGGGCGTCCACGCGTGCGGCCCGGGGTGACGCCAGCCCACCGGCAGTGCGTGTCACGGCGTACCCGGGCGGCGGGCGTTGTCTGATGACTGATGTGGTGCGTACCGAGGAAGTCCGACGTCTGTCCCTGGCCGTTCTCCGGACTCTCGGCGTCGCCGCCGCCTACTACGGGGCCGGACAGCTCGGTCTGCTGAAGCGGCTGGTGATCGAGGGTGTGGTCGCGACGCCACTCTGGCCGCCCTCGGGCATCTCGCTGGCCTGCCTGTTCTTTCTGGGTCTCGGGATCTGGCCGGGGATCGCGCTCGGCGCCCTCTTCACCGCGATCGTGGCGCTCGGTCCTCTCCACCTCTTCGACATCGGGATCGTCGCGGCAAGCACACTCGCCCCGGTCTGTGCCTTTCTGATGCTCCGGCACGTGGGATTCCGTACAGAGCTGGACCGGCTGCGGGACGGGGTCGCCCTGGTGTTCCTCGGGGCGCTGGCCGGGATGCTGATCAGCGCGACGCTGTGCGTGGTGATGCTGGTCATCGGCGGCAGGCTGGCGCTGGAGGGGTTCTGGCCGGCCTGGTTGGCGTGGTGGGTGGGCGACGCCATGGGCGTGCTCGTGGTCACGCCGGTGCTGCTCATGCTCCGCAGGGCCCGGCTGCCCCGGGCCAGGGACTTCCGCCGCTGGGCCGAGGCGGTGGCCCTGCTGATCACCGCCGCCGCCGTGACGCCGCTGGCCACCAGGAGCAGCCTCTCCCTGCTCTTCCTCGTCTTCCCGGTGCTGATCTGGGCCGCGCTGCGCTTCCGGCTTCCCGGGAGCGCGCCGTACGCGCTGTTCGTCTCCGTGCTGGCGATCTCGGGGGCGACCGACCTCGTCGGGGCCTTCGCCCATCACACCCTCGTCGAGCGGATGGTCAGCCTCCAGGCCCTCAACGGAGCCGTCGCGCTGACCTCGCTGCTGCTGGCGGCGATCGTCACCGAACAGCGGAACGTCCGGCTGAAGATCGAGCAGGCGTGCGTGGAGCTCGCCGATCTGGTGGCGCACCTCAGCCCGACGGAGCCGCCGAAGGGGTGGCGGTCGGACCGCGGGAAGAACGCCGGCCCGTGACGAAGCCCGACGCAGACAGGCGAGCCCGACGAAGGCCGACGAGACCGACGAAGCCCAGAGAGGTGAGGTAGCGCACCATGCCCCTGACAGGAGCGATGTTCCTCGGCGCCGAGCGGCGGACCGGCCGTGGCCCGGTGGTCGCCTCGGTCGATCCCCGTACGGACATCCCGCTGGAGCCCGGCTACGGCTCCGGCACCCCCGAGGACGTCGCCCGCGCCTGCGAACTGGCCGAGCGGGCGGAACCCGGCTATCGCGCCACCTCCCCCGAGCGGCGGGCGACCTTCCTGGAGCGGATCGCGGACCGTATCGAGGCGCTCGGCGAGGAGCTGACCGTCCGGGCCGTCACCGAGAGCGGCCTCCCCGCGGGCCGGGTCACCGGCGAACGGGACCGTACGACCGGGCAGTTGCGGCTCCTCGCGGCCGAGGTGCGGTACGGCGCCTGGGCGGAGGTACGGATCGACCGGGCGCTGCCGGACCGTGTCCCCGAGCCGCGGCCCGATCTGCGGGAGCGTCATATCGGCATCGGGCCGGTGGCGGTGTTCGGCGCGAGCGACTTCCCGCTCGGTTTCTCGGTGGCGGGCGGCGACAGCACCGCCGCGCTCGCCGCCGGCTGCCCCGTCGTACTCAAGGCGCACAGCGCCCATCTGGGCACCTCGGAACTGGTCGGCTCGGCCGTGGCCGCCGCCGTACGCGAGAGCGAGCTGCCGGAAGGCGTGTTCTCGCTGCTCTTCGGCTCCGGCGCGGAACTCGGCCGGGCCCTGGTCGCCGACCCCCGGATCCGGGCCGTCGGCTTCACCGGATCGCGGGCGGGCGGCGAGGCGCTGATGCGTACGGCCGCCGCCCGCCCCGAACCGGTCCCGGTGTACGCCGAGATGAGCAGCGTCAATCCGGTCTTCCTGCTGCCCGGTGCCCTGCGCGAGCGGTCCGCCGCGCTGGTCGAGGGGTTCATCGGCGCGCTGACGGCGGGCGCCGGGCAGTTCCGTACCCGGCCGGGGCTGCTGGCCGGCGTCAACGGACCGGAGCTGGCGGAGTTCCTGGCGGCGGCGGGCCGGGCGGTGTCGGCGCGGATCGCGCGGACGGTGCAGACCCGCGCCCTCCACGACGCCTACGAGCGCGCCGCGGCGGCGCTGGCGGCGGTCGAGGACGTACGGGAGGTCGCCGCAGGACAGCCGGGCGAGGGCGCCAACACCTGTGCGCCCCGGCTGTTCACGGTCCCCGCCGAGACGTTCCTCGGCCGGCCGGAACTCCAGGATCAGACGTTCGGCGCCCTCGCGACGGTGGTGACCTGCCGTGACACGGTCCAACTCACCGAGGTGGCCCGCGCCTTGCGGGGCCAGCTGACCGCCACGGTCCACCACGGCACGGGGGACCAGGACACCGCCGCCGCCCTGCTGCCGCTGCTGGAGACCAGGGCGGGCCGCGTCCTCTACGACGGCTGGCCCACGGCGGTCGAGGTCAGCCACGCGATGGTGCACGGCGGTCCGTACCCCGCCACTTCGGACGTACGCACGACCTCGGTCGGCACCCTGTCCATCCGCCGCTTCCTGCGTCCGGTCTGCTACCAGGACGTCCCGGCCGCCTTCCTGCCCGCCGATGTCTCCGACGGCAACCCCCGCGACCTGCCCCGCAGGCTGAACGGCGCCCGGGAACACCGCTGAGCGCTTCGCCCCGCGCCCGCGCCCGTCGCCGGGCGGACCCCAGCCCTCAGTGGTAGACGGGGAACGGTGTGGTCGCGGGGCTGATGAGGGCCGCGTACGGGTCCTCGTGCCGGCGGTGACGGCCGGACTGGCTGCCGTCGGAGGGGTGGGTGCGGGGGGTGAGCAGCCCGTCGTTGGCCAGGGTCTGTACGCGGAGCAGCAGCGCCCGCAGGTCCAGGCCCAGCTCCGCGGCGACCGTCTGGAGGTCGAGGCCGGACTTCCAGCTCCACAGCAGGACGGAGTCCATGCTGGCCGACCAGACCACGGTCTCCTCCACCGCGGGGGTGTGGAAGACCGTGGGCGCGGCGGCCGTCTGTGCCTCCTGGGGCATCGAGTCCGGCTGCTGGGGCATCTCGCCCCGGGGCTGCGGCAGTTGGACCTCCGACACCGAGAAGGTGTCGGCGGCGGGATCGTGCATCGGCGGGTGTCCCTGTCCCTGTCCCTGCCCCTGTGTCTGTGGCGGGGGCGGCGGCATCTGCGGTGGCTCCTGCGGGACCTGAGGGACCTGTGGTGTCAGCGATGCGAGTGGTGGCGGCGGTGGCTGCGTTCCGCGGATCAGGAGTTCCTCGGCGACGGACCGGGCGTCCTCCCTGCCCACCGTGCGCCGCGCGACCCGCACTTCGCGTTCGTTCAGGCCCATCAGATCGGCCACCGCGCCGTCGTTGCCGACCGTCACGGAGAAGGCCGCGAGCGTCCTGCTCCGCTCGGCCTGCGCCGCGTCCAGCACCGACTGCGCCTGGCGCACACGCTCATCGCTGGCGCAGAAGGCTTCGGCCAGGACAGTGTTCCGCTCCCAGAGTTCACGTGGATCCACGTGCGTAACAACGTCCGTGGCGCGAACAGGAATGGACTATGTGTTCAATTGCACCCAAAGGGCCTAAAGATATAATAAGGGCCAGTTGGATCAGATCTCTCATGGAGATCTGCTGGGATGACAATCTCCGGTCGGCAACTCAGGCCGACAGCCCGGCCGCGCGCGTCCGCAGATACCGCGCTTCGGGCACGCTGAGCGTACGCCCGGCGGCCAACCGATAGGCGGCTCGCGCGCCTTCTATGTCCCCCGCTTTCTCCAGCAGATGCGCGCGTACGGCATCGAGCCGGTGATTGCCCGCCAACCGGTCCTCCAGTACGGCGATCTCGGCCAGTCCGGCCCGGGGGCCGCGCACCATCGCGACGGCCACGGCCCTGCCGAGTTCGGCCATGGGCTCGGGCACGCGACGCACCAGGATGTCGTACAGGGCCAGGATCTGCGGCCAGTCGGTGTCCTCGGCGCGGGCCGCCTCGTCATGGAGCGCGGCGATGGCCGACTGCAACTGGTAGGCACCGGCCGGTCCCTGGGACAGCGCCTCCGCCACCAGCGCGGTGCCTTCGTCGATCGCCTTCCGGTCCCAGAGGGAACGGTCCTGCTCGTCCAGCGGGATCAGTTCGCCCTCGGGACCCGTGCGCGCGGCGCTCCGGGCGTCGGTGAGCAGCATCAGCGCCAGCAGCCCGGTCACAGCGCCCTCCCGGGGCAGCAGTTGGCGTAGGGCCCGGGTCAGCCGGATCGCCTCCCGGGCGAGATCGGCGCGGTGCAGATCGCTGCCGGAGGTCGCCGTATAGCCCTCGTTGAAGATCAGATAGAGCACCTGGAGCACGGGCGCGAGCCGTTGGTCCCGGTCCTCCGGGCCCGGCTGCCGGAAGGGCACCCCCTTGATCCGCCGCTTGGCCCTGCTGATCCGCTGCGCCATCGTCGCCTCAGGGACCAGATGGGCGCGGGCGATCTCGGCCGTGGTCAGACCGCCGACGGCACGCAGCGTGAGCGCGATCTGCGCGGCGGGGGCCAGTTCGGGGTGGCAGCAGAGGAAGAGCAGGGTGAGGGTGTCGTCCTGGGACGGCGCGCGGCTCTCCCCGGGCGGCGGCGCCGTGAACGCGTCGCGCGGTGCGAGCGCCGCGGCCGTCTCCTCGCGCACGCGCCGCGCCTCGTCGGCGCGCAGCTGGTCCATGAGCCGCCGGGAGGCGACCCTGATCAGCCAGCCGCGCGGGTTGTCGGGCACCCCTGTCTCCGGCCACTGCCGGGCCGCGGCGAGCAGCGCCTCCTGTACGGAGTCCTCAGCCGTGCCGAAGTGTCCGTACCGGCGTACCAGCGCGCCGAGGACCTGCGGCGTATGCATCCGCAGCAGGTCCTCGATCTCCCTTCCGGGCCTCATGCCGTACGTCTCAGACGTCGCCGCCGCCCATGTCCGGGATGGGCCGGATGACCACGGGGTAGATCGGGGAGCCCTCGGGCGCCGGGGACCGCAGGACGCGTTCGGCGATCTCCGTCACCCGCTCCAGGCTCTCGCAGTCCAGTACCCAGTAGCCGGCGAGCAGTTCCTTGGTCTCGCCGTACGGGCCGTCCGTGATCACGGGCCGGCCGTCTTCGCCCAACCCGACGAGGCGCGTGGCGGCGGGCTCGGCCAGACCGTTCCCGTCCACGATCTCGCCGCTCTCGGCGAGATCGTTGTTGAGCTCTTGCATATAGGAGAACATCGCGCGCAGATCCTTCTCGCTCCACGCCGGACTGTGGTCGGACGCCTTGCCGGCCATCGCGTCGTAGTCGGCCTGTGCGCTCTGCACCATCACCAGGTACTTCATGATGTCGTCTCCTCGGTTCCGCGGTACACCGTCACCCCTCGTGGGCAACTCTCACAGGGGACGTCGGAGCGGGCCAGGCGTTCTCGACAACCGGCCCGACGAATTCGCGAAGATTTTTTTCGGAACCGCTCCCGGACCGGAACGCCCCCGGAGGGGAGCCCGGCGCCCGGCCGATCAGCGGGCCGTCTCCCGCTCGGGAACGGCGCGCCACGCCTGCGCGGGGGTCCGGTCGGACGCGGTTTCCAGCGGGCGGCGGGCCCAGCGGCCCGCGATGACCGCGCACACCATCAGCTGCACCTGGTGGAAGAGCATGAGGGGCAGGATCACCGGGCCCGCCGAGGCCCCGAACAGCACCGCCGCCATGGGCAGCCCCGTCGCCAGGCTCTTGTTGGAGCCGCAGAAGACGATGGTGATCCGGTCCTCCTGGCTGAACCCCAGGCGCCGGGCGGTGAACGAGGTCGTCGCGAGGGCCACCGCCAGCAGAAGCACGGCCAGCGCGAGCAGACCGGCCAGCCGCGCCGGGGTGATCCGCTGCCAGATGCCTTCCGCCATGCCCTGGCTGAAGGCCGTATAGACGACGAGAAGGATGGAGAACCGGTCCAGCAGGCCGATCCGCTTCTTGTGGCGGCCGATGAACCCGCCGATCCAGCGGCGCGCCAACTGCCCGGCGACGAAGGGAAGCAGGAGCTGGGTGGTGATGGCCACGGCCCCATGGGCCGAGAAGCTGACGGTGGAGCCGATCAGCCAGGCCGCCAGCAGCGGGGTGGCGACCATGCCGAACAGGCTGGAGTACGTACCGGCGCAGATGGCGGCCGGGACATTGCCCCGGGCGGTGGAGGTCAGCGCGATAGACGACTGGACGGTCGAGGGGACGACGCAGAGGAAGAGGAGGCCGGTGTAGAGCTGGTCGGTGAGGAGGAACGGTACGAGTCCGCCCGCGACCAGCCCGAGCAGCGGGAAGAGGGCGAACGTACTGGCCCCCACCACGAGGTGGAGTTTCCACTGCCGCAGTCCGTCGACCGCCTCGCGGGTGGAGAGCCGCGCGCCGTAGAGGAAGAAGAGCAGCGCGATGGCGAGGTCGGCGGCGCCGCCGACGGCCACGGCCGCCCGGCCGCTCGCGGGCAGCAGCGCCGCGAACACGACCGTGCCGAGAAGGGCGACGACATAGAGGTCGACCGCCCTTCCCAGCCGGCCCGGCCAGGACATCAGCCAGGACTTAGGGGTCACGTCATTCACCGTTCTCGCCTTGGTACGGCGGATGCCCGATCTGCCCGATCTGCCCGATCTGCCCGATGGCGCCGCCGGAGCCGGAGCCGGAGCCGGAGCCGGAGCCGGAACCCGAGCCCGAGCCGGGGCCGGTGCCGGTGCCGGTGCCGGGTCCCGGACCTTGCCCCGGCTCGGAGACATCCCCGGTCCGGACATCGATGGCGCCACCACCCCCGTCGTGGTCGCTGCCCGCCGTGCCCTTGCTCTTGAACAGCATGTTGAGCGTCCGGTCGACCTCCAGCCAGGAGTCGGCATGGGAGTTGTCGATCACCAGGAGACCGACATTGCGTCCGGCGACCGGCCCCGACCGCTCCGGCTCGTCGTCGTCGGCCTGTGCGATGCCGGCACCGCACAGGACGCTCGTCGTCGCCGCGACGAAGACACTCGTCGTGGAGACTCCCCTCAGGAGAGGCGTTTTCTTCGGAAGACGGTGCCGGCCGTTGCCGGACCGAAGGAAATGAGATGACAAGAGTGAATTCCCGTGGTCACACCGTGACCGATACTCGATGGTCGTGGTGTCTGCTGATGTTCTTTTCCAGCAATTCCGTCGATCCCTTGACTCCGATAGCCCCCGTCTCTCTGGTGTCCGGCAGCCGTCCGTCGGCCATTTTCAGATCGACCAGCGCGCCGTCGATCGCGCCGTGCGCGGCGAAAAGGCATGGCGTGCTGTAGATGGCGAGATTGACGCCCAGGTCGGAGAGTTCGGAGAGGGAGAGCCTCGGTGACTTTCCGCCCGCGATCTGGTTGAACAGCAGCGGCTTGTCGCCGACGACCGAGCGGATCTTACGAATCCACTCCACGCTCCGCACACCGTCGACGAGGACGACATCCGCGTCCGTCTCCGCCAGCGCGGCGGCGCGCCGTACGATCTCCGACTCCTCGGTGGCGTCCGTACGCGCCACCACGAGCATCTCCTCCCTGCTGCGCAGGACCAGATCGAGCTTGGCCAGGTACTCCTCCAGCGGCAGGATCAGCTTTCCGTCCGCGTGCCCGCACCTCCGTGGCCGCTTCTGGTCCTCCAGAATCACTCCCGAGGCCCCGGCGCGCTCCAGTCGCTGGACGACATGGCACGCGACCTCGGGGTCCACATACCCGTCGTCGATGTCGACGAGCATGTGATGGCGTGGAAACGCCAGACGGAGCCGTTCCGCGAAGGCCACCATGTCGGGCCAGGCGATGAAACCGATGTCCGGCAGCCCGTAATGGGAAGCGGCGAATCCGAAGCCGGAGACAAAGAATCCGTTGTAGTGCTGGGCCGCGATCGAGGCCGAGTACATGTCGTAGATGCCGATGAGAGGTGTCGTACGAGGCGATTCGACCGCTTCTCGCAAGGCGTTGCCGTAGCGCATGGTTCTCCCTCATTCCAGAACCCGCCCGATCACGAGTTCAGGCAACGTGCTGACGGGCACACATTTACAGAAGACCAAGACTTCGTAAAACGACACACCGTGTCGTCGCCCGATCTGGCAAAAAATACAGAGTGATCGATATGTGTGACATTTCAACGAAGTGACGATTCCTCGCCGCTGCGGGCCGGCGCCCGGTGAGGTACAACTGCCATACGGGAAAGCCGACTTGTGCCGAACGGCGGGCGCGGGGACGCAGGGGACCGGGACAGGGGGATGAGGGGATGACCGGGCAGTCCGTACTCGCGAACCTCCACTTCGGACGGGAGGACGCCGAGCGGGACGTCACCGACGGGCTGCTGCTGCGCGGCGGGTTCCTGTCGACGAACGCGACGCGCGCGGCGGTGTCCGGCCGGAAGATGCTGATCATCGGGCGCAAGGGATCGGGCAAGAGCGCGATCTGTATGCGTTTGATGGCGGACGGGGTGCACGGCGGCGGGAAGGCGCTGATCACGCCCGACGACGCCGCGGGGGACGAGATCCGCCGCTTCGAGTTGCAGGGGCTGCCGGGGGACTCGGCCAAGTCACTGATCTGGCGGTATGTGTTCGCCGTCAACGCCGCGCGCCATCTGGTGACGCACGCGGCGGACGCGCACGGCCGGAAGGCCGATTCGGTGAAGGCGCTGCGGCGCTTCCTCAAGCAGAACGACGAGCTGCCGTCCGACCGTCCGGGTGACCGTCTCGGCGACCGACTGGCCCAAGGCGCGCGCGGGTTGCAGACGGCGCTGTCGCTGGAGGCGTTCGGGTTCAAGGCCGGAGTGGAGCTGGCGCACTCACCCTCGGAGGGGGCGCGGGCCGCCCGGCAGCTGGACGTGGTGGAAAAGGGGGTGGCGGACGCCTTCGCCGAGCTGGGCTGCGCCGCCGCGCACGAGCCGTTACTGCTCCTGGTCGACCAGCTGGAGCAGGTCTGGTCGGTCGAGCCGGAGAGCAACTCGATGGTGATCGGGCTGCTGCTGGCGGCGAAGCACGCGGCGGGGCTGTACGGACGGGCGGTGCGATGTCTGCTGTTCCTGCGCTCGGACATCTACGACTCGCTGTCGTTCGGCGAGGGGGACAAGTTCCACGGGGACGAGCTGCGGATCGTATGGACGGACCACGCCCTGCGGGAGCTCGCCATGGCCCGCGCGCGGGCCTCGACCGGGGTCGCGGGTCTGTCGGCGGAGCGGCTGTGGCGGGAGATCTTCCCGGAGAGCGTGCGGGGAGAGGACACCGCGGCGTTCATCTTCAGCCGCTGTCTGCCCCGGCCGCGTGACGCCATCCAGTTTCTCAACCTCTGCCAGGAGACGGCCTGGCTGACCCATGGCCGCGACCGGATCACGGAGGCCGATGTCCTCCAGGCGAGCCGGCAGTTCTCCGCGTGGAAGCTGAAGGACCTGGCGCAGGAGTACTTGATCGCCCATCCGTTCCTCGAACGCCTCTTCCCGCTCTTCCAGAACACGGGATACGTGGTGTCGCGCGCCGCGCTCGGCACCCGCTTCGAGGAGGCCGCGGAGACGCTGCACCGGCTGTTCCCCGCGTACACCGAGGCGCTGACACCGTCCGGCGCGATCGACATCCTGTACAGCGTGGGCTTCCTCGGGGTGCGCCGCGGCAATGACGTGGTGTTCGCGGGCGGCGGTGAGCTGCCCGCCCAGCCGCACGAAGGGGAGTTCCATGTCCATCCGTGCTTCCGCGAGGCGCTGGGCGCCACCAGCGCGATCGACCTCCGCCGCTTCGAGCCGGTGGTGGCGGGCGCCCGTATCGCGTCGGGCAACATCGGCTCCGGCGGAGCGGGCAATACGGGCGTGGGCCGTGAGTACCGGCTGCTGGCGGAGCTGAGGCGCTCCTGCCACTTGATCCTCTCCCAGGTGGGCCGGGCGGTGGGGCTGGCCCAGGACGCGCGGGACGAGATCACCCAGCGGATCGGCCGCGTACTGGACGACGTCAACGCCGCCCGGCCCCGCGCCGGCGGGGACGGCGACACGGAGGGCCATCTCCTCACCGCCGCGCACTACTTCACCGCCCTCGCCGCCCAGCTGCGGGCGAGCGGTCTGGACGACACCACGGGGGCGGGAAGCGTCGCGCAGCGGATCGAGGACGAGGCACGGCGGCTGCGACGGCTCGCGGGCGGCTACTTCGGGAGTTCGGGCGACTCGGGGGGCCGCTGAGAGACATCGCGCGAGGCTCGGCCGACGGGACTCTGGGACGGGGCGCTCGGTGGCGGTTCAGGCGCGGGCGAGCCGGGTCTCCAGGCCGTCGAGTACGCAGGCCAAACCGCCGTCGAAGTCGTCCTCGCGGGCGTCGCCCATGTCCTGTCCGCGCTGTGCGGCGTACAGCCTGCGCAGGCGCGGGTACGGTGCCGCGGCCTGTTCGGCGGCCGGCCACAGCCGCGCCGTCCACTCCTGCTCGCTCTGACCGCTGCGGGCGAGCATCGTCAGCCACGCGGCCTCGCTCGTGGACACCCCGATGACGAACGAGACGACGGTGTTCACGGCCCGGTCGGCCTCCGCCAGCGAGAAGCCCGCCTCCTCGAAGACGGTGAGCAGGCTTTCGAACAGCCGCATCATGTTCGGACCCAGGTAGGCCACCCCCACCTCACCGAGCACGGAGACGATCCACGGGTGCCGCAGGAACGCCGAGCGCAGGCTGTGGGCGCAGTGGGTGGTGGCCTCGCGCCACCGCGCCGGGTCCCCGGCGTCCGGCAGCTCGATCTCACCGTAGACCTCGTCCACGACCAGCTCGATCAGCTCGTCCTTGTTGGCCACATGCGAGTACATGGAGGTGGCACCCGCGTTCAGCCGGGTACCGAGCTTCCGCATGCTCAGGGCGTCGATGCCCTCGGCGTCCAGCAACTGGAGGGCGGTGGAGACGATCTGCTCCCGGCTCAGCACCGGCTGTTCCCGCCGCTGCCGGCGCGGACGGGTCCACACGGACGGGAACGGCTGCTCGTCGGCCGGCATACGCACTCCTCTGTGTCCTGCACTCCGCTGTATCCCCGGCGGCCCAGGATAGCTCAGTGCGCGCACGGCGTACGGTCCTGCGTACAGTGTGCGAACCCGGTGGGGTGCCGTTTCGCCTCCAGCGGCCACCGGCCCGGCCATCCGCCCGGCCATCCGCCCGGCCACCGGCCCGCCCACGCGCCCGAACTCCCCGCCGTCCACCGCGATCTCACGGCCCTGACACCTCGCGAGCTGGAGGTCCTGACCCTCATGGGCGGCGGCCTGTCGAACGCCGAACTCGCCCAGGAACTGACCCTCAGCGAAGCCACCGTGAAGACCCATGTCGCCCGTATCTTCGCCAAGCTCGCCCTGCGCGACCGCGCCCAGGCCGTCGTCCTGGCCTACGAGACGGGGCTGGTCTCGCCCGGAGGGCCCGGCGCCTAAATGCCGATGCCGATGCCGATGCCGATGCCGGTGGCGGTGCCAGTGCCAGTGCTGATGCCGGTGCCGGTGCCGGTGCCGGTGCCGGCAAGGGATCCGAGCCCCCGGCCGGTCCGCGCACGGTCACCGGCCCCCTCACGGTCGTCGGACGCGCCGATCCGGCCGGTCCGGTGGACCGGGTGCGTCTGCTGGCCGGACGCTGGGTCACCGGCCCCGGGGAGATCGTCCTGTCCGCACAGGGCGCCGAACGGGAGCTGGGTACGGTGATCCGCGCCAACGGAGGCCCGGAACTCACCGTCGTGGGCTGGGCAAGCAGTCTGAGCCGGTCCGCCCAGGGCTGGGTCTCCCCCGACCAGATCGGGGCCCTGCACCCGACCGCGGCACAGATGCTCTACCGGTTCGAGGGCTCGGCCTCCGCCACGGACGGCCGGATCGAGCAGGCGATGGCCTCGGCCACGGCGGACCTGCCGTCGTCGTCGCTGCTCGCCTCGCAGTCGTACCTCAGTATCAAGCGGGACGTCGGCCGGGCGGCCTCGGCCTATGTGCCCTTCCTGCTGGCCTTCGGGATTCTCGGCCTGGTGGTGGCGGTCCTGATCGTCGCCAATGTGGTGAGCGGGGCGGTCGTCGCGGGGCTCCGGCACATCGGGGTCCTCAAGGCTCTGGGCTTCACACCGAACCAGGTCGTCTCCGTCTATCTGGTGATGGTGCTCGTCCCGGGGGTCGGCGGCTGTGTCACCGGCACGGTCCTCGGCGGCGTCGCCGCACAACCCCTGCTGAAGAGCGTCTTCATGGGGATCGGGACCCAGGACCTCGCGGTGGGGATCAGCCCCTGGGTGTACGGCGTGACGCTGCTCGGGATGCCCGCGCTGGTTGTCCTCGCCGCGCTCGTCCCCGCGGTGCGCGCGCACCGGCTCCCCGCGGCCAGGGCGATCAGCGCGGGCAGCGCGCCACGCGCCGGACGCGGGCAGCGCGTACAGCGCGGGCTCGCGGGCACCCGGCTGCCGCGCCCGGTCAGCCTGGGGCTGGGACTGCCGTTCGCGCGGCCGGGCCGTACCGCCCTGACCCTCACGGCCGTCGTCCTCGGCGTGACCACGGTGACGCTGGCGACCGGACTGTCCAGCACGATGTCCGCGTACGGCGAGGCCGTGCAGCGGGTCGGACACGTACACGCCGTGGTCCACGTGGGCAAGCCCCGGTTCGGCGAGCCCGCGCCGAAACAGGGCGACGCGGAGACGGAGGCCCTGCTGCGCTCGCTGCCCGGTGCGGTCCATGTGACCGCCGACGCCTGGATCGAGGTCAACCTCGCCGGGTACACCGAGACCGTCGGCTGCCAGTTCTTCCGCGGCGATGCCGACACCCTGGGCGAGACGATCGCCAAGGGCCGCTGGCTGGAAGGCCCGGGGGAGGTGGTGGCGCCGCCGGCGTTCCTGAAGAAGCGCGGCCTGGAGGTCGGTGACCGGGTCACCTTCACCATGGACGGCGAGAAGGCGTCCGCGACCATCGTCGGCGAGTCCATGGAGGGCATGCCCGACCGGCTCCAGTCCAACTGGGAGACGCTGACCGCGTTCGCCCCGGACCGCAAGGCCAATCAGTACGAGGTCCAGCTCGCCCCGGGCACCGACGTCGGCGCCTACAACGCGGCGGTCAGGGCGGCGGACCCCGGGCTCAAGCCCACGGCCCTCTCGGAGACGAACCGCGACGCCGTCATCATCATCAGCTCCTCCTCGGCGCTGACCGTGCTCCTCGCGACGGTCGCGGCGCTGGGCGTCTTCCACACCGTCCTCCTCAACACCCGGGAACGGCGCAGGGATCTGGGCACGCTCAAATCCCTCGGGATGACACCGCGTCAGGTGACCGTGATGGTGGTGACCTCGATGGCGGCGCTCGGCGCGGTCGGCGGCCTGCTCGGCATCCCGGCCGGCATCGGCGCGTACGGCCTGATCATGCCGGCCATGACCGACGCGGCGGGCGTGTCGCTCCCCGCCTCCATGACGGACGTCTGGCACGCCCCCGTACTGGCCCTGCTCGCTCTGACGGGCATCGTGATCGCGGCACTGGGCGCCCTGGTCCCGGCCCGCGCGGCGGCCCGGCTGACGATCGCGCAGGTCCTGCACAACGAGTGAGGCCGGTCATCGGCCCGAAACGGGGTGTCGGCTTTCGGCGGGCGGGCACGGCAGTTCGCGTCGTGTACGGACCGGTGAGAGGAAGGTGGGCAGAAACGCCCCCGCGAGGACGGCGCCGCCCACCCAGAGCGTGCTCTGTACGGAGACCAGCTCGCCCAACAGGCCCGCCAGGGCGGAGCCGACAGCGAGCGCGCCGGTGAGGAGGAAGCGGAAGGTGGCGTTCATGCGGCCGAGGAGGGAGTCCGAGGTCATCCGCTGGCGCAGGCTCACGCCGAGGACGTTGTCCATGCCCGTCTTGAACATGGCCAGCAGATAGCCGGTGCCTGCCAGCCAGAGCCCGGCACCGTCGTCGACGAGCGGTACGAGGAGTCCCGCCGGGGCCAGGCACAGGCCCGCGACGGCGAGCGTGCGGCCGTGGCCGAGCCGCTCGGCGACGGGGCGGGCGCAGCGGGCTCCCAGGAGCAGACCGGCGCCGCCCACCGCCCAGAACAGGCCCAGCGCGCTTGCCGGAAAGCCGAGTTCGCGGATGAACAGCACCGGCAGCATGGTGTTGATGATCTGCGAGCCGAGGTTGGAGAGGGCCGCTGTGAGGGCGAGGGCGCGCAGTTCCTTGTTGCCGAGGACATGGCGCAGACCTTCCGCGATCTGGGCGCTCAGCCGGGTGGGGTGCCCCGCCGGGGGCGGGGGAGGGGCCGGTGCGCGGCGCAGGACGATGAGCCGGAGCGCAGAGGCCAGATGGGCCATCGCGGTGCATACGAGGGCCATGGGCGCCGTGAGCAGCTGGACGAGCCCGCCGCCCGCGCCGCGTCCGCTCACGTTGCCGACGGCGATGAGGGTCATCACGGCGGCGTTCGCCCGGACGAGACCGTCTCGGTCGACCAGCCGCGGCAGCACGCTCTGCGAGCCGATGTCGAAGAAGACGGTGGCGCAGCCGGTCAGTACGACGACCACGTACAGCTGCGTGAGTGTGAGGGCGTCGAGCCACCACACCACGGGAACGGAGGCGAGCAGCGCCGCCCGCACCAGATCCGCGGTGATCAGCACGCGCCGGTGGCGCATCCGGTCCACCCATGCCCCGGCGGGCAGCCCGATGAGGAGGAAGGCGATCGTGCTCAGGGTGGCGAGTGCTCCGACCTGGCCGGGAGTCGCGTCGAGCGTGGCGACGGCGATGAGCGGGACGGCGACGTAACCGATGTTGGTGCCGAGCTGGCTGAGGGCGGTCGCGGTGAACAGCGTTCGGAAGTCGGCCACCTGCCAGGGGGAGTTGGGCTGCATGATCCGTTCTTCTCGGTGGTGGGTCGGTCGATATCACGCTGTGCGGACATCGAGCTGTTGGAACATCGAGCTGTTGGAACATCGGTCCGTTGGGACATCGGGCCGTTTGAACATCAGGCTGTTTGAACGCGCTCCGCCGGGCCGCGTGCCCGGCCGCGTGTCATGCCGACGCCGGTCAGGACGACGACCATGCCCGCGAGGACGCGGGCGCTCAGCTGTTCGTCGAGGACGATCGCGCCGAGGGTCACCGAGACCACCGGCAGGAGATAGCCGACGGTGGCGGTGGTGGTGGGGCCCTCGTCGGCGAGGAGGCGGTAGTTGAGGTGGAACGTGACGCCCGTGCCCAGCGTGCCCAGGATGACGACGGCGATCACCGCGGTGAGAGTGGGGCCGCCGGCGGTTGCCGGAGCCGTGGGCAGCGCGAGGGTCGTCAGGCTCGTCGCGGCGAGGAGTTGGGCCGCCGAGAGGGCGAGCGGCGCGGTGTCGCGCCCGGTGAGGTGGCGTGCCATATAGGTGAAGGCCACCGCGTAGCTGGCCGCCGCGCCGAGCAGGACCAGGGCGCCCCAACTGGTCAGTCCGCTCCGCTGCCAGGGCGCGAAGATGAGCAGGGTACCGGCGAAACCGAGGAGCAGGCCGGCCAGCCGGAGGGGCCGGAGCCCGCGTTCCGTACCGAGCGCGAGACCGATCACCAGGGACCAGAGGGGCGTTGTGGCGTTGAGTACGCCGGCGACGCTGGAATCCACGGTCTGCTCGCCGATGCCGAAGAGGAAGAACGGCAGGGCGTTGCAGAAGAAGGCGGCCACGACGAGATGGCCCCATGTCCCTCGGTCGCGGGGGAGGCGCTGGCGCGCGGAGTACGCCAGGGCCAGCAGGACGGCGGTCCCGAGGGCACAGCGGATGACGGTGATGTGGAGGGGCGACAGGCCTCCGGTCAGGGCCACCTTGATCCAGAGGAAGCCCGATCCCCACAGCAGAGCGAGGACAGCCATACGGAGAAGGGTTCTTCGTGAGCCGCTGAGCACGGTGCGCCTCCTGCGGGGCGGGTGGGGGTTTTACGGTGTCCCAGGAGGCTGTCGTAAGACAAGCGAAAAGAACTGCACCCACTGTTAAGCTGTCCTACATGCTTGATATGCGGCGCATGCAGGTGCTGCGGGCGGTGGTGACCAGCGGTTCGGTCACCGCGGCGGCCCGGAATCTCGGCTACACACCCTCCGCCGTCAGCCAGCAGATGGCGACGCTGGAGAAGGAGGCGGGGATGGCACTGCTGGAGCGGTCAGGGCGGGGGGTGCGGCCGACCGAGGCGGGGCGGTTGCTCACGGAGTACGCGGCTGCCATCGGCAGACAGGTCGCCGAGGCGGAGACGGCGTTGGCGGATCTGCGGGCCGGACGGACGGGACGGGTGGTGGTCCGCTACTTCGCCACGGTGGGAGCCACCCTCCTGGCCCCCGCGCTCGCGGAGCTCCGCCGTGAACATCCGGGCCTACAGGTCGACTTGCGGCTCACGGGCTCCGACGACCCGCTGCCGGAGGTGAGGGAGGGCCGGGCCGATGTGGCGCTCGTGGTCCGGCCGAAGGAGCCGAGAGAGCCGAAGGAGCCGAGGGAGCCTGGGGACGGGCTGTCCGTCGACGGCGTACGGTTCGTGCATCTTCTCGACGACACGTACCGCGCTGTCCTGCCCAAGGGGCACCGGCTCGTCACGAAGCGGGTGCTCGAACTGACCGACCTCGCCGAGGAGCCATGGGTGGGCAGCGAGTGGCCGGGCCCGTGCCTCGACGCCATTCTCACCGCGTGCGGCGCGGCCGGCTTCAGCCCGGACTTCGTGGTGGAGAGCGAGGACTACGCCACGGCGCAGGGCTTCGTCGCCGCCGGGCTGGGCGTCAGCCTGGTGCCGGTCACGGGGCTGGCCGGCCACCATCCCGCCGTGGTCGTACGCAAGGTCAGGAACCCGGAGCCGGTCAGGGCGATCTACGCGGCGGTACGGGGGCCGGGGCCGGACCCGATCGCGCTGCGCGGGCTGCTCGACGCGCTGCGGAGGGCGGCGACGCCGTAACGTACCGGACGCCCGAGCGCCGGGACGCCGAGTGCCGGACGCCGAGTACCGAGGCGTCGAGTACCAGGGCGCCGAGCACCGGGCGAGCACCGGTCAAGGCCGCCTTCGCAGCCCCCTGTACGCGTGTCAGGCCGCCAGGTCTCCGACCAGATGGTCACCCGGGATGCCCGCCTTGTCGGGGCTGTAGTACTCCCTGATGCCCTCGGCCCAGGTCGCCCGCGCGATCCGGTCCGTGTCCGTGGGCCCGAACGCGTCGAAGAGGGAGTGGATGTTCGCGAGCCCGAAGCCGATGGCCGTCATGAGCGCCACGAACGTGGGCCGGCGGATCAGTCCGTCACCCTCCAGATCACCGAGGGCGGCCAGTGATTCGGCGAATTCGTTGATCGCCTCGTGGAAGCGTTCCGGAGAAAGGACACAGGCCGTGTATTCGTCGAAGCTGATCTTGCCGTCGCCGTCGGCGTCCAGTTCGCCGACCAAGGTCGTCCAGTATGTCCGGAACGCGGCCGCCATCGCGGCCTTCGCCGTGTCCTCGGCGCCGGGCACCGCCTGGACGACGTGAGTCGCCATGAGGTCGAAATCCTCGGCTTCGAGATATCCGTTGCCATTGACGTCGAAGAGTGTGAAGACGAGCTTGACCCGGTTGAGTGCTTCCGTACGCATAATGTCTCGCCCTCCGTCAGGCTGTGACCGGTGTGCATGCGTTTTCACTATGCAAGGCGGGGGGGCAGCGCGTCAGTAGAAATATACGTATTCATCAGAAGAGGTGAACACGGTTGATCAGAGGGCGAGTTGAGCGTCCCTCGCCACCTCAAACGCCGCTCGCGCGAAGACCTGGACGGCGCCGGTGTCGTCCCCGGCCCGCCACACCAGCCCGTACCCGATGGGGTCGGCGTCCTCGAACGGGAGGTACGTGACACCGGGCCGCGAGTAATACGTGGCGGTGTGGGCGGCCGACAGCAGGGCCCCCTTGCCGCCGGCGACGAGCATGAGCGCCTCTTGCATATGGGTGACGGCCGGGCCGCGCCGGATCGGTCTGCCGGTGGGCGTGCGCGCCGGCACCCGCTGCTCCAGCCGGTAGTCGGGGAGTTCACCGGCGATGGTCAGCAACGGCACCTCGGCGAGGTCTTCGAGCGACACCTTCCCGCCGGCGGACAGCGGATGCCCGGAGGAGACCGCCAGCACGCGCCCCTCCGTGAGCAGGGTGGGGCCGCCGCCCAGATCGTCCTCGCGTACGGGGAGCTCCGTGAGCTGGACATCGAACTCGCCGCTGCGCAGCTGCCCGAACGGGTCCGAGAGCGGCACCACACAGATCTCCACGCCCAGCTCGGGATGGCCGGCGTGCAGCGCCTCCGCGGCCTTCATCACGATCTCCCCGGCCAGCGGGGTGGAGAACCCGACATGCAGTACGCCAGTGATGCCGCGCGCGGTGGCGGCGGCCCGCGCGACGGCGGCCCCGACCGCGCGGTGGTGCGGTTCGAGATCGTCACGGAGCTGCCGGCCGAGGGCGGTGAGGGCGACGCGGCGGCTCGTACGGACGAACAGCGGGGCGCCGACACGGCGTTCCAGGCGCTGCACGAGCTGGCTCACCCGGGCCCTGGACAGCCGCAGCCGGTCCGCCGTGCGGCCGAAATGCAGCTCCTCGGCGAGGATGAGAAAGCACTCCAGTTCAACGCGTTCCATGGATGCCTCCGGGTGGGTGAGTCGGCCGGACCGGTAAGCCTGGCTTACCGAACGTTGCGATCTTCGCCGTTGTTCCCGCACAGCCGCTGATCGATGGTGACTGAGCCAAGAACTTCCCTACACCATCGAGGAATTCAGATGAATGCGCGTGACTGGGGCGTGCTGTTCGTCCTGTGCGGTGCGATCTTCCTGGAAGGCATCGACGTGGCCATGCTCAATGTGGCCCTTCCCTCCATCCGCTCCGAACTCGGCATGTCGACGGGCGAGTTGCAGTGGGTCATGAGTGCGTACGTCCTCGGATACGGCGGCTTCATGCTGCTCGGGGGACGGGCCGCCGACCTCTTCGGCCGGCGCAGGATGTTCGTCTTCTGGCTCACCGTCTTCCTGCTCTTCTCGGGCCTCGGCGGGTTCGCCACCGACGGCTGGACGCTGATCGTCGCCCGGTTCGTCACCGGTGTCGCCGCCGCCTTCATGACCCCGGCCGGACTGTCCATCATCACCACGAGCTTCGAGGAGGGCCCGCGGCGCGACAAGGCCCTGCTCGTCTACTCCGGCACGGCGGCCGGCGGTTTCTCGATCGGTCTGGTCGTCGGCGGGCTGCTCACCGCGGTCGACTGGCGGTGGGTGTTCTTCGCCCCGGTCGTCCTGTCCTTCCTCGTCCTGACCGCGGCGCTCGCGCTCCTGCCCAGGTCGCCGCGGCCGGAGCGGACCGGAGAGAGCGTCGACCTGGCCGGTTCGGTCAGCGTCACGGCGGCCATCGTGCTGCTCGTCCTCGGCGTCGAACGCGCCTCCCACACCGGGATCGGCTGGACACTCGGCATGCTCGGGGCGGGCCTCGTGCTCCTCGCCGTCTTCGTCGCCGTCGAGCGGCGCTCGGCCTCCCCGCTCGTACGCCTGGGGATCTTCCGCAACGGTCCACTGGTGCGCGCCAATCTCTCCGCGCTGCTGTTCGCGGCCGGCTTCTTCGGATTCCAGTTCCTGGTGGTGCTGTATCTCCAGGAGCTGCGCGGCTGGTCGACGCTCCAGACGAGTTTCGCGATGATCGTCATCGGCATCGACGCCGTCCTCTCGCCCACCCTCACGCCCAGGCTGGTGGCCAGGTTCGGCAACGCCAGGGTGATCTTCGGCGGGCTGCTGCTGGCCGCGCTCGCCTACGGGCTGTTCCTGCCGGTCGGCGCCGACTGGACGTATCCGGCGATGTTCCCGAGCCTGATCATCCTCGGGCTGGCCTTCGCGCTGGCGTACGGCCCCCTCACCATCGCCGCCACGGACGGTATCGAGGAGCGCGAACAGGGAGTGGCCGGCGGCCTGCTCTACACCTCGTTCCAGTTCGGTGCCGCGCTCGGCCTCTCGGCCGTCACCGCCGTGAACGTCGCCGCCACCGACGGGGATTCGTCGGCGGCCCTGCTGGACGGGTACCGCGCCGCGCTGGTCGTCCCCTTCGCGGCGGCCCTGATCGCGGCGCTCGTCAGCGCTTTCGGGCTGCGGTCGCCGAAGGGGGCGGCGGTCGCGTACGGGGAGACGCCGGCCCGGCCCGAGACCCCCGCTGCCCGCTGATCGCCCCACCTGCGTGAGGAGCCTTTCATGGCCGACAGAGCCAGTGCCTTCGCCGAGATCCAGGACACCTTCTTCAGCTACGTCCGCGGCATCACGTACGCCACGATGATCACCGTCGACCGCGAGAACCGCCCCAGGGCCCGTGTGCTCCTCCCCGTCTGGGAAGTCGTCGACGGCCACCCGGTCGGCTGGCTCGCCGTCTACAAGACCCCGGTCAAGACGGCCCACCTCGCGGGCAACCCGCACACCACGTACGCGTACTGGAGCCCCCGGCAGAACGCCGCCTTCGTCGACAGCGTCTCGACCTGGGCCGACGACGAGGAGTCCAGACACCACGCCTGGGACCTGTACGTCGAGGGCGGTCCGCCGGGGGTGGGGTACGACCCGGTCCGGTACTGGCGCGGCGGACCCGAGGATCCCGAGTACCACGTGCTCCGTATCGCTCCCTGGCGGATCCAGCTCGTACGGGGCGCCGATCTGCGGAGCACCCTCTGGTATCGCGACGAGGAGACCGGGTGAACGCTCAACCCGTCACTCGGCCGCCCGTCATGCCAGGATCAGTACGACCGCGATGAGTACGGCGATCACGCCGATGCCGGTTCCCATCACGCAGCCCGGATTGGTCGCCAGTTCGGAGAGGCGGTTCGCGACGGTGGGAGGTGCCGGGTGGCTGGGGGAGGGCGGCTGGGGTGTGGTGGTCCCGGGGACCGCTTGGGGCATTCGGGGCAGCGGAGGCAGCTCGGGGGTGACGGGCGGCGGGGCTCCATGCCGCACTTGGGGCGTCTGGGGCGTCTGGGGCACTTGGGGTGCTTGCGGCGTCTGGGGTACGTGCGGCGCCTGGGGCGTGTCGGGCGGGGCGGCGCTCTGGGTGATCACGTCTCGCAGGATCTGCTGCCACACGACGGGCGGCAGGTCCGGGACCAGTCCGTTCCCGGGCGTGATGATGCTCTGCCAGAGCCAGTTGCCCGCCGTGGGGTGGCGGTCCCTGACCATGCGGTGCAGCAGTTCCTGGAGATCGCGCAGATAGCGTTCGTCGCGGGCCAGGGGCGCGACCGCCCAGGTGAAGAGTTCGGCCGCCCGTCTGGCCATGGCTGTCCTCGAAAGCGGCTCCGAGTCCTGCCTGTTCGGCGTGTAGTACAGGCCGTTGCGGAGCACCTCCGCGCACAGCTCGTGCTTGACGCTCGTCCGGCGGACCCGGACGCGGTGGTCGCCTCCCAGCTCGTTCAGCAGCAGTTCCACGGAGTCCTGCGGCAGTTCGGTGGAGCGCAGCTCGTCCAGGAGCAGTTCGTCGGACAGTGTGCGCAACCGGTCCGCGAGCAGGCCGCGTTGCACGATGTTCCCGCGCCGGTGGACTCGTAGGTCCGCGTGGAGCGAGCGCGCTTCGTGGGCGGTCAGCGGATAGCCGGAGGCGAGCGCGGGCTCCGGTGCCGGTGCCGGTGCCGGCGGTGGTGTTCGTGTGGGCGTGGGCGTCGGTGCAGGCGGCGGTTCGGGTGCCGCTTCCGGTGCCGGTGCCTGTTCCCGTGCGGATACGGGTACGGGCGAGGGTTCTTGCGCCGGAGCCGGAGCCGGAGCCGGAGCCGGAGCCGGTGCCGGTGCCGTCGGCGTGGCGGTCGCGGACCGGGGCGGTTCACGGCGGTCGGCGTACAGGATCTCCTTCAGCAGGAGGCGCCGCCGCGCCCACTCCAGCCCCGCGCCGCCCCTGAGCCCGTCGACCAGCTGCGGCACTCCCGGGCCGTCCGCCGGGTGCGCCAGGAGGTGGTCCACCAGCCGGGCCGCCGCCATGTGCTCGAACTGAGGGTTGGCGGGCGAGCGGCCCATGACCCGGGCCAGCGGACCCGATCCGCCCGTGTCCGGCTCCCAGCGCGGGACGCACGTCAGACGCAGCTGATGGGTGTCGACCGTGTCGTACGTGGCGAACGTCCACTCCTGGCCCAGCCAGGAACCGAAGAGCATGAACAGCCCCAGATACACCAGCGGCGCCGCGTCCTGGTCCGGCCAGCCCGGCAGCCTCTCCTCGTCCGTGAGCAGCGACACCCGCTGCGCCGGATCGCGCAGCCACTCCGCGGTGATCAGGATCAGCGCGTTCCGGACCGTCGGCAGCTGCTGCCGCATCCCCGGCAGCCGCTTGCGCGCCACCGCGTCGAGCTCCGCGGCCTCCACCTCGCGCAGCCGCCCGGCGGCCTTCTCGGCGGACTCCCGGCTGCCCCAGCCGCCGTACGCCAGCCCGAGACACTGACGGGTCTTCAGGGCCCGCGGGTCGCCGATCAGGACATGGCTGACGGTGCTGGGCCGGCCGCCCCGGTCGGTGGTGGGCCAGCGCTGTACGAGCATGACGTCACCGTCGAGGGACAGCATCCGTACGACGCTCTGCCGCGGGGCCGCCGTACCGGACACCCACAGCAACGGGCCCAGCTCCCGGCCCAGTTCCTCGGCGCGCCCGGCCGGGCAGGAGTGGGCGACGGCCGTCATTCCGGTGCCCTGGCGGCCTTGGTTGCCGTCCCAGCGGAAGACCACCTGATGCACCGAGCCCGCGGCGCCGCTGCCGCCCGCCCCGCTCATGCCGCCCGCTGTTCGCCGGGACGGCCGCTGTTCCTCGAAGTCGTTCACTTCGCTTCCTCTCCCACAGAGGTCACAGAGCCCACAAAGCCCGCGGATCCCGCCGATCCGTCGGATCCCCCGGGGCCCCAGGCTTGCGGCGACGTCGGCGCCGCCTCCATCGCGGGCGCCGTCCCCACCGCGAACTCCTCCGCGCCGCCGGGCACCTCGACCAGACCGTGCATCGCCAGCAGCGACAGCAGCGGTTCGAGCACCCGCCGGGGCCCGGCCCCCGCCGGATAGCGGCCGTGCTCCTCCTGGCCGCCGGTGGCCGACGCGACATGCAGGGTGCACCGGCGGATCGCGTCGAAGGGCCGCAGCCACGCCTGGCCCGCGTGCCGGCGCAGCAGCCCGTAGACGTCCTGGCTCTCCTCGCGCATCAGCGCGGGGTCGAGCGAGGTGGCCGGCGCCTGGTCCAGCCACCGGTCCACGGGCGGCTGGAACCGCAGCAGATCGGCCTTGCCGAGCACCATCGCCGCCGCCACGTCCAGATACGGCCCGCTCTTCGGCAGCCGGTCCAGGACGGTGCCGAAGGCCAGATCGCCGTCCCGGTTCACCTCAAGTCCCCAGCGTTCCCTGGCGTGGTCCAGATGGGGCAGCGGGAGTGCCAGCGCCGGGTCGACGACGAAGATCATGGCGTCGACCCCGAGCAAAAAGCGGAGCGCCGCGTCGGTCCGTACGAGATCCTCGCCGCCGAGATCGAAGAAGGCGACCGGTCGCACCTGCCCGTGGACGTCGGTGATCAGCAGGGACTCCACGAAGCGGGCGAAGCCGTCCAGGCCGAGGGCGCCGGTGTGGTCGAGGACCTTGCCGTTGCGCAGCGGCTGCACCCGTTCCCGTACGAACCGCGCGTGCTGCTCCGGGTTGACGGACTGCCACTTCAGGCCGAACGGCTCCAGGCCGCCGTCGGTGATCTCCGCGATCATCTGGGTCAGCAGATGGCTCTTGCCGGTGGAGGACTGGCCGACCATCGCGACCGTCAGCGGCCGGCCGTTGGTGAGGTAGGGCACCGGGATGAAGTGCTCGGGGAAGTCCGGGTCCGCCGTGCATTTCTGGACGGCGGACCGCATGACGTCCTGGCCGCGCAGGGAGTTGCCGACGGCCGAGGGGTCGAGCCGCTGGTACTGCATCCTGCTGTCGGTGACGAACAGCGACGTGAGGTCGAGCTGGATGGTCTCCAGGCAGTACGGACAGAGCACCTCGCCGTTGGTCCGCTCGGCCGCCCCGGGCCCGTCGTGGGGCTCGGCGGCGGGCGCCAGCCGCTTGAGGTGCAGCGCCTGCTCGAACGCCGCCCGGTGCGGGCGCGTCTCGTCGACAGGCACGGTGATCGCGATCCGCCGGGCCGCCCCCGGCGCCAGCAGGTCGAGCAGCTGGTCGGGGGCCGGCCGGTCGGCCGCCAGCGGCGCGAAGGCGCCCCGCAGCGTCTCGGCGAGCACCCGGTGTTCGCCGAGGTCGGCGGGCGCCCGGTCGGCCGGCCCGGCCCGGCCGGTCGCCAGCTGGTAGAGCACCTGGGCCGCGCTCCACACCATGTCCCGGGAGTCGACGAAGCCCTCGCCCCCGCGCTGTTCCGGCGAGCAGTAGGGCGCCCGGCCCCACCGGGTCCTCGGCCGTCCGCCGCGGGCCACCCCCTCCAGCCCCCAGAGCTGGACCGACGTGCCGTCCCAGAGCACGGTGGCGGGCGAGATGCCGCGCAACACCAGGCCCTGGCCGTCCAGCAGACACAGCGCCAGCATCAGGTCACGGGCGAAGCGCGGCTGGTCGGTCGCGGACATCACATGCGTGCGTACGGCGGGCTCGCCACGCGGTGCGGCGTACAGCAGGAACGGCTCGGCCGTGTCCAGCTCGTAGCCGATGACCTTCGGGAAGAGCGCGGCGTACTCGGTGTTGTCGAGCACCCGGTGCAGATGCAGGGCGGTGCCGGCCTCCGCGTCCAGCAGCGCGCGCGCCGCCGGGTTCGCCGCGGCGGAGGCGGTCAGGCGCACCTGGAGGAACTGCTGCCCCTCGTCGTCGAGCAGGCCCTTGCGGATCCACTGGGGCAGCAGCGGATCGCGGCGGGATTCGCGGCCGAAGCGGACAGGGGCGGTGCGGCGGCGCCCCGAGGGGACGGTGAAGGAGAGGGTGGTGCTGGTCACCGGCGGTCGCCGTCCTTTCGTCGGTACGTGCGCACCGAGCGGCCTCGGTGCGGGGTGCTGGTCACCAGTGCTCGCCGTCCCCTCGTTCGTATGCGTCTCCTCGCTCGTACGCGTCTCCCCGTGCGTACGCGTCATCGCGTGCGTACGTGTCATCGCGTGCGTACGTGTCCGCCGTCTCCGCCGCGTCCACCCGGTCGGACTCGGGGCTCTGGCGCGACCGGACCGTGTCCACCACCCCCATCCGCAGCGGCGTGAGCCGGATCAGACCGGCGTACCGCCCCGACGAGGTCCACAGCGCCTCCTCCGGCTGGCCGGAACCGCTCGTGCGCCAGGCGTTCTCGACCTCGCCGCGCACGGCCTCCGGGGCGAATCTGATCCAGACCGCCGCCGCCGGGTCGCGGCTGAGCAGTGCTCCCTGCTCGGGTGAGGACAGTTGCACCACGATCCGCCGGTCGGCCTCCGCGCCGACCAGTTCGGCCACCCGGTGCGGGTCGGTGCCCAGCAGGTTCGCCGAGGTGGTGCGGGTGCGGTGACCGGCGGCGAACGGGGGCGGGGCCAGCACGCCGTTGCGCTGCAGGTGATGGCGCGCGGTCGACAGCAGCTCGCGGACCCGTGCCTCGGTGCGCCCGACGGCGAGCGTGCCGGCCTGACCGCGTTCGACGGCCCCCCAGTAGGGCGCCATCGCGACCAGCGCCGCGTCCGTCAGATCGCCGGCCAGGGTGGCGACCAGCTCGGGACCGCCCTCGCCGCTCTCGCGGTCGAGCCAGCGCGGAACCCCGGCGGTGCGGTCCCCCCACGGGGCGGCGGACCCGGCGGCGCTCTCCGTCTTCGCCGGTTCGTCCCAGGAGGGCCCGTCCTCCGAGGCGTACGCGCTCGCCCAGTCGGTGTCCTCGTCGTCGGCCGTGCCGAAGGCGCCCGTCTCCAGGGGCGAGGCGCTGGTCAGCCAGTCGTCCTCGGCGGCCGGCCCGGCGCCGCTCGTATCCGCGACCGCGGGCCGGTCCGGCTCGGGCACCGCCTCGGCTTCCGCCGCGGCGGCCGTCGCCCGCAGCATGCCGGCGACGGACCGGGCCGCGTCGGCGCAGTACAGGCGCTCCTCGGCGGCCCAGTGTTCCCGGACGGCCTCGGCCAGCAGGCCGTCGAGGCCGTCCAGGGCCCGCCGCAGTACGGCGGTCCCGTGGCCCTCGGCCCAGAAATCGGCCGACTCGCCCCACAGCCGGCGCGTCGTCTCCACCGCGACGCCGAGGCCCACCAGCAGTCCGGCGGCGCTCAGCCAGAGCGGGGGCTCGGCGACGTACGCCACCACCACCCCGGCCAGCGCGCCGCCGACCGCCGCGACCCGGGGCACCAGGGACCAGCGTCCTGGCCGCCCCGCGCCCCGCAGCCGGGCCGCGCCGACCACCGCCACGGCGATGAACACCAGCGGTACGAGGACCGCGAGCGCCGCCAACGGCCCCTGCCACAGGGCCCCGAGCAGCCCTGCCGCGGCCGCCACCGGAGCGACCGCCGGGCCCGGCACGGCAATGCCGCCCGTCGGCTTGTGCTGGGCCACCGCGTCCGCGGAGTGGTTGGCGAGCCTCGGCAGCAGCGCGGAACCGGGCACCGGCTCCACCCGCCCGGCCAGCCCGGTGAAGCGCTGGGCCACCGCGCGCAGCGCCAGTCCCTGCCCCAGCAGCTTCCCGGCGAACTCCCGCAGGCCCTCGCCGATCCGCTCGCCCACGCCCTCGGCCGAGGGCGCCCGCAGACCGAGGGTCGCGAGCCGGGCCGCCGCCTCGGCGGCGGACGGCGTCGCGCCGGAGCCGCCACTGCGCAGGGCCGTGCCGACGAGGTCACGGTAGCCGTCGAGCGCCCGGCGTGCCTGGTCGAGGTCCGCCTCGAACGCCTCCCTGCGGGAGCCGCTCAGCAGCCCGGGGAGGGAACGCAGCCCGGCCTGCGCGTCCTCGGCGTCGGCGAGGGCGTCGGCGCAGGCGCGGTACGCGTCGTCCGCGACCCCGCCGGCCACCCGGTGCCGCTGGTCGAGGCCGCCCCGGCCCGCCACCAGCCCTCGCAGCGGCTCCGGCAGATCGACGGCGGACCAGGCGCTCACCGGAAGGTCCGGTACGCGTCCGCCGTCGCCGCCCGCGAAGCCGTCCTCGCCCACGGAGGCGTCCTCGCCCGCGAACCGGGTGAGCGCGTCGCGCCAGGCCCGGTCGCGCACCTCCGGCGGCAGATCCTGCTCCAGCAGCCGCACCCCGGGTGCGGCGACGGCGTCGGGCAGCGACCCGAGGTCGTCGAGCACCCGCAGGAAGACGTCCGGCACCGACAGCAGATCCACCAGGACCGCCAGCGCGTCCGGATCGTCGGGCGCGGGCTGTTCGAGCGCCGTACGGGCGGAGCGCAGATCGCCCGCCCACAGCAGGGCGATACCGGAGCCCCGCAGCAGCGCGGGGCGCAGCAGCCTCCGGTCGGGCTGGAACGCCTCGTTCTCACCGGCGTACGAACCGGGCGCGCTGCCCACCAGCAGCACGAGGACCCGGACCTCGCCCACGGCCCGGTAGGCGGTGATCAGTTCGTACTGTCGCTGATGGTCGGTCAGCCCGGCCGGGGTGTCGACCACCAGGAACAGCGGGTGGTCGGGCTCCGGCAGCCCGGCCAGGCCCAGTTGCCTGGCGACCTTGGCCCGCAGGACCTGGGCGGTGTCGAGCTCCGCCGCCCCGGCGCGCAGGTCGAGATGGATGACGGTGGTGACTTCTTCGGACGTGATCACCACCCATCACCGCCCGAGGGGTTGCGGCCGGGGCCGCCGCGGCCGTCACGGGCATCGGGGTCCTCGTCGGCGTACGCGCGGCGGGGATCGACGGGGTCCCAGGGCGCCGAAGGCTGGTCGGCGTCGCCGGAACGGCCGTTGACGCCGTCCCCGGAGTCGCGCCGGGGACGGTCGCCGTATCCCTCGCGGCTGTCGTACGCCTCGCGGTCGCCATTCCGGTCACCGCTGTCGTACGCCTCGCGGTCGGCGTGCGTCGCGCGGGTGCCGCCGGCCGCGTACGTGTCGGCGGAAGCGCGCGGCGCGGTGCCCCAGTCGTCGTCATCGGCCACGGCACGCCGGGGTTCCGGAAACTCCTTGCCGACGCGCGGCTTCGGCGTCCTGCCGTGCACGTGGTCCAGCAGCGTCCGCAAGGTCGGCTGGCTGGCGCGCTGGTCCCCGAACTCCGTGTCCAGCGCGGCCGGCAGGGTCTCCGCCCAGAACTCCCACAGCGGCTGTACCCACCCCTCGACCCGCTCGCCGCCGCGCTCCCGACGGTCCCTCAGCAGCTTCAGCTGGCGCGGTGCGATCTTCTCGACCAGCTCGACGAAGAGCGGATCGGGCTTTTCGACGTCCCTGGCGAGACCCAGCGGATGCGCCCCCATCAGTTCGCGGCAGTAGTCCTCGACGGTCCGCTCGTCGTCGAGCACGGTCCAGCGTTCGTACGAGCGCAGCAGCTCCGCCCAGCTCGACACGTCACCGGGGAAGTCCCCCAGCCGCAGCCGTACGCCGGGCACGTTCTCGCCCTTCTCGGGGAACAGCCGCAGCCGCACCCGGCCCGGCGACGCGGAGTCGCCGTCGACCACGTCCACCTGGCCGTTCCACATACAGCAGAGCAGCCGGTGCAGGATGTTGCGGCGGTCGTCCTCGCTGCTCACCATCCAGCTGTCCCGGAAGCCGAGCCGCTGCCGCCACCGCAGCACGTCCTGGGCCTGCTCGGAATCCTTCGCCCTGGCCCACTGCCTGAGCACCTTGCGGGCCTCGGGCACCTGCGTGAGGCTCATCTCGCTGCGGAAGAGGACCACGGTGATCGAGTCGCTCTCCACCCCCCGGAACTCCACGGAGTTCTTGGCGTCGGTGGGCAGCCGCAGCGCCTTGCCGAGGTACTCCTGCACCTCCTCCACGGCCTGCACGCGCGGGTACGTGACGAGCGCCCGCAGCGGTCCGGTGCCCTCCGGGGTGAAGCCGACGGGCAGCAGCCCGGTCAGTTTGCGCCCGAACAGTTCCAGCGCTTCCTTGCTGACCTGGTCCGTGGAGTCCGCGTCACCCGCGGCGGCGGCCAGCAGGGTACTCATGGGCGGCAGCAGCGGGCGCTCCTCCAACTGTTCGCCGCTCTCCGCGAACAGCCGTGTGATCCGCCCCTCCAGCTGTGCCTTGACGACCGCCACCGCGCTGTCCGGGCTGCGGCGGCTGAGGGAGTGGACCTGGCGCCAGGTGTCGCCGTCGATCATCTTCAGCAGGAGCGTGGCCTCGTCGTCGTTCTCGCGCAGCCCCTCCCGGCGGATCATCCGGGTGACCAGGTCCTCGTAGAAGTGGTTGAGGGTGCGCTGCGGCGGCAGCAGATACGAGATGCCGGTGCGGTCCTCGTACAGTTCGAGGCCCTTCTGCGCGGAGACCTTGCGTTCCCGGTCGGAGTGTTTGCGGAAGGAGTTCACCAGCCGCCCGAGGTCGGTGCCCGCCACGTCCGCCTGCGGCTGCCAGCGCTGCTGCTGCTCCCGCCACGCCTCGTGCCACACGGTCCGGCTGCGCCACTGGTACCAGGTGTCCTGGTCCCGGAGGGCCGCCTGTACGTCGTCGTCGCCCCAGCGAGCCGGGGACATGCCGGCGAGACGGCCCTTGATCCGCGGGCTCTTGGGCGGCTGCTCGGTCACCCCCGGCGGGCGCTGGGGCGCGGTGGCGCGGCTGTTGAGCATGCCGAGGAAACCGAGCCTGGCGATCGGTTCCTCGCTGCCCGGGACGCCCCTGACGACGCGTTCGGCCAGGAAGGGGTCCACGGTCTGGAGGAGCTTGTCGATGGCGGGGCGCGGGGCGAACCGGTCGGCCATCGCCGAGGCCTGACGGTCGGCGATGGACTGGAGATCGGACAGCAGCCGCTGCATGTCCGCGATCCGCTCGCCCAGCGCCTGCTCGATGGCCCGGCTGCCGCGCGGCAGCGGGTCGGGCTCCGGCACCGTCAACTGCTTGCGCTCCCACAGCTCTTCGAGGTACGAGTCGGTGAAGAGCTGGCGGATTATCGGCACCGCGGTCTCGCGGAGCGCGGCGCGTGGCCGCTCCACGAGATCGGTGACCGCCTCCCGCAGCAGCCGGCCGGCCACCAGATCGGCCAGCTGGTCCATCGGCGCGGTCATGGAGGCCACCAGACTGGTGGAGACGCCCTGCCTGCCGATACCGGTGGGGGACAGGGCGCTGCGCTGCACGCCCCGGTTGATGAAGCTCGCGGCGAACGTCTGGAAGTCGTCGTCGGCCGCCGTCGACCGTCCCCGGGAGCGGGCGTCGCCCAGTTCGGTGCCGATCAGCGACATCACCAGCGAGACGATGGAGCGGCGCAGATCGTCCTGGCGGATGCCCGCCGTCGGGCTGAACAGGAACGCCGTGGGCAGAATGCCGGTCCGCAGCCGGATCGGCTGCATGCCCGGGTAGTGGATGCCGAGCCCGGACTCATGGTCCAGGTCGCCGATCTCCGCCCCCTCCGTCGGCGCGTTCTGTCCGTCCACCAGCCGGAACAGATCGACCAGCGCACGGGCCGCGTTGAGCTCCGCCTCCCGCCCGCCGCCCGCGGACGAGGAGAACGAGGACGGCATCACCACCAGCGGGTAGATCTTGACCCCGTCGAAGCGGCGCAGCTGGAACGCGTAGTTGATCAGATGCAGATAGTCCAGGAAGATCCCGGCGCCGGTGCCGCCGGCCACCGAGAAGGCGACGAACACATCGCAGCCGTTGACCTTTCCGCCGCCGAGCTCGCTCAGCTCACCGGCCGACCTGGCGATCGCGTCGATGGCCTGGAGCAGGGGTTCGAGGACCGGGGTGAGGCTGTGCCTGAGCGTGGCGAACAGGGCCGCGCGCCCGACGGTGGGCAGCTGGCCCGCGCCGTTGTGCAGCGGAGTGACCTTCGGCTCGTCGATGCGCGGCGGCAGCCAGTCGGCGACCTCGTCGCGCAGGCTCGCCCGCAGCATCTTGGTCACCTCCGGCGAACTGTCGAAGTTCGGCAGCAGGTTGTGGGTGGCCCGGGAGGTACGGGCGTACGCGGCCCGCAGCGACGGGTCCACGTTGAACTGCGGCAGCCGCTGGAGGTCGGACTCGCTGTAGTCCGCGTACACGAACTGGAGGCAGTCGGGCAGCTGGTAGGGGGCGTGGCCGCTCAGATGACTGAGCGCCACACCGTCAGGACCGCACAGGTCGGCGCGCAGCTTGCGCTCCAGCTCGGCGCCGACCAGGCCACCGGTGCCGCCCAGGCCGACGAAGAGCATCGGCTGGAAGATTTTCATGAGGTTTCCTCCCCCTCGCGGCCGTACCTGCGGCCGGTTCGTGCTCGATACGTCTGTGGATTCACGTCTGTGGACTCCTCGCGCGTCGCGGCGCACCCGCCGCGACGCGCCGCCCCTGTCACAGGTACGACTCGTAGGTGCTCGAACTCCCGCCCTCACCGGTGGTGGGGGTGGTGGGCGCGGTAGGCGTGGTGGTCCGTGACCGCGAGGGCCGCGGCCGACGGGTCTTGGTGGTGCGGGTCTCCTCGCCGAGCGAGAGGCTCAGCGTGTCCGTCAGCGGCACCTGGCCGTTGGCGGGCAGCCGGGTCCGTCCGCCGCCGCGCTTGCGCAGCACCGCGCCGCCTTCGGGACTGCGCTGGACGGCGTACGGGCCGTGGTTGCGCCGCTCGATGCGCGGGCTGCGGTGGGGTTCGACGACGGCGAACTCGTACCACTGCTTGTGCCCGTGCCCGGCCGGGTGCTCGCCGAGGATGTCGCCCCTCTCGGAGACCAGTCGCAGCACGAGGCCGAACGGGTCCCTGCGGGTACGGCGCTGGCGCAGCCAGGCGAGGACCGCCACGACGACGAGCGCGACCACGGCGACGGCGGACAGGAACGCCCACCAGTACTTCTCCCAGATTCCGGGCTCCGGCGTCACCTGTACCGAGAGCGGGGAGCGCACCAGCGTCCGGTCGTCGTCGGTGGTGTCGACGACCGTGACGGTGCCGCCGAGCCGCAGCCCGTCGTCGCCGAGGCGGTCGCCGAAGACGTCTTCGGGGGCGACCTCGACCGTCACCGTCCGGGTCCCCGACTCACCCGGCTTCACCTGGATCTCGGCCGGTGTGACCGAGAGCAGCCCGTCCTGGAGGTCGGCGACGGACAGCCGCAGGGTGTGCGGGGTGTCGCTGGTGTTGTGGACGGCCAGGGTGCCGGTGACCGAGGAGCCGGGATGGGTGTCCGCGTCGGGCAGGGTGAGCGCGGTGGTGACGGGCAGTACGCCGGGCGCGATACTGCCGTCCTCGCAGCGGGTGTCGGCGCTCAGCCCCGAGGCGGTCAGCGTGCCGCACACCTTCACCGCGCCGCCGGCGTTCTTCGGGATCCGCATGGAACCGGTGAAGGAACCGTCGCTCCCCTTCGGGTCGGTCCCCTTCCCGTCGTCGGTGAGGCTCAGCGCCAGCGGGGCGAAGCCGTCGCCGGTCAGTTCACCGCGGACCCGCAGCCCCGCGTAGTCGCGCGGGTCCTTGATCTCGTACCCCTCGCGGGTCTGCAGCCGCATGGTCACCGTGGTCTTCTCGCCGGCCTGCGGCGACGGCGGGTCCATGGTGATGGAGCCGCGCAGCTCGCCCTGCCACAGCACGCTGACGCCGACGGGCAGGGAGCGGTGCCCCTCGGGCGCCTCGGCCTTCACCTTCCAGATACCCGGGACGGGGTCGACGATCTTCAGCGCCTCGACGGTGCCGCCCGCGCCCGCCAGTTCGAACCGCGAATCACGGTACGACCCGGAGGTGGGCACCTCGTGGCCGCTCGGGTCGAGATAGGTGACCGTCACCTCGGGGTCGCCCTTGTCGACCACGATGCTGCCCACGGTCGCCAGCGGCGAGATACCGATCTCCAGGGTGGTGGGCGGCCGGTTGCTGGGGCCCGGCTGGTAGCGCAGGCAGTGGGCGGCGGCGAAGATCTTCTCCAGCGTCGGTCCGACGTCCTTCGCCCCGGAGACCTTGCTCGCCTTCGGACGGGCGGAGGGCAGCTCGACGCAGCCCTTCTGGTAGCCGCCCGCGGCGATCCGGTCGAGCTGCTCCTTGTCCGGGGCGGGACCGAATCCGAGCGGCCAGATCTGGATGCGCTGCTCGGCCGCGTTCTTCAGCTCCAGCTCCAGCTGGCGTTCGCCCTCGGCCTCGCGGTGCGCGGGGTCGCCGTACTTGGGGCTGCCGCTGACGTCCATCTTCCCGTCGGTGAGCAGGAACAGCACGCGCGGCACCGACGGGTCGGTGCCGGTGCTGAGGTCGTGCACGCCCTGGCGTATCGCGCTCGGGAAGTCGGTGCCGGTGCCCTCGCTCTTCTTACGGCTGCGCAGCTTGCCGACGCACGTGCCGACCGACTCGCGCCCCGCCGCGTCCAGCGTGGTGCGCGGGCACACCGGGTCCACCGCGCGCTGGCCACCGGACTCGGCGGCGGCGAAACCGAAGACCGTGACGTTCGAGGTCGAGGAGACGTCCCCGAGCGCGATCCGGGCGGCGGCGGCCTTCTCCGCCTTCATGTCCTCGGGCGCGAGACTGGCGGACTCGTCCACGGCGACCGCGTAGTTGACGGATGTGAAGGCCGGTTCGGACGCCGCCGCCGGGACCGGACCGGCACCGGCGGGCGCCAGCAGGGACACGAGCACCGCGGCGCCGCCCAGCGCGCCGACCGCGCCGCGGCGCGCCCAGCCCTTCCTTGTCCGCTCTCTTCCCCTGAGTGTTCCCACGACCGTCCCCTTATTTCGTCTCTGCGTGGTCTGCGCGGTGTGCGTGGTGGCGCGGTGTGCCTGTAGTTGCGTGTCGGCGCGGGTCAGCGCGCGGTCAGACTCCAGATCAGTGCGAGCGCCACCGCGGGGGCCAGCGTGCTCACTCCCCAGCGGATGGCCCGGTACTTGGCGGACAGGATCGAGCTGACGTCCACGGCCTGTATGAGGAGCCACCCGGCCAGGTCACGCCCGGCCTCGGTGACCTCGGCGGACAGCCGCGCGAAGTCGCGCGGGGCCAGCAGATCGCCGAAGTACGTCACCCCGTCCTGGCCGCGGATCGTGCCCGTACGCGGCATGAGCGCCCGGACCAGCGCGGTCACCGCGATCGCCCAGAGCACGCCGGCGACGACCAGCGTGGCGTCGGCCGCACCGTGCCAGTCGGGCGCGCCGTGCCGGCTGATCAGGAACGCGGGCAGCGCCAGCGCCCCGGAGAGCAGTACGCCGGCCTTCGAGTCGGCCCGGCCGAGGTCCTCCCTGACCGTGCTCAGCAAGCGCTCGGCGATACGTTCCCCCGCCCGGTCCGGCCCGTGCAGACCCCCGTCCGGCACGGGCCCGACCGGGTCGGGGGAGGTGCGTGCGCCGCTGTCGGCGGTCATCAGTCCTCCTCCGCCCAGGACCATCCGTCGTCCCGGCCGCGGTTCCGGCGGCGCGGCGGCTCCGGTACGGCGTCCTCGTCCTCCGGCGGGCCGGGCCTGTACCCGGCCCGGGAGGGCGGTTCGTCCGCCACCCAGTCCGGGGTGAACTGCTCGGCCGCGGGCGGATCGAGCTGCGGGGTGTCGCGGCGGGCGGGCAGCGAGCCGATCGGCCCCTGGACGCGGTGGCGGCCCCGGTTGAGCAGCTCCAGCGCCTGCGTCTCCACGTCGTTGGACTGGATCTGGCCGCTGGCGACCATGTCGAAGAGCCGCTCGACGCGCTCCTTCTCGTCCTGCCTGCCCTCCTGGCGGATCTTCTCCAGGAAGTCCTTGGCCGCCTGGGGTTCGGCCGCCAGCATGTAGCTGAGCTGGTCCAGCTCCCCGCCCTGCAACATGGCCCGGAACCTACTCTGGTGCACCCGTGTCACCTCGGCCGAGGCGTGCGCGTCCCGGATGTCGTCCATGTGATGGATCGTCCTGTCGTCCACCCGTAGCCGGACGTACAGCCGTACCCGCAGGCCGAATTCGGCGCCCAGGTCGTCCCAGCGCCCGCCGGCGCAGTTGCGGGTGATGGCGCGGTCGGCCTGTTCCGCCTGGGACACCGGGAATTCCGAGGAGACCTCGCGCAGCCGCTCCAGCGTGGGGGCGGTGAGCCGCTGCGCGACATCGGTCACCACCTGGGTGGCGGCAAGATGGGGATCGGTCACGGTCCAGTGGATGTCCACCTCGGCCTTGAAGAAGGTGGTGCCGCCCGAGGCCGGCAGCTCCATCTGGAGTGTCGTGACGAACGTGCCGAGCGCGATCTCGCAGATGGTGTAGGGCCGGGCCAGCGCCCGCTTGTCGTAGTGCTGGACACCGGAGACGGTGGCCACGCTGTAGCCGCCGTTCCGGTAGAACAGCACCGAGGCCGTCCGCGCGCTCGTCTGCCGGAACGGACCCGTCGGCGCGTAGTCCCGCAGGAACGGTCCCGCGGGTACCGAGCTGTCGGACGCGCCCCGGTCCGCCGCCACGCCCTCGTTCTCAGCCATGCCTCTCCTCCTCGCCTGTCCGGTCCGGCGACGGGACGGCGAGCCACCACAGGGAGCGCGCCTGCGCGTCGGGGAGCGGATTCTCCGGATCGTTCATCATTCGGCGCAGCAGCCAGTCCAGCCGCCGCCGGTCGTGCTCCTCGGCCGCCAGCGCGGGCAGCAGCGCCGCCAGCCCCGGCCGGGCCCACTCGGTGCCGTCCTTGCGCACGGCCGAGCGCAGCAGCGCCTCCAGCGCGTCCATGGCCACGTCCTTCGACCGCGGGGTGTTCAGCGCGGTCCACAGCAAGTCGGCCATCGGGCGGACGAGTTCGGGCCGGGTGGCGGCGAGGGCGAGCGGGAGCGGCCAGTCGCCCCGGTCGCCCAGCGGGGAGCCGGGCTCGGCGGCCGGTACCTCGTCCACCCCGGTCGACGCCAGCCGGACGGTGGTCACCAGACCGAGGTCCTGGTACGCCTCGCGCTGGTGGTGGGTCCAGTCCGCCATCCGCCGCAGCACCTTCGCGACGTCCGGGAGCGCCAGCAGCCGTACGACATTGAACGAGGCGGCGGCCAACTGGTCGCCGTTGTCACGGATCCCGATCCGGGCCAGCGCGTCCAGCGCGGCGTCGGTCGTGGCCGCGGCGTTCCCGTAACCGAGTGCCATCGCCGCCGTCCAGCGCAGCGACTTCGTCCCGTGCCTGCTCCAGTCGTCGACCAGCTTGCGCACCGCCTTACGGTGCGAGGCATGGCCGGCCGCCTGGTCCATCGTGGTGGCCGCGAAGATCCTCCGGCGCGGGGTGGCGGCCTCGGCGAGCGGCCGGATCAGCTCCCCGTAACTGTGGTCGAAGTCCCGTACGCACAGCTCCCCGGCGGCCACCGCCGCGCGCATCCACACATGCGGGCGCGGGTCGTCCGACAGCAGCCGCAGCCAGCGCACGACCGGCGCCCGAACGGGGAAGTGCCGGTCCCAGATCTCGGCCAGCACCGCGGCGGGCAGGGCCGAGCCCCGGTACCAGATCAGCCGCGCGTCCACCTCGGCACCGGCCACCTCGACCCGGCCGTCGGTCGGTTCGGCGCGCGAGAGCGCCAGATCGGATTCCGGGTCGTCGCAGAACAGCGGGCGGGCCGGGGTGTTGTCCGGATCGCTCTGTACGGACAGTTCCCAGGTGAGCAGATGGGCGGCGGCGGCCACGGCGCTGTGCGGGGCCCCGCCGAGTACGGCGAGCGCGATACGGAACGCCACCGGATGGAACAGCGCCGCCGTACCCGACCGTGCCACGCCCCCGTCCGTGGCGGCGGCCGGGAGCGCGGCCAGCGCCCGGTCCACCCCGGCGAACCACTCCTGGGCCTGGCCGGCGGCGAGGCTCCGGCAGCCGGACAGCAACTCCTCGTAGGAGAGATCCCCCAGCAGATGCCCGGCCAGCAGCGACGCGAGCAACTCGGCCTCGGCGGGGCGCAGATCCGCCAGCCCGACCGCGTCGCGGACCTCCTCGCGCTCCGCCAGCTCCTCGGCGGCGGTGAGCAGGTCTTCCAGGCGGGGGCCGCCGTCCGGGGCTCCGGCGGCGTGGTCCGCCGTCCTCGCCCGATGGTCCTCCAGCCTCTCCCGCAGCCGGGTGGTGAGGAGCTCCTGGGTGGGCGCGGGCGGGCAGATCATCCCGTACCGCCCGGTGAGCAGCGGGTTCGCCGCCGATCCGAGCGTCACGACGATCACCGCGAAGGCCCCGCACCCGCCCAGGGCCGCCGCCAGCCCGTCCAGGTCCATCGCGTCCGGCGGCAGCGAACCGGGCCTGGTGAGGGCGAGTTCCAGCAGATATCCGGTGCCGCGACGGTCCTCCGCGCCGTCGCCGCTCAGTAAGCCGGCCAGCCCCCGCACGCCACCGTCCGGATCGACCCGCGACACCCGGGGGCCCGCCCCGGGCTCCGTGCCCGCGCCGGCCGTGACCTCGTCGAGGAGGGAGAGCGCGGTGCTGGTACGTCCTGTGCCGGGCGCGGCGCCGAGCACGAGTAATCGGCGGGCCACGAGCGCGTTGCGCAGCCGCACGTACCCCTGCGGTTCCACATGGATCCTGCGCAGACCGCGCAGTTCGTCCTCGGGGACGGGTCCGCTGCGCATCCCCGCACCGGACTGGCGGGAGTCCAGCCGCAGATGGATGTCGCCGATATGGGCGCTCTGGATGAAGGAACGGTCGAAACTGTTCAGGTCGCGGCCGGTGTCGAACAGCATCCGGGTGGAGTGGCGGGCCCGCGAGGCGGCGGCCAGATCGGTGGGTCCGTCGTCGCCCTGCTCCTCGGCGAGCGGGTCGCGGGTGTGCTCCTTGAACCGGCCGGTGGCGCGCTCCCGTTCCCGTTCCCGCTCCTCCTTCTCCCGTTCTTCCTTCTCCTGCGCCGAGGTCTCGCCGTCGGCGGAGCCGCCGTCACGGTCGGTGCGGCCCTCTTCTCCGCGGGGCCGGTCGTCCCTGACCCGGTCGTCCCTGACCCGGTCGTCGGGCAGGGGTGCTCGTTCGGGGGCTCCGGCCGCCTGCTGTTCGTCGGACATGAGGCTCAGCCCTTCTGCTGGGGAGCGTCGGTGATCCGTCCGATGTGCACGGTCTGCTCGTAGACGTTGTCGGAGTGCTGGGACATGTCGCCGTGGACGGTGTAGTGGGCGCGGGCGGTACGGGGCCGGTCGTCGGCGTCGTCGTCAACCCGCCTGTCCGAGGCGGGCGGTGGACCAGCGGCGAGAGGCCGGTCGGCGGCGGGCGGTGCGTCCGCGGCCTTCGCCGGGTCACCGGCCGATATCACCGGAGCGGGCCGCCCGGGAAGGTGGAACCAGGCGTTGACATCGCCTTCCTTGATCTTCAGTCGGGCCAGGGCGTAGTGCGCGGGCTCGATGAACTTGCCGCCGCTGCTGACCACGTCCTCGTACAGCGAGTCCGAGACCACCAGCACGAGATCGGCCCGCTCGGCGTCCAGCAGCCGCCGGGCGACGGGGGAGTCGGCCAGCCGGCACGCGAGATCGACCGCGCGCCCGCTGATGCCCCGGTCGTCGTGGCGTACCGGGCCGACGTGCATGCCCACCCGCAGCCCCAGCGGTACGCGCAGGGCGCGGTTCTCGTCCCGCAGATTCTCGTGCACCTCGACCAGCCAGAGCCCGAGCAGCCGGGTCACCGCGATCCGGCCGGCCACCGCCACCAGCACACCGTCGCCGCGGTCCTCCATGTGGACGGCGTCCGGCGCCACCTTGGCGTGGGTGAAGGCAGCTTCGAGGACCCGGTAGATCCGGGCGCGCATACGCAGCTTTTCCACATCGTCGTACTCCCCGGAACGCCGCGCGTCGACGCTGATCACCAACTCGTAACGCGCCTCGGCGACATCCATCGCGTCGTGGTCCACCCCGTGCCCCCTGTTCTGATCGCTTGCCGTCCCCCATCAGCCTCGCGCCCGGAACGAAAGCCGTCTGTAGCCGTTTACACACGACGGCCGGGTCCTTCGTTCCGGTTCCCCGCCCGGTTCTCTACTCCTGATGACCGTCCGCGAGGAGGGCGAGCAGAGCCGGGTCGAGGATCTCCACTCTTCGGTTGCCCGTGCGCACGATCTGCTGGCCGCGCAGCAGGCGCAGGGCCTTGGCGACGGCTTCCCGGGTGGCTCCGACGGTGGCGGCCAGCTCGTCCTGGGCCAGATGTACGACGGCGCCCGCGGGCACCGTTCCCGTGTCGGAGGGGGGCGCCATGGAGGAGGTCGCCACGGAGAGCGCGTACGGGCCGGAAGGTTCGGCCCGGGACAGCTCGGTGAGCCGGCTGGCCAGACGCTGGAGAACCGTGAGGGACGCGAGCGCCGACCGCTCCTGGTCGGCGCTGCGGAGCCGGAAGGTGAGCTGGCGTATCACCAGTCCGCTGACCCGTGGGTGGAGCGCGAGAAAGCGCCGGAACGCGTCCCCGGAGATGACCTGGGCCTCGATGGGGCCCAGCGCGCGCACGGTGGCGCTGCGGGGATGGCTGTCCAGCGCGGCCATCTCGCCGAGCAGCTCACCGGGGCCCCGCAGCCCCAGGATCAGCCGGGTGGCTCCCCGGTCCGTCGCGACGGAAACGGTCGCCCATCCGCGAAGTATGATCATGATGTGAGTGGACCGGTCGCCCTCCGTCAGGAGACGGGCGTCGGCCGCGAAGCGCTTCCGGTTCCCGAGAGCCATCACGCTCTCGTTCTCCCGGTCGGTCAGCGCGCGCGCGAACGCCAACTCGTCGCCGAGCAGCCCCATGGCCACTCCCCCCACGGCAGTCAGGACGCTGGTTTTCGTAGGGGTCGATGGTCGCAGAGTGACGTTCTGGTTGGAGCGAAACGCGCCACCTTGCCCATACGGGCCGGTAATCACCGAACCGGCAGCTAGCGTGCCGCGACCGGCAAGGTTTGCCCGTCGAGGAGCGGTGGCCGGTGCGTGTGATCGCAAGGCGGCCGGAAGTCCTGGTAGCGGAGCTACCTGGGCTTTTGGCCAACGCCGCGAGCGCGCGTGCTGGGCGCCGCGACGGGGCAAACGTTGCCGGGAGGGGCACTGGACCGCCCGAGCGCGCCGCGCCCCGGTCACCCCGTCACCCCCGGACCCTCCGTACCGCCCTGCCCACTCCGCCCGCCCTGTCCTCCGATCCCACCGACGACCCGGAGGTCAGGTCCCCCGCACGAGCGAACCGGGCGCATCGACGGGGCATTCGGACAGGCATCGCGGACTTGGCGGAAACTCGGGTTTCCGGCGCCTACATGGTGATTCGAGGCCGGTAAAGGGGAGTCGCGCCGGACGGGTCTTACGGCCGGGGCGTCCCGGCCCGGGGCAGATCCAGTGTGGCGACGGCTCCGCCGGGGGTGGTGCCGACGTTCGCCAGGGTGAGGCGGGCGCCGATGACATGGGCCTGGCCGAGGGCGATGGTGAGGCCGAGGCCGTGGCCGCGGCCGCGTTCGGTGGCTCCGGTGCGGAAGCGCTGAGGGCCGTGGGCGAGGAGTTCCGGGGGGAATCCGGGGCCGTGGTCGCGTACGACGATGCTCGTGCCGTCGATCGTGACCCCGACCGGCGCCGCACCGTGGCGGTGGGCGTTGAGGACCAGGTTGGTGACGATGCGGTCGAGGCGGCGGGGATCGGTCTCGGCGACCGGCTGACCGGTCACCGCGATGACCGTCTCCAGGCCCGTGCGCCGTACGGACTCCGCCACCAGGTCGGCGAGCGGCACCGGTCGGGCGTCGGCTTCTTCGGCCCCCGCGTCCAGCCGGGAGATCTCCAGGAGGTCGTCCACGAGGGCGCGCAGCACCTGGACGCGGTCGCGGACGAGGCCGGTGGCCTCGCTCTCCGGGAGGAGGGAGGCGGACGTGACGAGGCCGGTGAGAGGGGTGCGCAGTTCGTGGGCGACGTCGGCGCCCGAGCGGCACGTATCCGAAGAACCCCCACCGACATCCACCTCTCCCGGCCCGGCGCACGCGGGAACCGCGTACGCCTCCGAGCCTGGGAGACGAACGCATCCAGCCGATCAGGACCGTGCGTCCGGCACCGCGCGGATGTGTGTCAGCCAGGTATCGGCCCCGCATGCCCGGTCGGGCACGGGCGGAGGACACGAGAGCCGGACCCGGGGAGGACCGGAGCCGGGAAGGACCGGAGCCGGGAAGGACCAGAACCGGGACAAGGCCCGGGTCATACCTTCTTGACGACGATCCTGTCGGGAACCAGCCGCTCCAGGTCGTCCACGTCGGAAGTGAAGACGGTGACCTGTCCGGTCTGCCGTCGCGCGATAACGGCGAGTACGGCGTCGATCGCGTATTTGTGGCCGTGCGACCCCGTATCGGCCAGGAGCCGACGGGCTTGCCGGGCTTCGTCCTTCCCGATGTCGGCGACACTGATGCGGGAGAGGACCCAGTCCCAGCGTTGTTCGGTGGTTCTTCCGTCGTACGCCTCGACGAGGGTCATCGGAGATGTCACCACCTCGGCTTCACCACCGGCGGCGAGTTCGAGTCGGGCGATCATCATCCGATCCCCGCGGACGGCCAGCGACAGCGCCTCGCAGTCGAGCACGAAGACGCGCGGCGGCGCGCTGTGATCACCGCTCCGCTTCTTCACGCGGCTTCCCCGGAGGATTGCTTCCTGGCAGTGCGGTGCTCGTGCTCGGCGTCAAGATCGTCCAACTCGTCGCGCACGGCCGCCCGCTCGCTCTCCGTGACCGGCCCGTGTTCTTCCTCCAGCCAGTCGACGAGCTCTCTGAGCCTGTCGCGGTCGCGCTTGAGGCGCAGCGCTTCGGCGACGTAAGCCGACATGCCCCGCTCGCCTGCCTCGGCACGGATCTCGTCAAGGAGATCCTCGGGGATCGTCACCGTCACTTTTTTGGACGCCATACAAAGCACCATACTTCGGGTGTCAGTCGCCTTACCAGCGCTGTCGCCTGTCGAGCCGCACGCAGGGCCTACCCGATTCGATATTCCAGGTCAAGCTCCGCCACAGGATTTCAGAATCGTACATACGTTCTGAGGGTGAATATCCAGAGAGTGCGATACGGCTGCGCCGAGATACCGGCACTCTGCTGAGGGCCGACCTCAGCGGCGCTCGCGGCGGGGACTGCCCCGGCGGGGACTGCCGCGACGGGGGACTGTGTGGTGACAGCCGGGGGGAGCACATGTGACGGCTGAAGAAGATCGCGGCACCGCTGCCCCTTCGTCGGCGTACAGACAGGCGCACAGACATCCGAGTCGGCCGGCCGGTGAGGACCGGCCGCGGGACGTGCCGCGCCATGTCGCCTGCGTGATGGACGGGAACGGCCGGTGGGCGGCACAGCGGTCGTTACCGCGTACGTCGGGTCACCGCGCGGCGGAAACAGCGGTGATCGACGTCATCGAGGCGGCGCGGACAGCGGGGGTGGAGTGGCTGAGCCTGTACGCGTTCTCCACCGAGAACTGGCGACGCCCGAACGGCGAAATCGACTTCCTCATGCGGCTGGTGCGTCGCGTGGTACGCAAACACGCCCCGCTGCTGCACGCGCGCGGCATCCGCTGCCGGTTCCTCGGAGTGGCGGACCCGAGGATCCCCGCACCGCTGGCCCGGGACTTCGCCGACCTGATGACGCTGACCGGTGCGAACCGCGGCATGACGCTGACCGTGGCGTTCGACCACGGCGGGCGCCGGGACATCGTCGAGGCGGCACGATCCCTCATCCGCAGCGGGGTGTCCGCCGATGCCGTCGACGAGCGGCACTTCGCCGCTCATCTGCCCTTCCCCGACACCCCTGATGTGGACCTCGTCATCCGGACCTCCGGCGAACAGCGCATCTCCAACTTCATGCTCTGGCAGGTGGCCTATGCCGAGTGGATCTTCCCGCCGGTGCTCTGGCCCGACTTCCACGCGCCGCACTTCCTGGAGTGCCTGCACACCTACCGGCAACGCGATCGTCGCTTCGGCGGCGTGACTCCGCAAGCGAACGGAGAACCTCACCCGTGACGGACACCGGCAGCAGCCGCCCGCAGCGCACCCGTTCCGAAGCCGCCGATCACGACGGTGACTCCGCTCGGCCGACGCCTGAGACACAGCCCGGAGCTCTGTTCGGCCCCGACTCGCAGTTCCACCGGTTCTTCAACGATCCGCGCTGGGCACTGGCCGTACTCAGAGCCACGGTGCTGGAGGCCGCCCACCCGCAGATCGGCGCGGCCCTGATCGACAACTCGACGTTCGTGGCGCACCCGTGGCGGCGGCTGCGCAACACCCTCGTGAGCCTGCAGCGCATGTTCGGCGCCGATGACGAAATCCGGCAGAGGGAGGCGGCGCGGCTCAACCGTCTGCACGCGCGGCTGAGCGGTACGGACGCACAGAACCGGCCCTACGACGCGATGGACCCCCAGGTCCGCGCCTGGGTGGTCGCGACGCTGTTCGAGAGCTCCGTCACCATGTGCCGGCTGAGCGGGCAGCCGCTCGACCGGACCACCATGGAACAGCTCTACGCCGAATTCCGGGCATTCCTCGGGGCCTTGGGGGATCAGGCCGGCCATCTGCCGCCCACGCTGAAGGAGTTCTGGCAGTACTACGACCACATGGTCCAGGAGGAGCTGGAGGACACCGAGGCCCTGCGCATCATCCTCTACAAGCTCTTCGACCATCTCCCGGCGCCGCCTCTGCTGGACGGCCTGCCCACCGTGTGGGCGGCGGGTCGCGCGCTCGCCGGCCCGGTCATCGGCACGATCACCGTGGCGTCCCTCCCCGAACCCTTCCGCCGACGGGCCGGTCTGCCCGAGATCCCCGGTGCCCAGGCGCTGATGCACAGCGTCTACATGGCCGCCGGCCTGGCACGCTTCCTGCCCGACAACTGGCTCCAGACCGAGTACGTCACCGGCCTGCTCCACCTGTCCCCGGACAGCGACGACCCCCGCTACGCGTCGCTCACCGCACTGCGCGGCCGGATGACGAGGGCCGGCGCCCTGTTCCGGCTGGTCACGCCCTTTTCCGAGCAGCACGGTCCGGCAGAGGGGGCCGGGCCGCAGCGGGATGCCGGAGAATTCTTCACCGCCGTACTCGACCAGACCGGGGACGGCTATCTGGACTGGCCCGATCTCGCGGCCATGGCACGGGAGTTGTCCTCCCGCCTCGATCTGGACGAACCGGCGGAGACCAAGCTCTACCACGCGTACGCCGAGTGGTGGAGGGAACTTCAGGCGGCTCTCGACGCCGACGGCGACGGCCGTATCAGCAAGGAGGAGTACGCCGCCGGTGTCCCCTCCCTCGCCGGGCCCGCGCTGATCAGGGTCGCCGAGGTGCTCTTCAGCGCCACCGATGCGGACGGCGACCAGTTCATCGACGCGGACGAATACCGGGCCCTGTTCCGGACCGGGTTCCGGCGTACCCTGGCCGGCGCCGACGCGAGGTACTCCCGCAGCGCGTTCGTGAAGGACTTCCTCTCCTTCATGTCGGGTCGTGAGCGCTCGACCGCCTTCGACCCGCTGCTCGCCGACGCGTAGGCCCTGTCCGGTTCGTCAGACGATGACGGGGATGGCCTCGGCGCGGTTGGTGGCCCAGTTGGTGACGATGGGCTTGTCGACGTTGGCGGTCTCGGGGAGCTTGAGTTCGGCGGGGTTGGGATCGTCGTCGGCGGTGGCGATGATGACGTTCTCGAATTCCTTGCCGTCATTGTTGTTGGTGGTCTTGGGGCTGATACCGGTGTAGGCGACGGCGGAGCCGGTGAGCTTGATGGGGTCTTCGCCACCCTGTCCGACGGGGGAGGCGACGCCGTCGGCGCCGGAGCCGAAGGACACGCTGGGGGTGTTGATCTCCAGGTAGCAGGTGATGCCGGACTTGGCCTTGGCGGTGACGAGGTAGTAGCCGCCGGCCTGGGACTCCGAGGTGATCGTGAAGTCCAGGTCGTTGGTGCCGCAGGACTGCCCGTAGCCGCTCTTCCCGCCGTCGCTGGAGTCGGTCTTATCGGTGGAGCCGCTGGAGTTGGAGTCGGAGCCGCTGGAGTTGGAGCCGTCGGTGGAGGAGCCGTCGGTGGAGCTGTCGCTGGAGGAGCTGTCGCTCCCGCCGCTGCCGGCGGAGGCGACGGCGGAGGGGGCCGCGGAGCTGCCGGAGTCCGCGAGGTCCTCGGGGCCGCAGGCGGTGGCGGTGGCGGCGAGAGCCGTCACGGCCGCGGCGGCCAGGACGAGACGGGCGGAACGGGCGGCGAGACGCGAACGCATCATGATCTCCAGCGGCTGTCGGTTGCGGTGTTTCCTGCTGACACCGATGACACTAGGGCCGAGTCGATCCTGAAATGATCCTGCGAATGTCCGGGTTCTGTCTCAGCAACTTCGGTTCCAAGAGACGGCGTTGGATTGCACCAACCCCAGCTCAAGGGGCATGTCCGGGACCAAGCGTCAGAACTGACGGAACACGTCGCGCATCACTACGGGTCCGGCGCCGGGCCGGTCGCCGGGGACTTCCGTAGCCTGACCGCCGGCGTCCGCAGGCCGTCGGCCGACTCCCGAACCTCTCCCCCACCGACGTCGAGGCACCTCACTGAGTCCCACTGGGTCCCACTGGGTCCCACTGGGTCCCTCGCACCTTGTACAACAGTTCTTCAGGTGACCCACAGCGTCCTCATAAGGACGACCGGCAGGCTCTCCGCAGTTGCCCGAGCTACGAGGAGAGCCACATGAACGACTACGACCCCACAAGCCACTCGCCGGCCGAGTCGGCCCCGGCGACCATGGCCGTGCGAGCACGTCGGCCAGGCGCACGGAGGTTGCTGTCGAAGAAAAAGGGTGGCTGGATCCTGGCCGCCGGGCTGACGTGCGCGGTGGCCGGAGTCACCGGTGGCGGTACGTCCGCCGCGGCGGACTTCTCGTCGTCCGCCTCGCCCCTTTCGGCCACAGCCACGTCGTCACCGACCGCGACGCCCAGCGTGCCCGCCGGTGGCGGCCCCGTGGCCGACCCGTCCGCCGGGGGCGCGACCGGCATCGTCGACACCACGTCCACGTCGGGCTTCACCATCTCGACGGCAACGGGTGTGAAGGTGACCGTCGACGAGACGTCCGCCACGACCTACCGGAAGGGAACCCACCACGCCCCGGCGAGCGCCGTGAAGAAGGGCGCGAGCGTCCTCGTCCTGGGGACGGTCGACAGCGCGACCATCGCGGCCGCGCAGGTCATCGTGCAGCCTGGGGGTGACGGCGGAGCCGCGGCGGCCCAGGCGGCAGGGGTGGTCCCGTTCCAGCAGGGGACGCCGTCACCGGCGAAGTCGGTCGGTCGGATCCCGGACTACACCGAGGGCGAGGGCACGATCGTCGGCGGGACGACGGCGTACAAGGCGACGAAGGCCGCGCAGGCAGTCGTCCCCGGAGGCGTCAACAACCGTGTGGTGAAGCTGAGCGACGGCGAGTACGAGGTCCACAACGTCGCCGTCAACTGGCCGCACCACGTCTTCGTCAGCAAGGACTTCAAGGTCCTCGGCTACGAGTGAGCCGCCCGGGTGGGAGCAGCGGGTGGGGCACAAGGGAACTCGAAGGGAACTCGTAGGTGACAGCTCGTTTACGAACGAGCGGAACACGCAGCGGAGTTGACGCCGTTCACCGAGTTACCGGACCGTTGAGTCCACTGAGTCCACCCGAGTCCCATCCGACACTTCACGGAGGCCCGGAACCATGTCCCAGAACCAGCCCCACCTGTCCCGTCGCAGGGTTCTCGGCGGTGCCGCCGCCGCGCTCGCGGTGGCGGCCGGCGCCGGCACGGCGAACGCCGCTTCCGGCACCCCGACTCCCGCGTACCCGACCGTGTTCCCGCTTCCCGACGGTTTTCTCCCCGAGGGGATCAGCATCGGCGGAAAGCCGTACGCCTACATGGGCTCGCGCGCCAACGGTGCCATCTACCGCACCGATCTGCGCACCGGCAAGGGCGGATTCATCTACGCGGGGGCCACCGGCACCGTGGCCATAGGACTGAAACTGGACCATGACGGCCTGCTCTACATCGCCGGAGGCGGCGGCGGATCCGCGCGGGTCATCGACTCCAGAACCGGCAAGCTCGTGACCACGTACCAACTCACCGACGAGACCGGCCACTTCGTCAACGACGTCATCCTGCTCGGCGGTCGCGCCTGGTTCACCGACTCGCGCGACAGCATGCTCCACGGCGTACCGCGCGGCTGCGAAGGAAAGGTTCTCAGCCTGCCGCTCAGCGGCGACTGGGTGCAGACGCCCGACGTGAACAACGCCAACGGCGTCGTGGGCACCCCCGACGGCCGAGGGCTGATCGTCGTCAGCAGCACGTCCGGCAAGCTCTACCACGTGGACCTCAGGACCGGTCGTGCCACCGAGATCGCGCTGAGCGGCGCGGACAACGTCTCCAACGGCGACGGTCTCGTCCGCATCGGTCGTACGCTGTACGTCGTACAGAACCGGCTGAACCTCATCAGCGTGTTCGATCTCGACGCCAAGGTCCGCTCCGCCACCCTGCGCCGCACGATCACCGACCCCCGCTTCGACGTCCCCGCCACGGCCGCACGCTGGGGTGATCGCCTGTATCTCGTCAACGCTCGCTTCACCAGCCCCCAGACGCCCGAGACGACGTTCAACGGCGTCGCCGTTTCCATCTGACGCGGGGGCGCTCCGGACAACGCGCGGGACCGACGACTCCGCCGAGGAGAAGGCCCGCCACCGTCAGCGGTGGCGGGCCTTCGACCGAGACCGGGGACGGTGTCCTGGAAGGTGCCGACCACGAGCCCGAACCGTGGCCATGACGTCACGCTCCGGGAACCAGGATGACCTTGCCGGCGACCGTGCGGGACTCGGCGAGTTCCAGTGCTGACGCGGCGTCGGTCAGCGGGATCTCCGCGGCGATCTGCGGGGTGAGGACACCGTCCGCCAGCAGCCTCAGTACCTGGGTGAGGTCCTCGCTCAGCCGGTGCCGGAAGTGCGCCCGGCGGCGGTGGCCCGCCCAGAAGTTGTAGAAGTGCGCGCTCTTGCCGTTGGGCAGGTAGTTCCACAGCGCGATCTGCCCGAACAGCTTCAGCACCGGCAGTTGTGAGTTGCCTTCGTCGTCCTTCGTCGCGGCGGTGCCGTACGAGACCAGCGTCCCGCCTCGGCGCAGCAGTTGCCATGAATCCTCCAGCCCGGCGCCGCCGACGTGGTCGAACACCGCGTCCACGCCGTCCGGTGCGAGTGCGCGGATCCGGCCGTACAGGTCGGGGTCGCGGTAGTCGACCGGGATCGCGCCCAGCTCGCGCACGGTCGTGTGGTGGCGCGGCGAGGCCGTGCCGATCACCGTGATCCCGGCGTGCCGGGCAAGTTGTACGAGCGTGGAGCCGACGCCGCCGTTGGCGCCCAGTACCACGATGGTCCCGCCGGAGGGGACCTTGGCCATCCGGTGCAGCATCTGCCAGGCGGTGATTCCGTTGACGACCACGGTCTCCGCGGCGATCGCGTCCACACTGTCCGGCACGGGCACCAGGTCCTCGGCGTCGATCAACAGGTGGCTGGCCCAGCTGCCGATCTTGGTGACCGCGGCGAACCGGCGTCCGGTCAGTCCCGCGTCCACGCCGGGCCCGGTGGCGGCGACCGTCCCCACCACGTCATAGCCGGGCACGAAGGGGAAAGCCGGCTGGTCGTAGTACTTGCCGCGACGCATCTGCTGCTCGGCGAACGAGACGCCGGTCGCGTCCATCCGCAGGACAACCTGGCCCGCGGCCGGAGGCGGAAGTTCGCGGGTCCGGACCTCCAGACCGCTCGGCTCGACCGTACCGGGCAGGACGATCTCGGTGGCGCGGATGGTGGCGGTGCTGGTCATGGGGTACTCCGTGAGGATCAGACCGTTGCTAACGATCGTAAAGATACACGCGTAAGTTCACGACGGCAAGAAGGTATGCCGATAAACTTCGCGGTGTAAGGTCACAGGGTGGAAGAGAACAGAACTGAGGCTTCGGCCGCATCGAAACCGGCCCGCGCGCGCAACCGTCGAGGCGAGGGCGGCCGCCTGCGCGAGGACATCATCGCGGCCGCTGTGGAGTTGCTCGACGAGGCCGGCGACGAACGCGCCATCACGTTGCGATCGGTCGCCCGCCGGGTGGGGATCGCCGCCCCCTCGATCTATCCGCACTTCCCCGACCAGCCGGCCATCATGCTGGCCGTCGTGCGCCGGGAGTTCGCGGAGCTGGAGCGCGGCCTGCGCTCCGCCGTGGAAGGGGCCGGGGGTGACCCTCGGCGAAGGCTGTTCGCGATCTGCGAGGCGTACCTCGAATTCGCCCAGACCCATCCGGAGCGCTACCGCGCGATGTTCGGTGGCCTCTGGATGCCGACCCTGGGTGACAGCTCCCTGACCGAGGCGGATCTGAGCGCGCTCGGCGCGGAAACCTTGCATGTCCTCGTCGACGCACTCGGCGCCTGCGTCGCTGCCGGACAGGCCGCCAGTACCGACCCGTTCGCCGACGCGGTGGCCCTGTGGCTGGGGCTGCACGGACTGGCTCACCAGCGTGCGGTCACCCGCGCCTTCCCTTGGCCGGAAGACATCGCCGACCGCGTCATCACCGCACTCGCCCACCTCAAGGACGCCTGAGACCCGGCCGGGACGGGCCGATCGCCCACCGCCGTCGGGTCAGGTGACCGACGCCGGGCGGCGCCTGTCCTGCCTCGGGGACTGGTTTGACGCTCCAATAGATAACCGCTATCTATTGGTTGTCGCAGAGGAGGGCGGTCCGTGCAGGACGTGGTGCTGGCGCTGCTGGTCAAGGAGCCGTCGCACGGGTACGAGCTGCGCAGTCGACTGGCGGCGGCGCTCGGACCGTTGGGGGAGACGCTGAACTCGGGGCAGATCTATGTGACGCTCACCCGGCTCGAAAAGGCGGGGCTGGTCGTCCTTGAGCGTGTGGACGTGCCGGTGCGCGGCCCACGGCGCAAGGTGTACGCGCTGACCGCTGACGGGCAGGAGCGGGTGGCCGCATGGATGGCCGAGAGCGCCGGACTCAGAGCGGACGTGACGGAGTTCCATCTGAAGCTGGTGGCCGCCGCGGAGTCGGGTCTGGCCGATCCGCTCGCGCTCGTGGACGCGCGGCGGCGGGAGTTGATGCGCAGCCTCGCCGAAGCCCAGCACGCCACCCTCGCTCACGACACGAACTCGGAGGCCGGACTGCTCCTGGAGGGGATCGCCCTCCGACTGCAGGCCGATCTGCGCTGGTTGGAGGCGTGCGGGCGGACCTGGTCCGCCCGCGCCCCGCGTGGGGAAAGCGGAGGAATCGGATGACGAGAGACGTGTGGGACCGCGAACCCGGCGATGCGCGGGTGCCTGTGCCTGCGCTGCGGGCCGTCGGCCTGGCGCGCACGTACGGGGAGGCCGAGAGCCTGGTGTGGGCCGTCGACGAGGTCGACCTCGATGTTCCCGTCGGGCAGACGCTCGCCGTGACCGGGCCCAGCGGCTGCGGAAAGTCCACGCTGCTCCAGCTCCTCGGCGGGCTCGACCGGCCCGACGACGGCGAGGTGTGGCTCGGCGGACAGCGCATCGACCACCTTGGCGAACGGGCGCTTGCCAGGCTGCGGCGCCGCGCCGTGGGATTCGTCTTCCAGGCCTACCACCTGATGCACGAGCTGAGCGCGGCGCAGAACGTCGAGCTGCCCGCGCTGCTCGCCGGCGCCTCACCGCGCACCGCTCGTATCCGTGCCGCCGAACTCCTCCGCCAGGTCGGGCTCGCCGACCGGGGCCGGCATCTGCCCTCCGAGCTGTCCGGCGGGCAGCGGCAGAGGGTCGCCGTCGCCCGCGCCCTGGTCAACAAGCCGCTGGTCGTCCTCGCGGACGAGCCCACCGGCAACCTCGACAGCGCCGCGACCCTCGACATCCTCCGGCTCTTCGACGAGCTGCGCGCCGCCGGCCAGACCCTGGTCGTGGTCACCCATGACGAGCGGGTCGCCGCCACGGCGGACCGTGTCGTCTCCCTGCGTGACGGGAGGTTGGCCGACGACACCAGCCTGGACGGCCACGGCGGTGGCACAGGGCTCGGCGCGCTGCTGAGCTGGGAGAACTGACCATGGGACACCTGCTGCTGATGTGGCGTCTGATCCTGCACGACATGCGCCGCCGTCCCGGCGAGGCTCTCATGTTCCTGCTCGCCGTCACCATCGCCACCGCCGGCCTGACCCTCGGACTGGCGACCAACGACGCCGTGACCACCGGATACCTGAAGACCCGCGCGGCCACCGCCGGCCCCGACATCACCGCCATCACAACGGCCACGGACCCGTCCGGCCTGGCTGAACGCCTCGCGGACACGCCCGGCGTGGCCGCGCAGGCCGACCCGGTCTTTGCGTTCGACACCACCATCCGGGCACACGGCCGAACCGCGCGCACCTCGGTCGAGGGGCGCGACACCCCACCGTCCGCCGTGGACCGGCCACTGGTGACCTCGGGCACCTGGGTGCGTCCCGGCGGCGCGGTGGTCGAACGCGGCTTCGCGCAGGCACTCGGCGTGCACGTCGGCGACCGCGTCACCATCAGCGAGCGCACCTACCCGGTCGTCGGAACCGCGATCAGCGCGGCCACCCCGGTGTATCCGTGGAGCAACTGGGCCCAAGGTCCCGGGCCGTCCGACTACGGCGGCAGGATCTGGCTCACCACCGCCGACACCCGCGCGGCGGCCGGTGAAACGCCCGGCGTCCACCTGATCCACCTGAAGCTGAGCGACCCCACCGCGCCCCTCCAATGGCGCGACACCGTGTTCACCCGCGACCGCAGGGGCGACTCCTGGGTCAACACCCACAACTGGCAGACCGTCCTCCGGACGGACACGAACATGATCGAGCACACCCAGCCTGCCCTGGTCGTCGGCGGCTGGCTGCTCGCCGTCGCCGCGATGGTCACCCTCGCCGCGCTCGCCACCGCCCGCACCGCCCGTGACAACCGGCGTGCCGGACTGCTCAAGGCCGTCGGCGCCGGACCCGGCTCCGTCACCGCCGTACTGCTGGCGCAGCACCTGCTGCTGACCGTCCTGGCCACCGCGCTGGGACTGACCGCCGGGACGCTGGCCGCACCCCACGTGGTCGATCCCAGCGCCGGGTTGCTCGACACCGTCAGCCCTCCGGACTCCGGCACCGTCTCCGCCGCGGTCTTCCTCGCCGTCGTGGTCGCCCTGACCGGTGTGCTCGGCCCCGCCGTGCGCACCGCCCGCACCAGCACCGTCCACGCCCTGGCCGACCCGGCGCACCTGCTCATGCACCACCCGTACCTGAACGCCGTGACGGCGTATCTGCCCACCTCGCTGCTGCTCGGCATCCGGCTGCTCGCCCGCCGACCCGGCCGCGCCGTACTGGCCTGCGCCGGCACGGCCGCCACCACCATCATGGTCACCGCCTTGCTCACCTGGCACACCGAGCTCGACGTGACCCCTGACTACAGGCGGTTCGGCCCCATCGAAGTGCGGACCGACCAGACCGGCCAGGTGCTGCTCGCCGTCACCCTCGCGCTGGTGGCACTGTCCACGCTCAACACCGTGCTCCTCGGCTGGAGCACCGCCGTGCAGGCCCGGCGCGCGCTGACCATCACCCGTACCCTCGGCGCCACACCCGGCCAGGTCGTCGCGGCGCTCTGCGTCGCGCAACTCCTGCCCGCGGTGCCCGGAGTGGCGGCGGGTATTCCGGCCGGGCTCGGCCTGTACTGGCTCTTCGGCACACAGGTCACGCCCCCGGGATCGTGGCTGCTCACCGCCGCGCTCGCCATCCTGCTGGCCATCGCGGCGTTGACCGCGCTCCCCGCGTGGGCCCACACCCGCAAGCCCGCGGGGCACGTCCTCAACGCTGAAACCGCGTGACGGACCCGTCACCAGGGCCGTTCGATCAGTCCTCGTCCTTGATCTCGTGGCCCTCGGCACGGAGTTGGGCGACGGCCGCGTCGAGGTAGCGGGTGTTCCGTCCTGTCGATGCGGCCGTACTCGGCGAACGCGGCGCCGAGCAGCGTGGGATGGGCCCTCGCGGCCGAAGCTCCGCAGCAGGTCGCGTCAGCGCGGACCTGGTTCGTGAGGAGCGCTCCGGCAACCCGGAGCATGTCCGGCCAGTGTTGTCCGGCCAGTGCGTGGCGTCCGCTTCAGGTTGACCTTCGCGCCGTCGCCGGCCTCGGCGAGCCGGTCGGCCATCTGCCGCTATGCCGTGTCCAGCCCGCGCGCATCGTCTCCCACCTTGCCTTCGGTTCACGAGTTTACAAGTGTTAGGCATGGGCTATGGTTACATCCGTAAGGCAACAGAGGTTGCCTGAATCCGCAGGGAGAATCTGATGAACGCCACCACCACGCGCCGCATCTTCACCACCGTCATCGCCGCGGCCGCCGTCGTCGGCCTCACCGCGGTCACCGGTCTGCTTGATGCCGACGCCCAGGCCGCCATCCCGTCGTCGAAGACCGCGCAGACCGCGGCGGACGGGGAGGCACGGACAGTGGCTCACGGCCGGGACGGCGTCCGGGTACCCCGAGTGGTCGCCGCCTGGGTGGACGCCTGGAACACCGCCAAGCCCGAGAAGATGGCCGCCTTGTTCACCAAGGACGGCGTTTACCAGGACAACGCCTTCCAGGTCGCCATGACCGGCCCCGAGGGCGCGGCCACCTGGGTCACCATCACGGAACAGAGCATCAAGGACGCCCACATCCAGGTCGTCGACGCGTTTCGCGACGGCGACAAGATCGCCGTCCGCTGGAACTTCTCCGGTACCGACACCGGCGCCTTCGCCAAGGACCGCCCCGCCACCGGCAAATCCTTCAAGGTTCCCGCCACCACCGTCATCGACCTCAAGGGCGACAAGATCCGGCACCTCACCGACTACTACAACCTCGCCGACCTCCTCCGCCAGGTCGGCCTCCCCGCCGGCGCGTGGACCCCGCCCACTGCCACGGACCTGGCGGTGAGTGCGGTCGATGACATCAGGCGTTGGATGCGGGTGAGCCGCATTGTCGTACCGGAGATCACAGAACTCCATCTCGCCACTGCGCAGTCCGTACGTGCCCGGTACGCCGCGCTCAACCTCGACCTGGCTGACGCGGTGAACGTCGCCCTGGCGTCGGAGTACGAGACCGACGCCGTTCTCACCCTCGACCGTCGCGACTTCCGGGCCGTACGCCCCCTTGGCCGCCACAAGTCCTTCCGCGTCTTGCCCGACGACTTGCCGCTCTGAGGTCGGGCAGGCGGCGGGCAATACCGGTGCGGGTAACGGCCTTGAAGTGAACAACAATGTGGGGCCCCGACCTTGAGGCTGGATGGCTCACGACCCCGACCAAGGTGGCCTTGCCGAAAGACGTCGCCCGTGCACTTCCCTCAGTACTCCAGATTTTGGTGTCTTGCCTGTTCAACGGCTTGCGGGCGGGGCGTGCGGCGGGGTGGTTCCGGAGGTGGGACGGGTTTGCAGTTCGGCGGTGTCCTCGGCGAGGAGGACAGTGTCCAAGTAGGCCCTGGCCTTATTCTGACTCGCTGCCACCGCCATGGGCGCCCGGGTGGCTTCTCCTCGTCGGCCCCGGACCCGACGAGGACTGAAGCTCCCGCCAGGACGTGAAGGAGATTTGGTCCCGCGACGTTCACACCCTGGACATGCGCGACGACCTGTGCGGATGCCGTCCGGTGCGATCGTGCGCCGTGGGCCGCCGAGCGCGCTCGAAAGCGCGCGGACGCGTGATTCGGGTCCGGTCTGGTACCCGTCCGAAAAAGCTCGAGCAACGGCGAGGAACCGATGAACCCGAGCGACACCGGCCGACCTGAACAGGCCGCCGCCGAAGGCGACGCCGACACCGCGGCCGAGGTCAAGCCGCTGCTCGACGCCCCGCAGACGCCTGCGGCGGCAGTGGCGATGTGGATCTTCGTCGTCGGCCCGGTGATCTGGCTGATCGTCGTGGTGCCGTTCGCGTGGGGATGGGGCTTGTCCGCGCTGGACGTCGGCATGGCCGTGGTTGCCTACCTCGTGTCCATAGTCGGCCTCACGGTCGGCTATCACCGCCTCTTCACGCACCGCTCGTTCAAGGCAAAGCGGGGCCTGCGCATCGCCCTGGCCGTCGCGGGCTCGCTGGGGGTCGAGGGCTCGCCGGTCCAATGGGTGGCGAACCACCGCCGCCACCACGCCTTCGCCGACCGGGAGGGTGACCCGCACTCGCCCTGGCGCTTCGGAACCGACACGCGCGCGCTGCTCAAGGGGCTTCTCCACGCGCACATGGGGTGGATGCTGAAGCGTGAACTGAGCAACCGGGCCAGGTTCGCGCCCGACATCGCCGCCGATCCCGACCTGCGACTCATCGGTCGGTTCTTCGGGCCACTGACCGCCGTCTCGCTCCTGGCCCCCGCGCTGGTCGGCGGGCTCGTCACCGGCACCTGGACCGGTGCACTGACCGGGTTCTTCTGGGCCAGCGTGATGCGGATGGCGCTGCTGCACCATGTCACCTGGTCGGTGAACTCGGTCTGCCACGTCGCGGGCAGGCGCCCGTTCGCCAGTCGGGACAAGGCCACCAACTTCTGGCCGCTCGCACTGCTGTCCTTCGGCGAGAGCTGGCACAACTCACATCACGCCGACCCCACGGGCGCGCGCCACGGCGTGCTGCCGGGCCAGATCGACCCGGCAGCACGCCTCATCTGGGTATTCGAGAAGCTGGGCTGGGTCCACGACGTTCGCTGGCCGAGCGCGGACCGTCTCAGCGCTCGACTGCTGCCCGAACCGGCCGGTCCGCACGATTCCGCGGCCTGACGTTCCCCGGGCGGCGCGTCGCCCCGGGGTCCCGCGCCGATGGGACATAGCAGCCGGCGCGGGACCTCGCGTACTGGTCTGCGCTCCGCGGCTCAGCCCAGCAGCAGGGCCGAGGGGGCGAGCCTGATCTCGAACAGCGCGTCCCCGTGCGCCTGAGGCGTCGGATCGAGTATCCGGCGAAGCCGGCCAATGAGGCGGACTCCGTCCGCGGCCTGGCTGGTCTGCCCACGGAGGTTGGTCACGCGGGTCTCGGCTGAGGGATCCCTGGCGCTGCCCGAGCTTCGCTCGCAGCCCGCCGTGTATCGCCGCCGCGGTAGCCTCGCCGGCACAGTGCACGACGAGAAGCCGGGCCGCGTACTGCGGTCCGGCTGCTCGTTTCGCCTGTTCAGGCGGGTGTGGAGGATACGAGATTCGAACTCGTGAGGGGTTGCCCCCAACACGCTTTCCAAAAGTTCGTCTCGGGGTTCGGGGAGGGACGGGGGCGTCCTGACCTGGGGCGGAGCGGATTGTTCAGCGGCGTCCGGACATGGCTGAACGTAGGCGAATGAGCCCAGAACTGAGACCGCGAGGTGCCGGATGGGTGGCTCGCATTGTTCGGCGGATGCTGTGGACCCAGGCGAATTCCTACTTGTTTGATAATGTGGGTCCCATGAGCGAGATTCCCTACAGCGTCGGCGAAGGGCCGGCCACCAGGGTCAGCCTCTCCCTCCCCGAGGGGACGGCGGAGGCGATCCGCCGACGGGTCGGCAAGCGTGAGTTCTCCGCGTTCATCACCGAAGCGGTGGAGCGCGAGCTGCGCGGTCAGATCCTGGACGAGTACCTGGCCGACTACGAACGCCGCCAGGGGCCGATCTCCGAGCACGAGCAGGAGCGGGCACGCCGGGTCTTCGACGAGGTGTTCGCCGAGGAGGGGCAGTGGCCCGCCGCAAGCTGAGCCACGAAGGCACCCTCGTTCTCGACTGCGAGGGCCTCTCGAAGTTCGTCAGTGATCACGAGCCCGTCGTCGCCCTCATCGCGGAAGCCCGCAAGCGGGGCATGGAGGTGATCATCAGCGCACTCACCATCATCGAAGCGGTGCATCGTCGGACCGAGAAGGCACGGCTCGCCTGGGTCCTGTCCGGCGTGCGGATCGTGCACATCGGTGACGAGGAGGCCAAGGTCGCCTCAGCCATGCTGATCAATGCTGGGCTTCATGGTCACAAATACGCCATCGACGCCGCCGTGGCCGAGATGGCGCTGCGGCAGCGCCGCCCGGTCGTCATGCTCACCTCGGACATTGACGACATGACGAAGCTCTGCGGCGACAGAGTGCGCCTCGTCGCCGTGTAGTCGACGCCCAAGACCTGAACGTCGGGATGTGAGGCCGGCTCGTACGTCTTGTCCCAGCGTGGTGTAGCGGGACGGTGGACCAGTCGGTAGCGCTCAGGGTCGTGAACGGTGGCGTGGCCGGACGGCTCGTCTTTCACAGTGCCGTGAGGCGCAGCAGCCGCGTGTTGGCCTCGTCCGGTGCGAAACGGTCAGCGGCGAATTCCATGGCGGACCGAAGTCCGAGCCACACCAGCATGGCGTGGTGTTCCTCGTGCGCCGGGTCGGCGAGGATGACTTTGAGATCGCTGTAGCCGGGGGCACCGCCGCAGTCCTCGGGCGGGCACGCCCCGGTACCGTCCACGCAGTGCGGATAGTGAAGCCCGGCTGAGGCTGTCTGGAGCTGCTCCACGGTGATGAGGTGCGCCCAGGAGTCCCCGAAGTCGTACGTGTACACGAAATGGGCACCCGGCTTGAGCAGGGCGGCCAGTGTGGCGTTGCGCTCGTCGCGGAATCCGAGTTCGCCGTCGGGGCGGCCGTACTGGACGCCGTCAATGGTGAACGCGTGCAGGTGGCAGTTCTGCCAGCCCATCGCGTCCTGGATCACGGAGTGAAGCCGGTCCAGGCGGATCGAAATGGGTACCAGGAGCTGCCGCCAAACCCGGGGCTCGTCCACGTCGGCGAGCTCGACGAGGATCCGCAACACCGTGTCGCCGGGCTCGGGCTCTCCGCGCATCCGGGCCGTCTCGGCGCGTCCGTCCGTCGTCAACTCGGCGCTTTCCTCCGCGAGATGGACAGCGCCGAGGGAGGCGAGAGCCTTCAGGACCCGTTGGATGTCGTGGTCGTTGGCGGTGCGCAGATGCCCCAGGCGGTCGGGGGAAAGGTCGTCGAGCGCGTACAGCGGGCTGACCGCGTGCCACACCACCTCGTACAGGTCACTGAGCGGCACCGGGGCCGTGGCAGCGTACAGCCGCTGCAGCAACGCCCGCAGGCCCCGGTCGTACTCGTGCGTGAACAGGGATTCCAGCCAGCCGGAGACCGTCACAGCCGGGCCGACGTGCGGTAGCGCGGCGAACAGGGCGCCACGCAGTTCGTCGGGGTGGTCCAGCAGCTTGGCGTTCTTCTTCACCGGCAGTAGGCGCCCGCCTGCGGTCCGCAGCAGTCGTGCCGCCTTCGCCCACTCGACCAGCAGCGTGAGGTGGTACAGCTCCTCGCTGGACTTCGTCTTGAACGTACGGTCCCCGATCACCGGGTCCATCCGGTCGCCGGTGTCCAGAACCTCCACCAGTGCTCGCGCGTCGGCAAGCGTCACACGGCCGGTCAGGGTCAGCTTGCGGCCCGTGCCGACCCAACCGACCAGCCCTCGCACCTGTTCGACGGTCCTGCCCACTGTCTCACCCATGCTGACCTGCCCGTTCCGGTTCGTGTCCCGTATTTACCCGAACCCAGGATGGCAGCACCGCCGGCGCATCCAGTGCTTCGCACGGGGCGACACGGAAGTGGCAGACTGTGATGGTGACCACGCACGACGAGGAACTGCTGGCCCGGGTCCGGGAGTTGAGGGAGCGCGGCAGCGCGCCGAAGCAGATCGCGAAAACGCTGGGGCTGCGCCCGGCCCAGGCCACCGCGCTGGTGAGACGGGTCGCCGAGGCGGCACTGGCGAACATCGCGCCGGATGAGCGGCCGGTGATGGGCTGCTGGGTCAACGCGGGCTGGAGTGTGGGACTCGACATGGCCGAAGCCCCGGACTGGGCGGCCGCCGACCCCCTCGGCCGGGAGCCGGACCCGGGCACGGGCGGCATCGCCCAGATTCTCCTGGCCCGCCAGGAACGTGCCAGCAGGGTGACTGTCACCGGGTTCCTGGTGGACGTGTACTGCCTGGGCGTCAAGAACATCACCGACCCCGAGGTGATGGGGTCCGGCTCTCTGACCACTTACGTACCGATGTACTACTCGGCCTTCGATCATCGGCCGCTGCCGATCGGCGTGGAGCAGGCGCAGACAATCGTGCACGATGCGGTCGCCTACGCCCGCGGTCTTGGCTTCGAGCCCGCGGGTGGCTTCGCCGACGCAGCCGTGCACCTGGGTGCCCCGCCCGGCGACCGGCCCGTCATCGGCTTCGGCAGGGACGGCAAGCCGTTCTACTTCTCCGGCCCCTACGACGACCCGCGCAAGGTGGTCCAGATCCTCGACCGCACCTGCGGTCCGGGCAACTACGACTACGTTGCCCATCTGTAGAAACGGGACGCGAGCGGCAGGAAGCGGGAAACGCGAGCAGTGATACCGGTCGGACAGCAACAGGAGCCCACCGGCACGCCACGGGTCCGGCGCACCGAGCACGAGGCGCAGGTCAACCTGCTGACGGTACTGCGCCTGTGTATGACGGGGAAGCTGCGGTGCAGCGAAAGGACCCGCCGTCCCAGCACCGCCACCGTCTCGGCGGTCGCCGACGTCCTGGACGGCGGCGACTTCTGTCCGCACGAGGCCATCGCCGCCTTCGCCTGGCCGATGCTGCTCCAGGCAGGCGGCCTCGCCCAGCTCACCGGTGGTCGGCTCGTGCTGACCACGCGCGGACGGGCCGCGCTGACCCGCCCACCGCACCTGACCGTCTCTCAGCTGTGGCAACGCTGGCTGAACAACAGCCTCCTGGACGAGTTCTCCCGCGTCGAGGAGATCAAGGGCCAGCGCTCGGCGAACGTCCTGACCGCCGCCAAACCGCGCCGCAAGCTCGTCGGTCAAGCGCTGGCCGGCCTCACGCCGGGTGAGTGGATGTCCATCGACGGCCTGTTCACAGGCATGCGCGCGGCCGGTCTGGATCCAGTCGTCCACCGCAGTGAACGCGCCCTGTGGAAGCTGTACCTGGAGGATCCGCGATACGGCAGCCTCGGCTACGACGGCCACCACGGCTGGTCCCTCCTCCAGGGTCGGTACACCCTGGCGGTCCTCTTCGAGTACGCCGCCACGCTCGGCCTCATCGACATCGAGTACGTCCCCCCGGCGGGCGCCCGCGATGACTACCGGGACAACTGGGGTGGCGACTACCTCGACCAGCTCAGCCGCTACGACGGCCTGTCCGCACTTCGCCTCAATCCCCTGGGCGCCCACGCCGTCGGCCTCACGGGCGACTACGCCCCTGCCCAGGTCCCCGCCCCGGCCGTCCCGACGGGCAGGGTCACCGTCCTGGCGAACTTCGACATCGTCGCCCTCGACGGGCTGCCCTCCGCCGACACACTCCTCCTGGACGCCTTCTCCGACCGGAAAACCGACCGGGTCTGGACGCTCACCACCGCTTCTCTTCTGCACGCCATCGACCGCGGGCACACCCTCGACGAGCTCCGTGGCTACCTGGACCAGGCCGCCTCGCACCCCGTGCCCCAGACCGTCACCACCCTGCTCGACGACACGGGCCGTCGCAGCGGCCGACTCCGCGATATGGGGCAGACCCATCTCATCGAGTGCGCGGACGAGGCACTGGCAGCCCTCATCATCAGCGACCGCCGCCTGCGCGTGCTGTGTACCCGAATCGGCGAGCGCCACCTTGCGGTCTCTTCCGACCGTCTGCCGGCGTTCCGCAAGGCCGCCCTGGCCCTGGGCTACCCGCTGGCCTGATGGCACGAGGAGAGCCGCTTCGGGCCCCTCTGGCCGAGACCGGGGCGCACGTCGTTGCGTCACCGCTGATTATCGGCAGAGGGCGCGTTCACCGCATGGGTGAAATATCTTGAATGTCAGAAATAAATGAGACCAAAAACTGAGACCAGGGCACGCCAGAGAGTCGGACCGCGAGCTGCGGTCCGACTCTCTGATTCGCCTGTTCAGGCGGCTGCGGAGGATACGAGATTCGAACTCGTGAGGGGTTGCCCCCAACACGCTTTCCAAGCGTGCGCCCTAGGCCACTAGGCGAATCCTCCGCGGCAAACAATACAAGACGCCGGGGAGTGCTCGCGAACTCGATCCGGGCCTCCGGGATCGGGTACTGTGTGCGCAGCCCCTCACGTGGCGCTATCTGACTGAACTCCCCCAGGGCCGGAAGGCAGCAAGGGTAGGTCGGCTCTGGCGGGTGCGTGAGGGGCGCTTGCGTTGGGGGCGGTGGAAGGGGAGCGTTGTCGTAGAGGGCCGATATCGTCGTAGGTGTGTCGTCCCTTGCGCTGTACCGCCGTTATCGCCCCGAGTCGTTCGCCGAGGTCATCGGGCAGGAGCATGTCACTGACCCGCTGCAGCAGGCCCTGCGGAACAACCGGGTCAATCATGCGTACCTGTTCAGTGGGCCGCGCGGCTGTGGGAAGACGACCAGTGCGCGCATCCTCGCGCGCTGTCTGAACTGTGAGCAGGGGCCGACGCCGACGCCGTGCGGTGAGTGCCAGTCCTGCAAGGACCTGGCCAGGAACGGGCCGGGGTCCATCGATGTGATCGAGATCGACGCCGCGTCGCACGGCGGTGTGGACGATGCCCGTGATCTTCGTGAGAAGGCGTTCTTCGGGCCCGCGAGCAGTCGTTACAAGATCTACATCATCGACGAGGCGCACATGGTCACCTCGGCGGGCTTCAACGCCCTGCTGAAGGTGGTCGAGGAGCCGCCGGAGCATCTCAAGTTCATCTTCGCGACCACCGAGCCCGAGAAGGTCATCGGCACGATCCGGTCGCGTACGCACCACTATCCGTTCCGGCTGGTCCCGCCGGGCACGCTGCGCGACTATCTCGGCGAGGTGTGCGGCAAGGAGCGGATCCCGGTCGCGGACGGGGTGTTGCCGCTGGTCGTACGGGCCGGTGGCGGGTCCGTGCGTGACTCGATGTCCGTCATGGACCAGTTGCTCGCGGGCGCCGCCGAGGACGGTGTGACGTACGCCATGGCGACGGCCCTGCTCGGTTATACGGACGGGTCGCTGCTCGACGCGGTGATGGACGCGTTCGCGGCGGGGGACGGGGCCGCGGCGTTCGAGGTCGTGGAGCAGGTCATCGAGGGCGGAAACGACCCGCGGCGCTTTGTCGCCGATCTCCTGGAGCGGCTGCGGGACCTGGTCATTCTGGCCGCCGTGCCGGACGCCGGGGAGAAGGGGCTCATCGACGCCCCCGCCGATGTCGTCGAGCGGATGCGGGCCCAGGCGTCGGTCTTCGGCGCGGCCGAGCTGAGCCGGGCGGCCGACCTGGTCAACACCGGGCTCACGGAAATGCGTGGGGCCACCTCGCCCCGGCTGCAGCTGGAGCTGATCTGCGCGCGGGTGCTGCTGCCCGCGGCCTTCGACGACGAGCGGTCGGTCCAGGCGCGGCTCGACCGGCTGGAGCGAGGGGCGGCCGCCGCCGCTTCGACCGCGGGGGCCGCGTTCTCGGCCGGAGGGCCCGGTCCCGCGACGGGGTACGTCCCCGGGCCCGAGGCGCACGCGCCCGTACCGCCCGCGATGCCCGGACCGGCCGCGCCCGCGCTCGTACCACCGCCCGTACCACCGGCCATGCCGCATGCCGTACCGGAGCCCGCCGCTCCGCCGCCTGGCGCGCCCGCGCCGGCGCCGGGCCCCGCCGCCGAGCCGCAGCGGCCAGGTGCCTGGCCCTCCGCCGCGGCGCCCGAGACCGCGGGGCGCCGCCCCGGCGGCTGGCCCACCGCGTCGGCCCCCGGACAGGGGCAGGGGCAGGGGGCCGCACCGACGCCGGGTCCCGCGTCCCCGCCGACGGCCGCCCCCCAACCCGCCGCCGCGGCGCCGGCCCCCGGTATGACGCAGGGCGCCGGCCAGGTGCGGAACATGTGGCCGGACATCCTGGAGGCCGTGAAGAACCGCCGGCGCTTCACCTGGATCCTGCTCAGCCAGAACGCGCAGGTCGCGGGGTTCGACGGGACGACGCTCCAGGTCGGTTTCATCAACGCGGGCGCCCGTGACAACTTCACGAGCAGCGGCAGCGAGGACGTGCTCAAGCAGGCGCTCTCCGAGCAGTTCCATGTGCAGTGGAAGATCGAGGCGATCGTCGACCCGTCGGGCGGCACCGCCGCGCCCCCGGCGAACGGTGGCGGAGGCGGCGGTGGTTACGGCGGCCCGGGCTCCGGGGGCGGCGGCTATGGCGGGGGCGTGGGTGGCCCCGGCGGCGCGGGCACGCCCGGCTCCAGTGGCGGTGGCGGGTACGGGGGCGGCGGTGGGTATGGGGGCGGTGGCGGTTACGGCGGCGCCCCCTCCGCCTCGAACGCCGCCCCGGCGGCCCCGGCCGTCGCGCAGGCACAGCGCCCCGCCCAGCCCACGCACTCTCCGCAGTCGTCGCCCGCCTCCATGTCGCAGGCCCCGGCCGGTCCCGGTACGGCGCGATCCGAGCCCCAGCGCCAGAACGGAGCCGACCGCTCGGACCGGCCGGACAACAGACCCGGCACGCCCGCCAGGCCGCCCGTGGCGCCGGAGGACGACATCCCGGAGGAGGACGATCCGGACCTCGTCGACTCCGCGCTCTCCGGTCACGAACTGATCGTGCGCGAGCTGGGAGCGACGGTTGTGGAGGAATACACAAACGAATAGCGGCCCGTCTTTCGGCGGCCCGTCCAAGCCCGCACACGTCGCGGCGCCCCGTCCCGGCTAGGCTGCCCCTCGTGAAGGTCCTTGTCATCGGCGGCGGCGCCCGCGAACACGCCCTGTGCCGCTCTCTCTCCCTCGATCCCGAGGTCACCGCCCTGCACTGCGCGCCCGGCAACGCCGGCATCGCCGAGGTCGCCGAGCTGCACCCGGTGGACGCGCTGGACGGTGCGGCCGTGGCCCGCCTCTCCACCGAGCTGGGGGCCGGGCTCGTCATCGTCGGCCCCGAGGCCCCGCTGGTGGCCGGGGTCGCCGACGCCGTACGCGGCGCGGGGATCCCGTGCTTCGGCCCGTCCCGGGAGGCGGCCGAGCTGGAGGGTTCCAAGGCCTTCGCCAAGGATGTGATGGCCGCGGCGAATGTTCCGACGGCCCGTAGTTACGTCTGCACCACCCCCGAGCAGATCGACGAAGCGCTCGACGCCTTCGGCCCGCCCTACGTCGTCAAGGACGACGGTCTGGCCGCCGGGAAGGGCGTCGTCGTCACCGCGGATCTCGCCGTGGCGCGCGAGCACGCGCTCGGCTGCGACCGTGTCGTCATCGAGGAGTTCCTCGACGGCCCCGAGGTCTCGCTCTTCGCCATCACCGACGGCGAGACGGTCCTTCCGCTCCAGCCCGCGCAGGACTTCAAGCGCGCCCTCGACAACGACGAGGGCCCCAATACGGGCGGCATGGGCGCGTACTCCCCGCTCCCGTGGGCCGACCCCAAGCTGGTGGACGAGGTCCTGGAGACCGTTCTCCAGCCGACGGTCAACGAACTGCGCCGCCGCGGTATGCCCTTCTCCGGGCTGCTGTACGCGGGCCTCGCGATCACCGGACGCGGCCTGCGGGTCATCGAGTTCAACGCACGCTTCGGCGATCCTGAGACGCAGGTGGTCCTGGCCAGGCTCAAGACGCCGCTGGCGCGCGTCCTGCTGGCGGCGGCGGAGGGGGACCTCGCCGCGCTGCCCCCGCTGACCTGGCGGGACGACGCGGCGGTCACGGTGGTCGTCGCCTCGCACAACTACCCGGACACCCCGCGCACCGGCGACCCGATCGAGGGTCTCGGAGAGATCGCGGAACAGGATGCACCCGACGCGTACGTCCTGCACGCCGGCACCCGTCGTGACGGCGACACGGTCGTGAGCGCCGGCGGCCGCGTGCTGTCCGTGACGGCGACGGGCAAGAACCTGACGCAGGCGAGGGAGCGCGCCTACACGGCGCTGCGCCGTATCCGGCTGGCGGGCTCCCAGCACCGCACGGACATCGCCCGCGAGGCCGCGGAGACCGCCGAGACAGCGGGAGCCTGATCCCGGCAGCCTGATCCGACGGCGCCCGACCCCGGGCGCCGTCGGCCTCCGCCGTCCGCCCCCGCCAGGCCCGCACACCCCCACCTCACCCCACCCCCACCTCACTCCTCACTCGGTCCTGTCCGGGCGGGCTGTCGTGCCCCACGCCCTTACCCACCCCCGCGCGTCAGCAGCTTTGCCCAAAGCCATTCCATCGGGTGACCGTTGGGCCATCCGGATGACGGGTCTCCAGGGTCCAACTAGGGTGCGGCGCAGGCGTTCCGGCACTTGGCCCACCGGCATTGCGATGTCAGTGACGGGTGCCACAGTGGGGGAGTGAGCAACGCAGGCCGCAGGGCAGAGGGGGTGAGGTCCGACCATGTCCGGTTCCGGTATCGGTGAGGAGATGGGTGCTCAGGGCGCCCGTGTACGGGCTCTCGCCGTGCTGCGCATCCGCAGCAGGGCGCTGGCGGTGGCGCTGCTGCCCGCCGCTGTCGCCGTCGTACTGCTCGTCGGCGGGGCCACGGGCCGCATCAGCGGCGGGGGCTGGGACATCGCGCGCTGGGCCGTGACGGGCTTCGCGCTCGTCGTGCTGCTGCTCGCGGGCGCCGTCGCCGCGGTGGTCGCCCGTGCCAGGCCCGCGCTCAGCCCGACCGTCCCGGTCAGCGAGAAGGCCGCGCCCGACCTCTACCGGCTGGTGCGCGATCTCGCGGAGCGGCTCGACGTGCCCGCTCCCTCCGCCATAGCGCTGACCCCGGACTGCGACAGCTGGCTGGAGGACCGTACGCATCCGGCGCACGCCGAGGCGCTCTCGCATACGCCGTCGGACCCGTATACCCACCCACGTACGCACCCACGCGCGCTGTCCGGCTTCGGCGGTGGCCGTCGGCGTGCCGCCCGGCAGGTCACCGCCGCCCCCGTCCTGGTGATCGGTTCGCCCTTCCTGTGGTGGATGCGGGTCGCCGAGCTGCGCGCCGTGCTCGCCCCCGTCGTGGCGGGTACGGGACCTTCGGCGCACCCGGATATAGCCGCGGCCCGCCGGTTCGTCCGGGGTCTGGACGCGGCGGTCGCCGTCGCGTCCCGGCCGGGCCTGGGGCCGATACGCCGAGTGGCGCTGGGCTGTGTCGGCCGGGTCGCCAAGCTGCTGCTGCGCGGTTGCGGTGAGCATGCCGCGCTGATGGAGCGCGGTGTCGCGACGGCCGCGTCCGAGCGTGCACAGGCGGTGGACTACGGTCTGCGGATCGTCGCCCAGGAGCAGGTGGGCCTCGCGTACGCGGGCTGGGACCGGCTGCTGACCAGGGTCGCGCTGCCCGCGTGGCGCATGGGCCGCTGGCCGTCCCGGCTGGACGCCGGCGTGGTGTCGGCGCTCACCGAGCTGTCCCGTCGCGACCGCCTCGCCGAGGGCTTCGCGTCCCGGCTCGGCGAGCGCCCCGCCTGCGATCTGCTCGAAGAACCGGGCGTGGTCGACGAGGCGGCATCTCTGCTGGCCGCCCGCCTCTTCCACGGTGGCCCGGCCGAGGCCGGGCCGGACTGGTCACCGGTGGACTGGCAGCAGTATCCGGAAGAGGTCGTCGACCGTAAGTGGCGTACGGAAGCGGCGAGGCTGCACCGCGTCCTCGACGCCATGGGGGTACGGCGCTCCGCCGACCCCGCGGGCACCGCCCTGACCCCCGGCCCGACCCTGGAACGGGTCATCGACCACCTCTCCCGGCACGACGCCGGGACAGGCGGCACCAGCAGTACCCGTCACGTCAGTGGCTCAAGTGGCTCCAGTGGCAAGAGTGGCATCAGTGGCTCCAGTGCCGTCGAAAGGGCAGGTGAGGTCGGCAAGACCGGCGAGACGAGCGGGACCAGCGAGACGGGCGAGACGGGCGAGACGAGGGAGACCAGTGAGGCCATCGAGGCCGGCGACGCCCTGGCCGCCGGCATCAGCGCGGAGCTGGCCCGCGAAGAGGCGGCGGCGGCCCCGGCCGCCCCGGCCGAGGCCGCGAGCGACGCCCTCGCGCTCTGGGGCACCGACCCGCTGCCCCTCTTCCCGCTCCAGCCGCCCCGCAGCGGCCGTGAGCTGCTCGCCGACCATGTCACGGCGATGGTCTGCTGCTCCGCCGTCGATACGGCGGGTGCCGTGCCCGGCCTCGACTGGCTCGACGGCCCGGCCCTCCTGATCGACGGCGAGCACCGCGCGGATCTGGGCGGGCGCGTCCTCAGTCTGGTCGAGGGCGGCGACGCCGAGCCGCTCCGTTCCTGGCTGACGTCGCTCGGCGTACGGGCCGAGAAGCCCGTGCGCCTCGTGTGAGCCCCGCCACATACCGCCACACACCACCTGGCAGCGCCTGGCGCCGGGCCCTGTATCGGCCCCCAACCACGATCGTGGACCATCCCCTATCACACCCTGAATCCTGATTGTCGCGTTCCTTTAAGGTTAATTCGCAACGAACGGTGACGGAGTGCGTGCGTAATGTGATGTGCTGGGTATCGCCGCTTACGCCCGACCGTTTCACCGGCCGGATAAACGGTCGTATCACCGGCGCGTCGGTGCTCGCGTCGGCGCATTTTGTCAACGGTCGTGCCACCTGATGGCGCGGGGGCTCGGAGGAGGGGCGCACCATGGGGGCGGACCAGATCCGGCGGTGGGAATCGGGCGCGCTCGCCCACGCGGTCAGCGATCCCTTCGGCCAGGGCCCGTTGCCCTGGCTGCGCGGCAGCGAGAACTACTTCGACGACACCGGCCATGTCGTGCCCTGGTACGCCGATCCGCATCTGGGCAGCGGCAGCCAGGGCAACCACGCCGGTTACGGACGCCACGGCGGCAGCGGTGGTACCCGTACCGCCGACGATGTACGACGCCAGATCAAGGGCTTCGCGTCCACCGGCGCCGTCGCCCCCGGCGAGGCCATCGACTTCCATGTCACCGTCGACCCGCCCCAGCAGTTCTCGGTCGACATCTACCGGATCGGGCACTACGGCGGTGACGGCGCCCGCAAGATCATCACCAGCCCCCGGCTCTCCGGGATCGTCCAGCCGCCCCCGCTCGCCGCCGACCGGACCGTCTCCTGCCATCACTGGTGGCTCTCCTGGCGGCTCCAGATCCCGGACTTCTGGGCACTCGGCGCCTATGTCGCCGTCCTCACGACGGCCGACGGCTACCGCTCCCACATCCCCTTCACGGTCCGCGACAGCCACCCCGCCGACCTGCTCCTGCTCCTCCCCGACATCACCTGGCAGGCCTACAACCTCTACCCCGAGGACGGCCACACCGGCGCCAGCCTCTACCACGCGTGGGACGAGCAGGGCCGGCTCCTCGGCGAGCAGGACGCCGCCATGACGGTCTCCTTCGACCGCCCCTACGCGGGCGCGGGGCTGCCCCTCCATGTCGGCCACGCCTACGACTTCATCCGCTGGGCCGAGCGGTACGGCTACGACCTCGCCTACGCCGACACCCGCGATCTGCACGCGGGCCGCGTCGACCCCAGCCGCTACCGGGGCCTGGTCTTCCCCGGCCATGACGAGTACTGGTCCGTCCCCATGCGCCGGACCGTCGAGGCCGCGCGCGCCGGCGGCACCTCGCTCGTCTTCCTCTCCGCCAACACCATGTACTGGCAGGTGGAGTTGGGTCCCTCGGCCTCCGGCGTCCCCGACCGCCTGCTCACCTGCCGCAAGCGCCGTGGTCCGGGCCGCCCCGCGCTCTGGCGCGAGGTGGACCGGCCGGAGCAGCAGCTGCTCGGCATCCAGTACGCGGGCCGGGTCCCCGAGCCGCGCCCCCTGGTCGTGAGGAACGCCGATCACTGGCTCTGGGAAGCCACCGGCGCGACCGAGGGCGACGAGATCGAGGGCCTGGTCGCGGGTGAGGCGGACCGTTACTTCCCGCGCACCGCACTCCCCGACCACCAGGACCGGATCCTGCTCGCGCACTCCCCGTACCGCGATCTCGACAACAGCCGGCGCCACCAGGAGACCTCGCTCTACCGCGCCCCGTCCGGCGCGCTCGTCTTCGCGTCCGGGACCTTCGCCTGGTCCCCGGCGCTGGACCGGCCGGGCCATGTGGATCCCCGTATCCAGCGCGCGACAGCCAACCTCCTGGACCGGATCTGCAAGCGGGACTGAGCGCCGGGACTGAGCGCCGGGGCCGAGCGCCGGGGCCGAGCGCCGGGGCCGAGCGCCGGGGCCGAGCGCCCGGGGCTGAGCTCCCGGACTGATCGCCGCCCACCCGCCTGAGCGCCACCCCTCGGCGGGACCGGATCCGCGAGCGGGCTGAACGGTGTGGGGCACCCGTGCGAGCTGGGACTTCCGGCATACGGGAGAATCGAGGCGATCTCTCAGATCGGACAGAACCACGGGGAGGAACCGTGTCCGGATTCGTAGAAAAGCCCGAGCCCGTAGAGGTGCCGGGTCTGGTGCACATCCACACCGGCAAGGTGCGGGATCTGTACCGGAACGAGGCGGGCGACCTCGTGATGGTCGCCAGTGACCGTTTGTCCGCGTACGACTGGGTGCTGCCCACCGAAATCCCCGACAAGGGCCGGGTGCTCACCCAGCTCTCGCTCTGGTGGTTCGAGAAGCTCATCGACCTCGTGCCCAACCATGTGATCTCCACCGATCTCCCCGCGGGCGCCCCCGCCGACTGGGCCGGCCGTACCCTCATCTGCCGGTCGCTCCGGATGGTCCCGGTGGAGTGCGTCGCCCGCGGCTATCTGACCGGCTCGGGCCTCGCGGAGTACAAGGAGTCCCGTACCGTCTGCGGACTCGCGCTCCCCGAGGGCCTCATGGACGGCTCCGAGCTGCCCGGCCCGATCTTCACGCCCGCCACCAAGGCGGCCGTCGGCGACCACGACGAGAACGTCCCGTACGAGGAAGCGGCCCGCCAGGTCGGCGCGGAGACCGCGGCCCTGCTGCGCCGGACGACCCTCGACGTCTACGGCCGGGCCCGGGACATCGCCCGTGACCGGGGGATCATCCTCGCCGACACCAAGTTCGAGTTCGGCTTCGACGGCGAGCGGCTGGTGATCGCAGACGAGGTGCTGACCCCCGACTCCTCGCGTTTCTGGCCGGTCGCCGGCTGGGAGCCGGGCCATCCGCAGCCGTCGTACGACAAGCAGTACGTACGCGACTGGCTGACGTCCTCGGCCTCCGGCTGGGACCGCGGGAGCGAGCAGCCGCCGCCCCCGCTGCCGCAGGAGATCGTCGACGCGACCCGCGCGAAGTACGTGGAGGCGTACGAACTCCTCACCGGCCTCAGCTGGCGGTAGGCCCCGTACGAGACCCGTACGGCCCGTACGGCCCGTACGAGCAGAGGCCGGAACACGCGGCCGGAGCGGGCGGCCGGAACACGCGAAAGCCCCCCGGTCGATCGGACCGGGGGGCTTCCACACTGAGCGGACGACCAGGTTCGAACTGGCGACCTCAACCTTGGCAAGGTTGCGCTCTACCAACTGAGCTACGTCCGCATGCGCCGTGGCGCGGAGACCACTATACCCAACCTCGCTCGCGTGCGAGACGCACTGCCGTATGACGATTCTCCGCCCCCAGTTTGGAGGCCGCCGACGACAGATAGTTCCGCACGGTCCCCTGCGACAGCGAAGCCCGCTCCGCGACCTCCGCGATCGGCGCCCCGTCCGCCGCCAGCTCCAGGACCTCGGCCTCGCGCGCGGTCAGCGGTGAGTCCCCGGCCGAGATCGCGTCCGCCGCCAATTCGGGGTCGACGAAACGGTTCCCGGCGTGGACGGTACGGATGATCTCGGCGAGCTGCCGCGCGCTCACCGTCTTCGGGACGAAGCCCCGTACGCCCGCGGCCAGCGCCCGCTTCAGATGGCCGGGCCGACCGTGGCTCGTCACGATCATCGTCCGGCAGCCGGGCAGATCGGTACGGAGCGATGTGGCGACTTTCACACCGTCCGCGCCCGGCATCTGGAGATCCAGTACGGCCACATCGGGGCGGTGGGCCCGCGCCATCGCCAGGGCTTCGGGCCCGGAGGCCGCCTCGGCGACCACGATCAGATCGTCTTCGAGCGCGAGCAGCGCGGCGAGCGCGCCTCGGATCAGATGCTCGTCGTCGGCGAGCAGGACGCGAACAGGACTCATACCGCTACTTCCTCGCCGGTCTCGGTCTCGCCGACTCTATTGGTCTTGCCGGTCTTGCCGGTCTCATCTGCTTTGTCCGTCTCGTCCGTCTCGTCCGTCTCGTCTGCCTCGTCTGTCTCGCCGGACCCGGGGCGGACCTGCCCGGTGTCCGTCCGCGGCAGCGGCACCCGCGCCGTCAGCAAGAAGCAGCCGTCCGCCGTGCTCCCCGTGTCGAGGGTCCCGTCCAGTGCGGCCAGCCTCTCCCGCAGCCCCGCGAGCCCGGAGCCTTTCCCCGGCAGCCCGGAGCCCTCCCCCCACGGTCCGGAGTCCCTCCCGGCCAGACCGGATCCCCGTCGCGCGAGCCCGGAGCCCTTCCCGGCGCGCGTACCGGTGCCGGGGTCCGGCACCCCGTCGTTCTCCACGGTCAGCACCGCCTCCCGGACGCCCGCCCCTCCGCTGGACCCGTTGGACCCGCTGGACTCGTCGGACCCGTCGGACCCTCCAGACCCGTCGGACCCGTCGTCGGCACCCGGCCCCCCGGTCCGCGACAGCCGTACGGTGCACCGCCGGGCGTCCCCGTGCCGCAGCACATTCGTCGTCGCCTCCCGTACCACCCACCCGAGAGCCGACTGGACCTCGGCGGACAGTCCGCCGACATCGCCCCCTATGATCCGGCAGTCGATGCCAGCCGCCTTCAACACGCCCCGGGCTCCTTCCAGTTCGGTGTGCAGATCCGCTTCCCGGTAGCCGCGTACGACCTCCCGTACCTCCCGCTGCGCCTCCTGCGCGATCAACTGCACCTCGGTCATCTGGGTCACCGCCCCCGGCCGGTCGCGCTCGGCCAGCTGGACCGCCAGCTCGCTCTTCAGCGCGATCACCGCGAGGTTGCGGCCCATGACATCGTGCAGATCCCGCCCGAAACGCAGCCGCTCCTCAGCGATCGCGAGCCGCGTATGCAGTTCGCGCGCCTCGTCCAGCTCCCAGACGACGCTGACCAGCCAGGCCGAGAAGACACAGGAGAAGCCGAGAGCCGAGCTCGTGGCGAAGACCCCGACTCCGTTCGCGGCGGCGTTGATCCACTCCTGCCCGAGCAGCAGACTCACGGCCGTCGTGCCGACCGCCGTACCGAGCACGGCGTACGCCCTGTGCGCCGTCGTGCGCAGTCCCAGAGTGATCGCCCCCAGACCGAAGCCGGCGAGCCCCACCAGCAGATACGCGTAACTCGTGTCCTGTGAGATCGCGCCGGTACTCCGCAGCGCGATCACGAGGATGATGCCTCCGCCCGTCAGCGCGGAAACGGCCAGAATCAGCCGTACAGGCTGCTCACGCCTGCCCAGACGCCAGTTCATGGCCACGGACAGCAGTACGCCGGACAGCGTGGCATGCGCCACGATGAGCAGGAACAGCCAGCCGCCGAGCTGTCCTCCACTTCCGTCGAGGAGCCGCGGAACGCCGATCGCGCCGACCTCGACGCCCGTGAAGGCATGGAATGTCCAGCGGGTGGAGAGCTCGACCTTGGCCATGTTGCTCCTGGCCGGCCCGACTCTGCCGTGCCACCAGCCCGTCAGTCTGGACATCGCGTCCTTCCTCGGTGTCCTGGTGCCTGTGTCCGTGTCTCAGCGACGAGGCTCCCAGCGGAACCATCGCTGTACAGCAAACACTGAGAGGATGGTCCAAACCAAGGCGCTCAGCGCCGCGCCGAGCAGGTCGTTCCCTTCCGCCCCGCCGAGCCAGCCCGCCCGTATCAGCGTCATGGCCCCGGTCACCGGCAGCAGCTCGCACACGGAGGCCATCCGCTCGGGCAGCGCCTCCAGCGGTACGAACAGCCCGGAGCCGACCACCGAGATCATGAACAGCGGCATGCTGGTGATCTGGGCGCTCTCGACGGTACGGGTGAAGGCGGAGGTTGCGGCGGCCAGCGCGCTGAGCAGCACCAGTCCGAGCAGCAGTCCGCCGACCAGCACCACCGGCTGCTGCGGTGCGCGTACGTCGAGGAACGCGACCGCGGCGGCGATCATCACGGCGGACTGGACGAACGCCAGCCCGGTCGCCGGCAGCGCGGTGCCGATCAGGATCTCCCGGTCGGACGCCTCCATCGTGCGGAGCCGCTTGAGCACCAGTTCCTCGCGCCGCGCGGTGTACGCGGAGGTGAGGCTGCCGTAGACGGCCATCATCAGCACAATGCCGATGCCGCCGGTCATCGATGCCTCGATGACGCTGAACCCGGTGTCGCCGAGGTCGATCCGGCCGAGCGACTCCCTGATCGCCACGATCATCCCCAGCGGCACGAACAGGGCGGTGAACAGCGCGGTCCTGTTCCGTACGAGCAGCGAGAACTCGGCCCGGCCGAGCGCCTTGAGGCGGTCTCCGGTCGTTGTCGTCCGTACGCCGCTCTCCCCGCTCCGTGGGCTCTCCGTCTTCCCCGTCTTCCCCGCGCTCACCGTGCTCATCGTGCGTTCACCGTTTCCACCGTTTCCACCGTTTCCACCGTTTCCACCGTTTCCACCGTTTCCACCGTTTCCGCGGTCCGCGCCGCGATGTCGAGAAAGGCCTCTTCGAGGGAGGCGGACCGCGCGTCCAGCGCCCCCAGCTCCACGTCCGACTCCTCGGCCCACCGGAGGAGTTCGCGCAGATCCCGCTGGAGCCGCTGCGTACGGATCTCCACCGCCGTGCCGTTCGCCGCCGCCCGCAGGGACAGCGGGAGGCGTCCGGCCGGGACGTCCTCGGGCAGGACGAAGCGGATCCGGGCCGGCCGGGTGGCGGTCACCTCGGCCGGGGTGCCGGTGACATCGATCCGGCCCTGGTGCATGATCGCCAGCCGGTCGGCGAGGGTCTCGGCCTCCTCCAGATAGTGCGTGGTCAGCAGCACGGTGGTGCCGCCGTCCCGCAGCTCCCTGATCAACTCCCAGGTGTCGCGCCGTCCTTCGGCGTCCAGCCCGGTCGTCGGCTCGTCGAGGAAGAGCACTTCGGGCCGGCCGAGCAGCGCGAGCGCCAGATCCAGGCGCCGCTTCTCCCCGCCGGAGAGCTGCTTCACGCGCACGCCGGAGCGCTTGGTGAGCCCCACCAGATCCAGCGCCTCCTGGGTCGGCCGCGCCCCACTGGTGCAGCCGGCGCACATCCGTACGGTCTCGGCGACCGTCAGATCGGACGGGAAACCGCCCTCCTGGAGCATCATTCCCATCCGGGGCCGGACGGACGTCCGCTTGGTGTACGGATCGTGGCCGAACACCTGGACCGTGCCGCCGCTGGGCCTGGCGAGGCCCTCCAGCATTTCGAGGGTGGAGGTCTTGCCCGCTCCGTTCGTACCCAGCAGTGCGAACAGTTCGCCGCGCGCCACGGAGAAGGAGACACCGTCCACCGCTGTGAAGCCACCGGCGTAGGTACGCCTCAGCTCTTCCACCTCGATTACCGCGTCGTTCATCATGCCTTCGAGGTTTCCGCCGGACCGGTGTGGTCGGCAGTGCGCCGTGTCATCGCGGCGGATGACATTTGTCATCGGCCGCGGGGCACGCGCGGGACATACGCCGGGGACGCGCGGGACATACGCCGGGCACATGCCGGGATACCCGGGGCATACGCCGGGATATACGAAGAAGGCCCCGGTCGAAGTGACCGGGGCCTTCATCTTTGAGCGGACGACCAGGTTCGAACTGGCGACCTCAACCTTGGCAAGGTTGCGCTCTACCAACTGAGCTACGTCCGCAGTGCGTCAGAAGTCCGACGCGAGCACCACTCTACCTGATCCAAATGAAGCACTGGACCATCGGCCCAGTGGACCGGAGAGCGATGCAGAGCGGGTGACAGGAATTGCACACTGCGCCTCCCCCTTGGAAAGGGGGCGTTCTACTACTGAACTACACCCGCACGCTGCTTGGGGTTTCGCCTTTCGGCCTTGCCCCTCGGCGTGGTCCAAACTCTAGCCGATCAATGGGGGTGCTGTGCAACTCGGTGCGCTGCGAGGCGCACTGTCCGCGGGACCGGGCCGCGCCGGACCCGCGGAGCGGGGTGCCGCGGTCTCAACTCGCCTCGCGGAACGCCTCGTACACCCGCTTGGGAATCCGGCCTCGGGCCGGCACCTCCATCTTGTGGGACTGCGCCCAGGCGCGGACCGCCGCCGGGTCGGGCGCGAGGGCGGTGTGCCGGTAAGTGGTGCGAGATTTGCCGTGCTTGCTGGCGTTTGTCTGCTTTCGGCCTGCGGCCATGAACGGTGCCAGGGCCTTGCGCAGTTTCTTTGCATTGGCGGGATTGAGGTCGATCTCGTACGACTTCCCGTCCAGGCCGAACGTGACCGTTTCCGCCGCTTCTCCTCCGTCGATGTCGTCGGAGAGCGTGACCACTACGCGCTGCGCCACGGATATCGGTCCTTTCCTGCGGTACCGCCCGCGCCCGTCACCTGCGGGAAACGCGGCTGACGTGCGGCGATACCGGCCTTCCGGCTGTTATGGGGCAATGCTGCTTTCTTCTGTATTCCTTTGTACAGCGGCAAGCGTCGCATTGTGAAGCCCAGCCAATTGCATCAGCGTGTCCCGAGGCAATGGTGGGGTGCGACTTTTTCCCTGAATTTTTCCCGCTGTCGCCGGGGTCGAAATCGCGACGTGATCCGTGAACCAGCATATCTACCCGCGTAGATTTTTGGGCCGGGTACGCTGAGAGAGCTCGGGGGGTCTGGGGGATTCCCCGGAGAAGACAGCAGCGAGAACCAGCCGCACCACACCACCGGGAGTGCCAGTGGCACGCGTCGTAGTCGACGTCATGCTCAAGCCCGAGATCCTCGACCCGCAGGGCCAGGCCGTGCAGCGCGCACTGCCCCGCCTGGGTTTCGAGGGGATCGCCGACGTCCGCCAGGGAAAGCGCTTCGAGCTCGAGGTGGCAGGGCCGGTCGACGACGCCGCCCTCGCCCGCATCCATGAGATGGCCGAGACCTTCCTCGCCAACACCGTCATCGAGGACTTCATCGTGAAGGTCGAGTCCGAGAAGGCCGAGGAGCCGAAGTGACTTCTCGTATCGGAGTCGTCACCTTCCCCGGCACGCTCGACGACCAGGACAGCCTGCGCGCCGTCCGGATCGCCGGGGCCGAGCCCGTCTCCCTCTGGCACCGCGACAAGGACCTCAAGCAGGTCGACGCCGTCGTGCTGGCCGGAGGTTTCAGCTACGGCGACTATCTGCGGGCCGGCGCCATCTCCCGGTTCTCCCCGGTGATGGAGACGATCATCGAGCAGGCGAAGGACGGTCTGCCGGTCCTCGGGATCTGCAACGGCTTCCAGATCCTCACCGAGTCCCATCTGCTGCCCGGCGCGATGCTCAGGAACAACCACCTGCACTTCATCTGCCGCGACCAGAAGCTGCGGGTGGAGACCACGGACACCGCCTGGACCGCCGATTACGAGGCCGGCCAGGAGATCTCCGTACCCCTGAAGAACATCGACGGCCGGTACGTCGCCGACGAGCGCACGCTCGACGAGCTGGAGGCCGAGGGCAGGGTCGCCTTCCGCTATCTGGACGGCAACCCCAACGGTTCGCTGCGCGACATCGCCGGTGTCACCAACGCGGCGGGCAATGTCGTCGGGCTGATGCCGCACCCCGAGCACGCCGTGGAGCCGCTGATCGGTACGGGCCGTACCGACGGCCTGGGATTCTTCACCTCGATCCTGAAGAAGCTGGTAAGCGCCTGATGACCACCAAGACCCTCGACACCGTCAAGTACGCGAGCGGCACGCCCGAGGTCGAGCAGCCCTGGAAGGACCTCGGCCTCAAGGAGGACGAGTACGCCCGGATCCGCGAGATCCTGGAGCGCCGTCCCACCGGCGCCGAGCTGGCCATGTACTCCGTCATGTGGTCCGAGCACTGCTCGTACAAGAGCAGCAAGGTGCACCTCAAGCAGTTCGGCGAGAAGGTCCCGGCCAACGACGCCATGCTCGTCGGCATCGGCGAGAACGCGGGCGTCGTGGACGTCGGCCAGGGGTACGCGGTCACGTTCAAGGTCGAGTCCCACAACCACCCGTCGTACATCGAGCCCTACCAGGGCGCGGCCACCGGCGTCGGCGGCATCGTGCGCGACATCCTCGCCATGGGCGCCCGCCCGGTCGCCGTCGTGGACCCGCTCCGCTTCGGTGCCGCCGACCACCCCGACACCAAGCGCGTCCTGCCGGGTGTCGTCGCGGGCATCGGCGGCTACGGCAACTGCCTGGGTCTGCCGAACATCGGCGGCGAGGTCGTCTTCGACGACTGCTACCAGGGCAACCCGCTGGTCAACGCCGGCTGTATCGGCGTGATGAAGCACGAGGACATCCACCTCGCGAAGGCGTCGGGCCCCGGCAACAAGGTGATCCTGTACGGCGCCCGCACCGGCGGCGACGGTATCGGCGGGGTGTCGGTGCTCGCGTCCGAGACCTTCGAATCGACCGGTCCCGCCAAGCGGCCCGCCGTCCAGGTCGGTGACCCGTTTCAGGAGAAGCTGCTCATCGAGTGCACCCTGGAGATCTTCCGGGAGAAGCTCGTCGCCGGTATCCAGGACCTCGGCGGCGCCGGGCTCTCCTGCGCCACCAGCGAGCTGGCGTCCGCCGGTTCCGGCGGGATGCGGGTCGAGCTGGACACCGTGCCGCTGCGTGACGCGACCCTCTCGCCCGAGGAGATCCTCATGAGCGAGTCGCAGGAGCGCATGTGCGCGGTGGTCGAGCCCGACAAGGTCGACCGCTTCATGGAGATCTGCGAGAAGTGGGACGTCATCGCCACCGTCATCGGCGAGGTGACCGAGGGCGAGCGTCTGGAGATCTTCTGGCACGGCGAGCAGATCGTCGACGTGCCGCCGCGCTCGGTGGCCCATGACGGTCCGGTCTACCACCGGCCGTACGCGCGCCCCGACTGGCAGGACGCCCTCCAGGCGGACGACGCCAACAAGCTGGCACGCCCGGCGACCTCCGCCGAGCTGAGGGAGCAGGTCCTGCGGCTGATCGCGTCGCCGAACCAGGCGTCCAAGGCATGGATCACCGATCAGTACGACCGGTTCGTGCAGGGCAACACCGTCCTCGCGCAGCCCGAGGACGCCGGAATGGTCCGGATCGACGAGGAGTCGAACCTCGGCGTGGCCATGGCGACCGACGGCAACGGCCGGTACGCGAAGCTCGACCCGTACACGGGCGCGCAGCTCGCGCTGGCGGAGGCGTACCGAAATGTCGCCGCCTCCGGCGCCAAGCCGCTCGCGATCTCCGACTGCCTGAACTTCGGCTCTCCCGAGGACCCGGCGGTCATGTGGCAGTTCGCCGAGGCCACCCGAGGTCTGGCGGACGGCTGCCTCCAGCTGGGCACGCCGGTCACCGGCGGCAATGTCTCGCTCTACAACCAGACCGGTGAGACGGCCATTCACCCGACGCCGGTCGTCGCGGTGCTCGGTGTGATCGACGACGTCAACCGCCGCACGCCGATCGCCTTCAAGGAAGAGGGCCAGCTTCTCTATCTGCTGGGTGAGACGCGCGAGGAGTTCGGCGGCTCGGCCTGGTCGCAGGTCGTCCACGACCACCTCGGCGGGCTGCCGCCGGCCGTGGACCTGGACCGGGAGAAGCTGCTCGGCGAGATCCTGATCTCGGCGTCCCGCGACGGCATGATCGACGCGGCGCACGATCTGAGCGACGGCGGTCTGATCCAGGCGGTCACCGAGTCCTGCCTGCGTGGCGGGAACGGCGCCCGGCTGGTCGTGCCGGACGGTCTGGACGCGTTCACGTTCCTGCTCAGCGAGTCCGCCGGGCGCGCGGTCGTCTCCGTGCCGCGCAGCGAGGAACTCCGCTTCACCGACATGTGCGGTGCGCGCGGGCTGCCCGTGACCCGGATCGGCGTCGTGGACGGCGAGGCGGTCGAGATCCAGGGCGAGTTCAGCGTTCCGCTGGCCGAGCTGAAGGACGCCCACGAGGGCACGATCCCCGCGCTGCTGGCCTGAGGTCCTCCGTACCCGACCGAACGCGACGATGAGCCCCCGCCCGGTCTCCACCGGGCGGGGGCTCCGCCGTGAGTACGTCGGGCGGCCGGATGTCCTCGGCGCGGAAATGCTTCCCGGCCCGGTCGCATATCCGGAGTCACACGCTCTCCGCGTCTGCGAATGGGGAAGGTTTTCTCCTGGAAAACGACGTTTCCGGGAGGGATTCCTCCTCCTTATGGAAGCGACTCCCATGCCCTCTGACCAGGGGTGACTCCCGGTCTCGGCACCGGTTTCCCGGTCTTCAGCGGAGCGCGGCGGCAAAAAGTGCTGTTCTTGGCGCGTTTCCACACGGAAACGGTCCGGGGTTTTGTGTGAGGCGTCGAGTTTCCACTGTTCCGGAGGTCTCCGGAGGTCCGGCCGAATGGGGTGAGGCCGAAAGCGGCTCGATGACTTCACGCCACTCATGGCGGGAGAAACGTACGGACCCGGGCGTCCGGCCGAGGGCCGCGCATATGCTCGCGCCATGCCACCGGCCAAGAAGCGTCTGCGCAGCTACGACTCCGCCAAGATCCGGACCGCCGTCCTGACGCAGTTCGGGACCGTACGCGAGGCAGTCGCCCGGCTCACCCCCGAGCAGTTCGCGCTGCCCACCGCGCTCGGCGACTGGACGGTCCGGGAGCTGGCCGCGCATCTCAGCATGGCCGTCGAGTCCGTCAACCGCTATCTCGAACAGCCCGAATACCCCGGCCCGCCGCCCGGCCCCGTGGTCGTCCTGCCCGAGTGGCCGTTCACGACCGCCGCCCACGCCTCGGCCATCTCCGAGGACATCCGCACGCTCGCCGCGTGCGCCACCCCCGACGAGCTGTTCGAGCGGGCCAGGACGCGGATCGCCGCGCTCCTGCCCGGCGCCCCCGACGACCGGCTGCTGGCGACCCGGATCGGTGCCATACGCCTCGGGGACTATCTGGTCACCCGGACCGTCGAGCTGATCGTCCACACCGACGACCTGAACCGGGCGGCCGGACTGAGCGTTCCGTACGAGCGGCAGGCGCTCGCCGCCTGTACGCGGCTGCTCGCCGACGCCCTCGCCGTGAAGGCGCCCGGGGCCTCGACCGAGGTGCGGATCCCGCCGTACGCCGTGGTGCAGTGCGTGGAGGGTCCCCGGCACACCCGCGGTACGCCGCCGAACGTCGTGGAGACCGATCCGCTGACCTGGGTCCGGCTCGCCACCGGACGTACGACCTGGCGCGAGGCGCTCGACGCGGCGCGGGTCACCGCCGGCGGAGAGCGCGCGGATCTGGCCGGAGTGCTCCCGCTCATGGGGTGACGGGACCCCGCCGCACGAGCGACAGCGGAGGAACCGCGGAACCGGAGTCCCGCCCGTCCCGTCCCACGGGTATGCCGAAGCAGCGGATCACCACACTCACCACTGTCACAGCCGCCACTACCGTCGCTCTGCTCACACTGGCCGCCTGCGGTACGGAGTCCGGCAAGGGCTCGGGATCGGAATCCGGCGCGGGCTCCGGCGGAGAGGTACGGACCGAGACCGCCCTCACCGATGTGCGCTGGAACGTCGACAGCGTGACGGTCGGCGGCGAGAAGACCGCCGCCCCCGCCGGCGCCAGCGTGGAGATCGACTCCCAGGGCCGGGCCAGCGCGCGGACGGGCTGCAACTCCATCGGCGCGGATGTCACCGTCGAGGGCGACACGATCACCGTGGGCAAGAAGGAGACCACGCTGATCGGCTGTCCGAAGGAGCTGGAGACCTTCGAGAAGGCGCTCGACGGCGCCTTCTCCGGCAAGCTCAAGGCCACCGTCCAGGACAAACGGCTCACGCTCACCACCGTCGGCGGCGACGCGATCGCCCTGACCTCCGAGCCTCCCGCGCCCCTGGTGGGCACCGAGTGGACCGTCGACGCGCTGGCCCAGGGCGCCACCGTGACCTCCCTGCCCAAGGGGACGGACGGCAAGGCGCACTTCACGTTCCGTAAGGACGGCACGGACCTGTCCATGGAGGGCAGTCTCGGCTGCAACACCTTCAGCGCGCCCGCGCGGCTCTCCGAGTCCGCGTCCGGCTCCCCGGCCACCCTCACGATCGGCCGGGTCAGCTCCACCCGCAAGCTCTGCCCGGGGCCCGAAATGTCCCTGGAACGCCAGGTACAGAAGGTGCTGGAGGGCAAGGTCTCCTATGAGCTGCGTCACCGTGGGCTGACCCTCACGGCCGCCGACGGCCAGGGACTGAGCGCCACCGCGGCCGCTCCCGGGAAGTAGTCCGAGGACCGGCGGGGGGCCGGTCCGTATCCCCAATTCGGACCAGTGGTCGATCTCGCCTACACTCGGTTGTGTGCCTCGTGGTGATGGACGACTCAACCACGACCTGCTCCCCGGAGAGAAAGGCCCCCAGGACGCTTGTGGCGTCTTCGGAGTCTGGGCCCCGGGCGAAGAGGTCGCCAAGCTCACCTATTTCGGACTGTATGCCCTGCAGCACCGTGGACAGGAGTCCGCGGGCATCGCAGTGAGCAATGGGTCCCAGATCCTGGTTTTCAAGGACATGGGCCTTGTCTCACAGGTCTTCGACGAAACCTCCCTCAGCTCGCTCCAAGGCCATATCGCCGTGGGCCATGCCCGTTACTCCACCACCGGAGCCTCTGTGTGGGAGAACGCGCAGCCGACCTTCCGGGCCACCGGCCACGGTTCGATCGCGCTCGGCCACAACGGCAATCTGGTGAATACCGCCCAGCTCGCCGAGATGGTCGCCGATCTGCCCAAGGAGAACGGGCGGACGACCCGCGTCGCCGCCACCAATGACACCGACCTGGTCACGGCGCTGCTCGCCAGCCAGGTCGACGAGGACGGCAAGCCCCTCACCGTCGAGGACGCCGCCGTCAAGGTGCTGCCCGACGTCAAGGGCGCCTTCTCGTTCGTCTTCATGGACGAGCACACGCTCTACGCCGCCCGCGACCCCCAGGGCATCCGCCCGCTGGTCCTCGGCCGGCTCGAACGTGGCTGGGTCGTCGCCTCCGAGGGCGCCGCTCTCGACATCTGCGGCGCCTCGTACGTCCGGGAGATCGAGCCTGGCGAGCTGATCGCCATCGACGAGAACGGTCTCCGTTCGCGGCGATTCGCGGAAGCGAAGCCCAAGGGCTGTGTCTTCGAGTATGTCTATCTGGCCCGTCCCGATACGGACATCGCCGGGCGGAACGTGTATCTGTCCCGGGTCGAAATGGGGCGGAAACTCGCCAAGGAAGCTCCGGCCGAGGCGGATCTGGTCATAGCGACCCCGGAATCCGGCACCCCGGCCGCGATCGGCTACGCGGAGGCCAGCGGTATCCCGTACGGCTCGGGCCTGGTCAAGAACGCCTATGTCGGCCGGACCTTCATCCAGCCGTCCCAGACCATCCGCCAGCTGGGCATCCGCCTCAAGCTGAACCCGCTGAAGGAAGTCATCCGGGGCAAGCGCCTGGTCGTCGTCGACGACTCGATCGTCCGCGGCAACACCCAGCGCGCCCTGGTCAAGATGCTCCGCGAGGCGGGCGCCGCCGAGGTCCACATCCGGATCTCGTCGCCGCCGGTGAAGTGGCCGTGCTTCTTCGGGATAGATTTCGCCACCCGCGCCGAGCTGATCGCCAACGGCATGACGGTCCAGGAGATCGGCGTCTCCATGGGAGCCGACTCCCTCGCCTACATCTCCCTCGACGGGATGATCGAGGCGACGACCATCGCCAAGCCGAATCTCTGCCGTGCCTGCTTCGACGGTGAGTACCCGATGGATCTTCCCGATCCCGAGCTGCTCGGCAAGCAGCTGCTGGAGACCGAGCTGGCGGCAGGACCGGCCGATACCGCCGCCACGGACGCGCTCCGCCGCCCGTAGCCGCCCGCGTCCCTCCCCGCCCGTGACCGTCCGTCCCTCCGACGACCGCAAGACGACAGGAAAGTACCCAGCCATGTCCGAAACGACTACTGGTGCCAGCTATGCCGCCGCGGGCGTCGACATCGAAGCCGGTGACCGCGCGGTCGAGCTGATGAAGGAGTGGGTGAAGAAGACCGGGCGCCCCGAGGTCCTCGGCGGCCTCGGCGGCTTCGCCGGCCTCTTCGACGCCTCCGCCCTCAAGCGCTACGAGCGCCCGCTGCTCGCCTCCGCCACCGACGGTGTCGGTACGAAGGTCGATCTCGCCCGCAAGATGGGTGTGTACGACACGATCGGTCACGATCTGGTCGGCATGGTCGTCGACGACCTGGTGGTCTGCGGCGCCGAGCCCCTCTTCATGACCGACTACATCTGTGTCGGCAAGGTCCACCCCGAGCGGGTCGCCGCCATCGTCAAGGGCATCGCCGAAGGCTGTGTGCTGGCCGGCTGCGCCCTGGTCGGCGGCGAGACCGCCGAGCACCCCGGACTGCTCGGCGAGGACGACTTCGACGTCGCCGGCGCTGGTACGGGCGTGGTCGAGGCGGACCGGCTGCTCGGCGCGGATCGTATCCGTAAGGGTGACGCGGTGATCGCCATGGCGTCCTCCGGTCTTCACTCCAACGGGTACTCGCTGGTCCGGCACGTGGTCTTCGACCGGGCCGGCTGGTCGCTGGACCGCGAGGTCGCGGAGTTCGGCCGCACCTTGGGCGAGGAGCTGCTCGAACCCACCAAGATCTACTCGCTGGACTGTCTGGCGCTTGCCAGGACCACCGAGGTGCACGCGTTCAGCCACATCACCGGCGGCGGTCTGGCCGCCAATCTGGCCCGGGTGATCCCGGACGGACTGCACGCGGCGGTGGACCGCTCGACCTGGACGCCCGGCGCGGTCTTCGACGTCGTCGGAACGGCGGGCCGGGTGGAGCGCCTGGAGCTGGAGAAGACGCTGAACATGGGCGTGGGCATGATGGCGGTCGTCCCGGCGGAGTCGGCCGACGCCGCGCTCACCACGCTCGCCGACCGTGGGATGGACGCCTGGATCGCCGGAGAGATCACCGAGCGGGCCGGCCACGCCACCGGCGCCACGCTGACCGGCGACTACGCGGGCTGAGTGCGGACAGAGCCGTCCAGGGGCGGTCCCGGCACCGCCGGGGGCCCCGTGGGCAGCGCAGAAGCGGACAGCACAGAACCCGGTCCCGGACTACCGCCCAGGACCGGGCAATGAGCTACTGCTCGGGGTATATCGACGTATACGGACGTCAAGCGCCGCGGCGCTGCGTCGAGGGCCCGGACTCGTCGTCCTCGTCCTCGTCGTCGTTGTACCGATCCGCGTACTTCGCGTACGGGTCATCTTCCTCGTCGTCATCCTCGAACGGCTCCGCGTTCGGTGGTTGACTTGAAGGCGATGCGCCCAGCTCGTTGGCCAGACGCGACAGGTCAGTCCCGCCGCTGTTGTACTTCAGCTGGCGGGCGACCTTCGTCTGCTTGGCCTTGGCCCGGCCGCGCCCCATGGCTCGACCCCCTCGGTGACGGGGCTCGACGGCCCCAGAGTCTTGACACGCGTTCATGAATCAGAACGAGCTCTCCGCGGAGAGACCCGTCCGTAGGGCTTCAACGGTACCTGCTTCCGCGGCCATACGGTACGCCGCCCGCATGACGCGCCCCGGCGCAGGACCAACGAGATGCCCCGTCCTCGCTGGTCAGCTGCGATTTTAACCTCTTCTTGAGGGACGACCCGCCGACCGGCGTGAGTCTGGTCTCCCGAACGGTCTCCCATACGGTCCACCGGGCGTCACGCCGGCGTTGCGGACGGTCAGCGGTGGCGGGCTTCCGCCATCTTGTGTTCGGCGATCCTGTCCGCTGCGGCGGCCGGCGGAATACCGTCTTCCTTCGCACGTGCGAATATTGCCAGCGTGGTGTCGAAGATCTTCCCGGCCTTCGCGTGGCAGCGCTCGAAGTCGAACCCGTTCAGTTCGTCGGCGACCTGGATCACCCCGCCAGCGTTCACCACGTAGTCGGGCGCGTAGAGGATCCCGCGGTCCGAGAGGTCCTTCTCGACGCCGGGGTGGGCGAGCTGGTTGTTGGCCGCTCCGCACACCACGGCCGCGGTGAGGACGGGTACCGACTCGTCGTTCAGCGCGCCGCCGAGCGCGCACGGGGCGTAGATGTCCAGGCCCGCGGTGCGGATCAGCGCGTCGTTGTCGGCGACGACGGCGACCTGCGGATGCCGGTCGGTGACGCGGGTGACCGACTCCTCCCGTACGTCCGTGATGACGACCTGGGCGCCGTCCTGGAGTAGATGCTCCACCAGATGCCGCCCGACCTTGCCGACGCCCGCGACGCCGACCGTACGGCCGCGCAGCGAGGGGTCGCCCCACTGGTGCCGCGCGCTCGCCCGCATGCCCTGGAAGACCCCGTAGGCCGTCAGGACCGACGAGTCGCCCGCGCCGCCGTTCTCCGGCGACCGTCCCGTGGTCCACCGGCACTCCCGCGCCACGACGTCCATGTCCGCGACGTAGGTGCCGACGTCGCAGGCGGTGACGTACCGGCCGTCGAGCGAGGCCACGAACCGGCCGTAGGCCAGCAGCAGCGCGGTACGCCGGCTGCCCTGGGTCTGCGCGGAGTCCCCGATGATCACGGCCTTGCCGCCGCCGTGGCCGAGCCCGGCCATGGCGTTCTTGTACGACATGCCCCGGGAGAGGTTCAGCGCGTCGGCGACGGCCTCTTCCTCGGACGCGTAGGGGTAGAAACGCGTACCTCCCAGGGCGGGGCCCAGGGCGGTCGAATGGATGGCGATCACGGCCTTGAGGCCGCTGGCACGGTCCTGGCAGAGCACGACTTGCTCGTGGCCTCCCTGCTCCGAACGGAACAGGGTGTGCAGTACATCGACAGGAGCGCCGGTCACATCGGTCACTGTGGTGACTCCCAAGTACGAAGCGGCGGTGGGAAGGCCCCTCCTATGGGTGGGGAGGGACCCCTTGAAGGATGGGGCGGTCGAGCAAGCAAGAGAGTAAGTCCTGCGGGGGCGCAGATCAGCCGCAGTGCCAAGGATCACCCCCTTGTGGGGTACAGGCATGGGACGATGCGCCGCATGCCGGCGGTGTCTTCAATTTTCGTCCCTTACGCGTCCTACCTGCGGGTCTACGAGCCGCTGGCGGCCTTCGCGGAGCCCGAACGCGGCCATTGGCGCCGCTACGCCGCCCGGGACGGCACGCCGACCGCACAGGACGAACTACGGCGCTCCCTGGCCGACTTGCTGCCTACCCCTCCCGTGCCCGTACCGGTGCACGAGAGCGCGGACGCCTTCATCACCGAGGTGGACGGCGTGGTGTGCGTCTGTCCGTGGCGGACCCGGCTGCGCGGCTGGCTGGCCCTGGAGGAGCTGGGGGAGCTGCTGCCCGTACCGCTGCTGGACGCGGTGCTGCCGCCGGTGGTGCGTGGGCAGGCGGAGAAGGACTACGAGCGCTGGCGGGACCGCAACCCGGACGCGCGGCCGTGGATCCGGACGGCGGTCTGGCAGGTGCCGGTGCGCTGGTTCACGCTTTTCTCCGACGACGAGCGCACTTTTGAGCCAGGTGCGGCCGAGGAGGGCGCGGGGGCCGGGGAGGGCGGGGCCAAAGCGCGGGTGCTGCGCTACCGGACCCCGATGGTGCAGGCCCGGCGCCGGCTGGCCCGCTCGCTGAAGACCCTGCGGAACGCCGTGGACGACGGTCCGCTGATCGAGGGCCTGGTGGACGTGGGGCGCTGGCTGGAGGAGTTCCACCCGCGCTCACTGGTCGAACTGGACTACGGCGGCCTGGTGCACGTACTGTCCTGCGCTCAGCTGGCCGAGGACCACTCGGCGGCCGACGTGGCGGCGGCGATCACGGCGCTGCGTGACGGGGACGACGAGGGTGCCGGAGAGGCGTACGGACGGCTCACGGAGCGGTGGCGGGCGGTCCGGGACCGCCAGTTCGCGAACTGAGTTCATACTCTGTCTCACTCACCGACTCCCCCGAGGCGGAGAGTGGCGGGCGGAGAGCGCGCGAAACGGGCACCGAAACGGGCAGTGCGCGGTCGTTCACGGGCGGTGAACCGGGTCCTAGGGCAGAGGTCCCGATCCGGGCCTTTGTCTCAAGCGTGACGGACCGCACTAACGGGGCTCTTGCGCCCATCACCCACCCTCGTGTCAAAATAGGACAAGGAGTCCGGGGAGGGTTCCTTCCGTCCAAGTGTGGGCGGAACGCTCAGCATTGCACTCTATGTGGGGGGTCTGTTGACTCCTGATCGCTCTGTGACTGATCGTATCTGTGACGTGACTGTCCGCTATGGCATGGTCCATCGGCTTCCGCCACTGATGAGCACCTCAGAGGGCAATTCCATCGGTTTGGCCGACGTGGCTGGACGGATGGTGTAGTTGTAGTGCCGAGGACAAGCCGTTCGTCCTATAACCGACTCGGCCCGCGTCCGCCATTTCGGGCAACGCGGGTCAAGGTGCAGAATTTAGAGGAAAGAACCGAGATGGTTCGGTTCTCCCGAGGAGGCCGCTCATGACCGCTCGCACCCCTGATGCCGAGCCGCTGCTGACCCCGGCTGAGGTTGCCACGATGTTCCGCGTGGACCCGAAGACGGTCACGCGCTGGGCAAAAGCCGGCAAGCTCACGTCCATCCGCACGCTCGGTGGGCATCGCCGGTATCGCGAGGCAGAGGTCCGCGCACTGCTTGCGGGTATTCCGCAGCAGCGCAGCGAGGCCTGAACACCCCAGTAAGGCTCATTAGGGCTCAACTACAAGCAGGGCACAACCGGGTCCCCCAAACCCGGTCGTCCCGACACATAGCTCCACACGACGGGCGCCTGCCCCAACAGGTCCCATGCCCTCGCATCACGGGTAAGTCGTCGATCGCGCTGGACTCCGCCGGGTCCAGCGCGATCTTTTTTGTGCGCCGGGGAGGCGGTGTCCCGGCCCTGTTGGGGCACTGTGCGAGCGGTGTGGGAGGTGCTTCGGGGGAGGGTCGGAAGAGGGTGCAATTGCACATATTAAATTGGTGGATTGTAGGTGGGGTGTAAGCGCCGCCATTCCAGAAACTCATTCGGTGACTAGCGTCACATCATGAAGGTCTTGCCAATAGCGGGCGCGCTAGGGAGTGGATCACCGCCACACGGCGGGTCACGGAGCGGAAGTGGCTTGCCCCTCGGCCAACTCGTCGTCCAGGAAGCGGTCTTCGAGGAACAGGTCGTCGCCCGCCGACGCTTCCATGGCGAGCCGCTGGAGGCGATGACAGATCGGGCAGTGCCCGGTGCGATGCGGGTGGCCGGACGCGGCCGCCAGATGGGCGCGCAGCAGCGCGCGGGTCTCGTGCTTGGTCGTCGATGCCGTCACGCACGCCACCCCCGGTGCGGGCCCGTGGATGCGGTGAGCGTGGGGCCCTTCTGCTTAGGTACCCCCGGCCGTTGGCGCCGTCAAGGAGCTGCGGCCATGGCCCGGCGGATTTGGGTACGCCATTACTGCCGCGTGACCACCGCGTCGACGGCGCTTGCCGTATGCAATGGGGTCACCTGTGACGCGGAACAGTTGCCTGTGACGCGGAACGGTCGCCTGTGACGCGGACACATAAGAAAGAGCCCGCGTCCGATGGGATGCGGGCTCTTCCTCTTCTGCGGTCCTGACGGGATTTGAACCCGCGGCCTCCACCTTGACAGGGTGGCGAGCACTCCAAACTGCTCCACAGGACCAGGTTTCGCGGCCCCTTGGTGGCGGCTGCGAAACGAGACTCTACAGCAGCTCGGAGGGTCCGGTCGAACTCACTCCCCGCGCACCCCCCCGCCATGAACGCGTTACGGCGCCGCCGCGTCGATCGCCTTGATGATGCGCTTGTCCGAGACGGGCTGCGCGGTGCCCAGCGCGTGCGCGAAGTAGCTCACCCGCAGCTCCTCGATCATCCAGCGGATGTCCAGCACTTGCTGCGGCACCGGCCGTCCCCGCGGCAGCTGTTCGAGCAGCCAGGCGTACTCGTCCCGCATCTCATGGACCTTCTCCATGCGCGTGGTGTCGCGCTGGACGCTCGTCGGCATCTGCTGGAGCCTGCGGTCCGCCGCGACGAGATAGCGCATCAGGTCGGGCAGCCGGCGCAGCCCGGTGCGGGTGACGAAGCCGGCCGGTACGAGGGCCGCCAGCTGGTCCCTGACGTCCTGGACGTTGTTGACCAGCGTCAGGCTCCCCGTGGCCTTCAGACGGCGCTCACAGGCCTGCCAGGCGGCCAGGATCTGCTGGACCTGCCCGATGGTCCGTACGGTCGCGTCGACGAGATCGGCGCGCACCTTGTCGTACAGCTTCCGGAAGGATTCCTCGTCCCACGCCGGACCCCCGTGGTCCGCGATCAGCTTGTCGGCGGCGGCCATGGCGCAGTCGTCGAACAGCGCCTGGATCGAGCCGTGCGGATTGCGGGAGAGTGCCAGTTTCTGCTGGTTGGTGAGCTTGTCGGAGGCGAACTTCGCCGGGTTCACCGGGATGTTCAGCAGGATCAGCCGGCGCGTCCCGGCCCACATCGCCTGCCGCTGCTCCGCCTCGGTGTCGAAGAGCCGTACGGCCACGGTCGCGCCCTGGTCGACCAGCGCCGGGTACGCCCTGACGGGCTGGCCGGCCCGCCGGGTCTCGAAGACCCGGGAGAGCGTGCCGATGGTCCACTCCGTCAGCCCCGTACGTTCGATGGCCTCGCCGCCCGCGCGCTCGGCGGTGGCCGCGGCGGCCTGGGAGAGCGCCTGGCGGGCCTTGGGACGGAGCCGGAGCTTGAGCGCCTCCAGGTCCTTGCCCTCGGCGTATTCGGCGATCTTGCGCCGTCGCTCGTCGACGATGCGGAACGTGATCCTGAGATGGTCGGGCATCCGGGCCGGTTCGAAGTCGTCGGCCGTGACCGGCACCCCGACCATCCGCTGGAGTTCGCGGGCCAGCGTCACCGGCAGCGGCTCCTGAAGGGGCACGGCACGCTCCAGGAACGCCTTGGCGTAGTTCGGCGCGGGCACGTAGTGGCGGCGGATCGGTTTGGGCAGCGAGCGGATCAGCTCCATGACCACCTCCTCGCGCAGGCCCGGGATCTGCCAGTCGAAGCCCTCGGAGGTGACCTGGTTGAGTACCTGGAGCGGGATGTGGACGGTCACGCCGTCCGCGTCCGTACCGGGCTCGAACTGGTACGTCACGCGGAACTTGAGCGGTCCCTGCCGCCAGGAGTCCGGATAGTCGTCCTTGGTGACGGAGCCGGCCTTCTCGTTGATGAGCATCGAGCGCTCGAAGTCGAGCAGCTCCGGCTCCTCGCGGCGTCTCTTCTTCCACCAGGAGTCGAAGTGCGCGCCGGAGACCACCTCGTCCGGCACCCGCTGGTCATAGAAGTCGTAGAGCGTCTCGTCGTCCACGAGGATGCCGCGGCGCCGGGCGCGGTGCTCCAACTCCTCGACCTCGCCCAGGAGTTTGCGATTGTCATGGAAGAACTGGTGGTGCGTGCGCCAGTCGCCCTCGACCAGCGCGTGACGGATGAACAGCTCCCGGGACGCCTCCGGGTCGATCCGGCCGAAATTCACCTTGCGCTGGGCGACGATCGGTACTCCGTACAGCGTCACCTTCTCGTACGCCATCACGGCCGCCATGTCCTTCTCCCAGTGCGGCTCGCTGTAGGTCCGCTTGAGGAGATGGCCGGCCAGGGGCTCGATCCACTCGGGTTCGATCTTCGCGTTGACCCGCGCCCAGAGCCGGGAGGTCTCCACCAGCTCGGCGGACATGAGGAAGCGCGGCGGCTTCTTGAAGAGCGCCGAACCGGGGAACACCGCGAATTTCGCGCTGCGGGCGCCCAGATACTCGTTCTTGGCGCCGTCCTTCACATCCTTCATCCCGATGTGCGAGAGCAGCCCCGCCAGCAGCGAGACGTGGACGGACTGGTCCGCCGCGTCCTCCTCGTTGAGGTGGATGCCCATCTGCTTGGCGACCGTACGCAGCTGCGAGTAGATGTCCTGCCACTCACGGATCCGCAGGAAGTTCAGATACTCCGACTTGCACATCCGGCGGAAGGCCGAGGAGGACAGCGTCTTCTGCTGTTCCCTGATGTAACGCCAGAGATTGATGAAGGCCAGGAAGTCGGAGGTCTCGTCCTTGAACCGGGCGTGCTGCTGGTCCGCCTGGGCCTGCTTCTCGGCGGGCCGCTCGCGCGGGTCCTGGATGGAGAGCGCGGCGGCGATCACCATCACCTCGCGCACGCAGCCGTTGCGGTCGGCCTCGATGACCATCCGGGCCAGCCGCGGGTCCACGGGGAGCTGGGAGAGCTTGCGGCCGAGCGGGGTGAGCCGCTTCTTCGGATCCTTCTGCGCGGCCTGCGACGGGTCGAACGCGCCCAGCTCCTGGAGCAGCTGCACACCGTCGCGGATATTGCGGTGGTCCGGCGGATCGATGAAGGGGAACTTCTCGATGTCGCCCAGGCCGGCCGCGGTCATCTGGAGGATGACGGACGCCAGATTCGTACGGAGGATCTCGGCGTCGGTGAACTCCGGGCGCGACTCGAAGTCGTCCTCGGAGTAGAGCCGTACGCAGATCCCGTCCGACGTACGGCCGCAGCGGCCCTTGCGCTGGTTGGCGCTGGCCTGGGAGATCCGCTCGATCGGCAGCCGCTGGACCTTGGTGCGGTGGCTGTAGCGGGAGATACGGGCGGTGCCCGGGTCGATGACGTACTTGATGCCCGGGACGGTCAGCGAGGTCTCGGCCACATTCGTCGCCAGAACGATCCTGCGTCCGCTGTGGCGCTGGAATACGCGGTGCTGCTCGGCGTGCGAGAGCCGGGCGTAGAGGGGGAGGACCTCGGTGCCTCGGAGCTTGCGCTTCTCCAGGGCGTCCGCGGTGTCACGGATCTCACGCTCGCCGGAGAGGAAGACCAGGATGTCGCCGGGGCCCTCCGACTGGAGTTCGTCCACGGCTTCGGAGATCGCGGTGATCTGGTCGCGGTCGCCCTCCTCGCCGTCCTCCTCCAGCAGGGGCCGGTAGCGGACCTCGACGGGGTACGTACGCCCCGAGACCTCCACGATGGGCGCGCCCCGCCGCTCTCCGCCGTCTCCGCCGTCACCGCCATCGACTCCGACGGAGGCGATGCGGCCGAAGTGGCGGGAGAAGCGCTCCGGGTCGATGGTCGCGGAGGTGATGACGACCTTCAGGTCCGGGCGTCTGGGGAGCAGCTGGGCGAGATAGCCCAGTAGGAAATCGATGTTGAGGCTTCGCTCATGGGCCTCGTCGATGATGATCGTGTCGTAGGCGAGCAGCTCGCGGTCCGTCTGGATCTCGGCGAGCAGGATGCCGTCGGTCATCAGCTTGACGAACGTCGCGTCCTGGTTGACCTGGTCGGTGAAGCGGACCTTCCATCCGACGGCCTCGCCCAGCGGGGTGTCCAGTTCCTCCGCGACGCGCTCGGCGACGGTACGCGCGGCGATCCTGCGGGGCTGCGTGTGCCCGATCATGCCGCGGACCCCGCGGCCCAGCTCCAGACAGATCTTGGGGATCTGCGTCGTCTTGCCCGAGCCGGTCTCACCGGCGACGATCACGACCTGATGGTCGCGTATCGCCTCCAGGATCAGGTCCTTCTTCTGGCTGACGGGCAGCTGTTCGGGGTACGAGACGGCGGGCATCCGCGCCGCGCGCAGCCGGATGCGCTCGGCGGCCTTTCCGGCCTGGCCGGCGATCTCGTCCAGCACGGCCTGCCGTGCGTCGGGCTTACGGATGCGCCGTGCGCCTTCGAGACGGCGGCCGAGCCGCTGCGCGTCGCGCAGCGAGACGTCGGCCAGCAGGGTCTGGAGGTCGGTGAAGGAAGTAGACATACCTGGCCCAGGATCTCACCCGCCGCTCGGGAGTGGCGAACCCATTTCAGCGGCGGACCCGACGCGGCGGCCCGGCGGGTCGGCGGGCCGTATTGCCCGGTTGGCATGATCACCCCTTACGATGCGAGGCACGCACCCGTCCCCCTCGTACCGTCGCCCCTCGTACCGCCGGCCCTCGGAGAGGCTCAGCCGATGATCAACACCCGCACCGGAAGCAGGCGCCGCCGCTTCATGGGTGCGGGTGCGGGCGGGGCGCTGCTGGGGGTGCTGGTCGCGCTGCTGTTCTGTCTTCCGTCGGCCGTGGCGGCGGACGAGACCGTTGGCGCCGACGAGACTGTCGGGACCGCCGTGGCCGCCGGGGCCGAGGTCGTCGCGAACGACGCCGGACACGGCGGCCGGACTCCGGGGTGCGGGCGCGGCGACCGGGACGATACGGGCACCCCGCCCCTCACCCCCGCGCGCGGCAACTCCGTCCATGAACTGCTGCCCGCGCTGCACGACGCCCGCGACATCGCCGGCGCGTGGGGCGTCGCTCAGGCCGTACTCGCCGTGACGCCCGACCGCGGGCCGTCTCCGGTCGCCGCGCCGTCTCCGGTCGATCTCTCCGTACTGCGCGTATAGGGCCTGGCTGCCTCCGACCCTTTCGTCCCCCTTTTTTTCGTGGATCGCAACGGAGAGCCGCATACCCATGTCCGCACAGCCTTCCCGCATGTCCTCCCGCCGTGCCCTCGTCATCGGCGCCGGAGTCGTGGCCGCCGCCACCCTGCTCGGCGTCGTCTCGTACACCACCACCAAGCCCGACACCGCCAACCGCGTCGCGACCGGGGACGGCCCGGTCACCGAGGTCTCCGCAGAGCCGCAGGACCCGCGGGAGCCTCGGGAGCCGCAGGCCGGGGTCTATCCCGAGCTGGCGAAGCTCGCCCGCCGTGACGAAGCGGACCCGCTCGCCGTCGGCCGAGCGGACGCGCCGGTCGTCATGGTCGAGTACGCCGACTTCAAGTGCGGCTACTGCGGCCAGTTCGCCCGCGACACCGAGCCCGGCCTCGTCGAGAAGTACGTCAAGAACGGCACCCTGCGCATCGAGTGGCGCAACTACGCGATCTTCGGCAAGGAGTCGGAGACCGCCGCGCGCGCCGGCTGGGCCGCCGGACAGCAGGGCCGCTTCTGGGAGTTCCACTCGGCCGCGTACGCCGAGGGGTCGAAGGAGAAGGGCTTCGGCGCCGACCGGCTCGACGCGCTCGCCCGGGAGGCCGGAGTGAAGGACCTCGACCGGTTCAGGCGCGACCGCGCCGGGGACGCCGCCGCGGCGGCCGTACGGAAGGACCAGGAGGAGGCATACGGCCTCGGCGCCACCTCCACGCCGTCCTTCCTCATCAACGGCCGGCCCATCGCGGGCGCGCAGCCGGTGGAGACCTTCACGCAGGCCATCGAGTCGGCGAAGGCCGCGGCGAAGGGCGCCCCCGAGGCCGCTTCCGAAGGTGCTTCCGAGGGGGCTCCCGAGGTCGAAAAGGGTGGCAGGGCAGGTACGGACGGCAAGGGGGACCAGTGACCGACATCGGGTATCCGGTCGCCCTGCTCGGCGGTCTCCTCGCACTGCTCAGCCCGTGCAGCGCCCTGCTCCTGCCCGCGTTCTTCGCGTACTCCATCGACTCGGCCGGCCGGCTCCTGGCCCGTACCGGCATCTTCTATCTCGGCCTGGCGACCATGCTCGTCCCGCTGGGCGCCGCCGGTTCCTTCGCCGGCCGGCTGTTCTACGGCCACCGCGATCTGCTGGTCGCCGTCGGAGGCTGGCTGATCATCGCGCTCGGGGTCGCCCAGATCCTCGGCATGGGCTTCGCCTCGCGTCGTATGGCCGCGCTGTCGGGCCGGATCCGGTCGACGACCGCGCTGTCCGTGTACGCCCTCGGTCTGGTCTACGGGCTCGCCGGCTTCTGCGCGGGCCCGATCCTCGGCAGCGTGCTGACCGTGGCCGCGCTGAGCGGCAGTCCGGTCTACGGCGGACTGCTGCTCGCGGTGTACGCGCTGGGCATGGCCGTACCGCTCTTCCTGCTCGCCCTGCTCTGGGAGCGGTTCGATCTCGGCGGGCGGCGGTGGCTGCGTGGCCGGGCCTTCCGGCTCGGACGCTTCGAACTGCACACGACCTCGCTGCTCTCGGGGCTCTTCTTCATCGTCATGGGCGCGGTCTTCCTCGTCTTCGACGGGACGACGGCGCTGCCGGGGCTGCTCTCGGTCGACGACTCCTTCGCGACCGAACAGTGGGCGCGCGGGGTCGGGGCGGCGGTCCCGGACTGGGCGCTGCTGAGCGGGGTGGTGCTGGTGGTGGCGGTGATCACACTGATGCGCCTGCTCCACGGACGCGACGACCGCGACGACCGGGAGGGAGAGGGAAGGGACGAGCGTGACAAGCGGGCCGAGCCGGCCCGTACCGAGACCGGGGCATGAGAAACCCCCCGCCGACGATCTCGGTGGGGGGCTACCGCCCTTACGGGCCGAAGTGGCTGGGGCCGGGATCGAACCGGCGACCTATCGCTTTTCAGGCGATCGCTCGTACCAACTGAGCTACCCAGCCACGCAACCTCGACGGCTGCAGCGGTCCTGACGGGATTTGAACCCGCGGCCTCCACCTTGACAGGGTGGCGAGCACTCCAAACTGCTCCACAGGACCAAGCAATGTGCGAGCACCAGTCTCGCACACAGTGTTGCGTGCCCCCAACGGGATTCGAACCCGAAAGCGTTACCTTGCTGACCTGCGGAGATCCGCGAGAGCTGGGTAACTACGCCCGTTTGCGTCCGCCTGAGTCTAGCTCTATCCTCCTCGATCCTGCCCCCGTGCTGACATGTCAGCACGGGGCGGTATGCAGTTGTGATTGCAAATCTCAGGTCTCTGGGGTGGCGCGAGACGCCCATGATCCCAGGATTCTGCGTCGATGTCGCCGTGTTCCGAAGCGTGATGGGCGTGAAGTGATTGTTGTCGTGTGGATCTCACCACTGCCCGAGAGTGCGCCGAGCGCTGGGGCCTCAATCCGGCGACCGTCCGGCGGGTCCTTGCCCCGCTTGACCCTGTCGACCGTGATCCCGTTACTGACGCCATGCGCTACGACCGGGCGGCGGCCGACGCTGCCCGCGATGAGCGACCCGGCCGTGGGTATCGCGCTGACCTGGCTGCCGAGATCGTTGCACCCGAGGACTTCTTGCGCCTCACCAATGACGACACGATTCCGGCCGAGCACCGCGCGCTGTGGGCGCTGCTGTGGGAAGGGGGCCTCCGAACCGGCGATGCCATTGCTCTTGATGTGCGCGATGTCGACCTTGACGAGCACAAGGTCAGCGTGGACTACCCCAAGAGTGAGAGGGACGAGCGCACGATCCCCCTCAGAGACCAGACCGGCCCGAACTGGAGAAGGCTCTCGCCCTGGCCCACCAGTTCAAAGCAGCGGCAGGCCGTCGATCAGGTGCAGTCGAGCAGACCCTGGAACGAGACCGTCCCCACCCATCAGCCATCACTCTCCGTCCATCGCATCTGACGCGAGAATTTCGCATCAGATGCGACCCGGGGGCGTCTTCGCAGTTCAATCGCTCGATGGAGTGAGATCTGCAGATGCCCACTGACAAACGCGGCCGGACGAGCAGGTCTTCGAGGCGATGATCAAGGGCTGGCGCAACCAGCAGCTCGCCCGGAATCTCTCGCCGGGATACGTCAATGACCAGGAACGCACGGTCCGGTCCTTCACCCGGCATGCCGACGTGATGCCGTGGCAGTGGACGCCACAGCACGTCGACGAATGGTCGGCCGATCTGCGAGCCGTGCACGGCTGCGTCCGTTCCACCCTGCGCAACTACCAGGGTTCAGTGCGGCAGTTCTGCGACTTCCTGACCAACCCCGCCTATGGCTGGGGCGACGAGTGCCTGCGGCACTTCGGGACCCACCCAGTTCAAGTGGTCTACGACTGGAACGCCGCGACGCACGCCGATGAAGCCGAGGGCGAGCCGGAACGCCGAGCTTTCTCCCGGCCCGAGCTGGAGGCATTCTTCGACCACGCCGACGAGGAAGTCCTGCGTGTTCGCGGCAAGGGCCGCAAGGGCTGGTTGCCGGCCTTCCGGGACGCCGCCTTGTTCAAGGTCGCATACGCCTACGGCCTGCGCCGCAACGAGACCCGGATGCTTGATCTCACCGACTTCGGCCGCAATCCGCAAGGCCGGGAGTTTGGCGAGTACGGCACTCTGCTGGTCCGCTACGGCAAGGCCAAGAAGGGCTCGCCGCCCAAGCGTCGCGGCGTGCTGACCGTCTGGCACTGGACGCCCGGCACCATCGATGAATGGATCAGCGAGGTCCGGCCCGGGATGCGGCACTCGCCCAGCCGGGCCCTCTGGCCGTCCGAGCGAGGTCCGCGGATCGGGCTCCAGCGGCTGGACTCCCGATTCGCCGCCTACCGGGACGCCGCCGGCCTGGACCCCGCGCTGGAGTTCCACTCGCTGCGCAGGTCCTACATCACCCACCTGATCGAGGACGGCCACGACCCGCTGTTCGTCCAGCAGCAGGTCGGCCACGACCACGCCTCAACCACCGCGATTTACAGCTGCGTCTCCTCCGACTTCCGCACCCGCTCCCTGCGACGCGTCCTGGGCGCCACCATCGAGGCCGCTCTGCGGCCGGGAAGGACCTCCTGATGCCACGCCAGATCAGCTACCGGTGGCGCCTGCGCATGCTGATGGCCGCCCGCGGCATGTTCACCGTCGCCGAGCTCATGCCACACCTGACCGAACGCGGCATCACGCTATCCGCCTCCCAGGTCCACCGCCTGGTCTCCGGCACACCCGAACGACTGTCCCTGCCGGTGCTGGCCACCCTCTGCGACATCCTCGACTGCACACCCACCGACCTGATCGCTACCTCGGCCCAGAACCTCCCAGCCCGTCGCACCGCCGGCGAAGAAGCTCCGATCAACCTCGCCGCCCGCCGACCCACGCGGGTCCGGCTGACGCCCGAGGGCTGAGCAGTGACGCCGGAGGAGTACGAGCGGTGGCATGTCCGGAACTGCGCACGCTGCGGCCGTCGGGCGGCGAAGTCGGCGGAGTGGTCGGACGGCCCGATCTGCCGGACCTGTTACGAGGGTGTTTCCTGGTGCAGTCCGTCATGGGTGAGCGGGATGGTGCCGGTGGCCAGGCCCCGGAGAAGCCGGACGACGTTCGGGTTGCGGAGCCAGATCAGGCGGCTCTTCGGCCGGTCCGTCTCCAGCAGGGCGGTAACCAGTGGTTGCAGTGAAGGAGCGACACGGCCGGTGCCGTCGTTGAGGAGTCGGCCGAGGGTGTCGGCGAGCGTGCAGGGTTCACAGAGGCGCCCGCCGAGGAGTACCCCCTCGAAGCCACAGCAGTCGCAGAAGAAGTCGCGGACGATCCCCGCGCAGTCACGGCAGATCGGTGTGCCGGCGGCATCCCGACCCGGCAGCAGTCGGTCGGCTCGGCAGCCGGGGCAGCGGCCGCGGACGCGCACCGCACAGCTCATGCTCTATCAGCGTTGGCTGACCGAACGGCTCGCCGTCATCGAGGACCCCGAACACCGTCGGCTCCTACAGCACTTCGCGACCTGGCACCAGATGCGGCGCCTGCGGAACAAGGCGGAGAAGGGGCCACTGGGACGCTCCCAGACCAACCAGGCGAAACAGGAGGTCACCCAGGCCGGCGTCTTCCTCGCCTGGCTCGCCGACCGAGGCCGCACCATCGAACACTGTCAGCAGGCCGACCTCGACGCCTGGCACACCGAGAAGCTGGCCACCCGGCGCCCGGCCCAGACGTTCCTGCGCTGGTGCATGAAGACGAGCCGGATGCCCCGCCTCACCCTGCCACCCCAGGTCATCAACCAGGACCAAGCGCCGCTGCACCAGCACCGCCGACTCGCCATTCTCCGGCGGACCCTCAACGACGACTCCCTGCCGCTCCGAGCCCGGGTCGCCGCCGCGCTCGTTCTCCTCTACGCGCAACCCGTCTCCCGCATCGTCCGCCTCACTGTCGACGACGTCATCGACGACGGGACAATCGTCACCGTCCGGCTGGGAGATCCGCCCTCCCCGCTTCCGGAACCCGTCGCTGACCTCCTTCGGGCCTACAACCAGTCCCGCCAGCGCCAGCCCTACGCCAGCAGCAGAAGCTCGCAGTGGCTCTTCCCCGGCCGCCAGCCCGGACAGCCGATGAACCCGGTCAGCCTCCAGGTCCAACTGCGGAAGATTGGCGTCCCGCCGCAGCGCGGCAAAACCTCCGCGATCCGCCAACTCGTCCTCCAGGCCCCGGCCCCTGTCATCGCGAAAGCCCTCGGCTACCACGACAAGACCGCCACCCGCCTGGTCACCGAAGCCGGAGGCACCTGGAGCCGATACGCGCCCGGCGACCACCAGCGGTCGATCGGTCGACGACAACCTCTGGACGAAACAAATCCGCAAGGATAATCTGAAGTCAGAGATTTTCTTTGACTTCAAAACTGGGGGGTCCTTATGGCTACACCTGTGTTCGACCTCACCGCAGGCGACGCTGGCGGCCAGGTCGAGAGCTGGGAGGAACTGCGGCACGCCGTCGAGGAGTCTGGCGGCGTTCTTCGTGTCGTCATGTGGCTTCTGCGTGACCTGGAGCAGGCCGGCCGCCTCGGCGTTCATGTCCGTGCCAGCATCAGTCGCCGTCTCGACGGTCTCGGACTCGCCCACCTGCCCGCCGATATCCCCGGTGAGCAGTACGCCGTCATCACTCTCTACAAGCGCGGCACTCCTGCTGCTGCTGTCGTAGACGCCGTGTTTCGCGACGGCAGCAGCAAGGCGGCCGAGGTCGCACTTCGCCGCATGAACACCTCGCGGGACGCTGAAAAGCTCCAGGTCATCACCGAGAAGGTGGAAGAACTCGCCAACATCCTCCTCGACGAGGAATAGGGCCGCCCCCAGTTCGGTCTCACGTTTACTCAACGTGAGACCGAACTTCCGGCTACAGGGAATACGCGACACCGCAACATGCGAGCCCACCAGTCCCAAGGCCGAACACCGCCAGATCCCGCAGCCGCTTCAAGCTGCCGATGAATTGCTTCAGCACCACCTCGTCCACGGGGCGCGGCAGTCGCCGCGGCTGCTTGACCGTCACCGTGCGGCGCATCGGCTGCTGACGGCTCGCGCGGCCCATGAACGGCTGATGCCGTTCAGGCACCCGGGCAAGTGCCGGGTCAAGGCGCATCTGCATCGGGGAGTCGCCGTCGTACTCCTCGGCGACCACCGCCCAGTCGTAGAAGCTGGAGACAGCTGCCAAGATCCGGTTCACCGTCGCCGGAGCGAGAAGACTGCCCGGCGCCTCCAGACCGGCGACCACCACCGTCAGGCCGAGCCGCTGGGCCGGCCGGCGCGACGGAGCCCGCCGCAAAAACGCCAGCAGCCGCAACGCATCCGGGCCCCCGAACTCGCGCCAGTCCATGCCCTCAGCAGCGAGGAAGGTGAAGAGACGCCGCAGGTCGTACGTGTACGCGCAGATCGTGTGCGGCGAGAAACCCCGGTCGACCAGATGATCCAGGAACCGGCGGGCCGCCGTGACCTGTTCGCCGTCGCCGTTGACCAACTGCACACGCCGTACGACACCACCGTCGCGTTCCTTGACCACCTGCACACCGACCTCCCCAAGCCTGCACTCAGGTGGCCCAACGAACCCCGGGGCGGCCACCGCCACGGCGCCGGTTCAGGCGTCACTCGAAGGTGTCCAGATAAGGAGATGCTGGGTCGCTACTCCTTCCAGCTCCCCGACCTGCCCGGCGGCCTGCGCCCCCTTCGCAATAAGAATGCCGACGACGACGAGTGAGCGCCCGGCGCGGGGGCCGGTCCGGGCGGATGGTCGCACCGTGTGTCAAGCGCCCGGACTGAGCCAGCCGTCGGTTCCTCCATGGCGCAGCTGTTCTCGCAAGCGCGCACCATCTGCAGCGGGCGATGCTCCGTAGAGGTGGCGGTAGTCGCGGGAGAAGTGGGGCGCGCTGCGGTAGCCGACCGCGGCGGCGGCCTGCGCTGCAGATTCCCCGAGGACGACTATGCGGTGACGGGCCTCACCGAGGCGAAGACGCTTGAGGTACTGCATGGGGGTCATGGAGGTCGCTTCTTTGAAGCGTCTGAACAACGTCGGCTGGCTGGTGCGAACCTCGGTGGCGAGCATGCTCATCGACCACGGCTCGGCCATTTGGTCGGTGAGAATGCGCACGGCGCGTGGAACGACGGGGTCGCCGTCGTCGACCGCTGCCAGGGCCCGGGGGGCCTGATCGGTCTGCAGGAGGCGCAGCACGATCTCCCGAGCAATCAGGGGCCCGAGGACGGGAATGTGCTCGGGCTCGTCGAGCAGGGTGACCAGCCTTGCGCAGGCGTCGGCCAGGGCGGGTGTCCATGTGCCGAGCCGGTCCATCCTTCCGGATGGCTGATCATTGCGCGGCATCGCGGCGGCGACCTCCCCGACGAGGGTCGGGGCCAGCTGCCAGCGGGCCGCCAGGAAGCCGCGCCGTGGATCTGTCTCGACGACACCCGCGACAACCGGGATGTCGACCGGCGTGATGATGAACCGGTCACGGCCCCAGGCCTGGTCGTCGTCGCCGACGATCGACCGTTTGCGTCCCGCGAGGACGACGGACAGTGACGGGGTGTAGCGCTGGTAGGCGAGTTCGGTCGGTGCGCCGACGTGGCTCAGCCGAAGCCCGAGCGCCTGCGCCCTCGCCGGGTTCCGCGCATGCCGCAGCACCGCCTCGGCCGCTCGATCGAGGCTCTGGGCAACAGACCGGTCCATACCGACATCCAACCTCATCCCCGCTGGTCGCACCGGAGACCGGATCCGGCAAGGAACTGATCGCGTCGGACAAGGTGCACGGTGACTGCGGGCAGGAGGATCGAGGCATGAGGACGAACGAAGATCTCCTGGCCTCCCTCAACGCCGACACCACGCTCGCCGGACGGACCGCGCTGGTCACCGGGTCGTCCGGCGGAATCGGTGAGGCCGTCGCCCGGGTCCTCGCCGCCTCTGGTGCCGAGGTCGTCGTCAGCGGCCGGGACGCCGAGCGGGCGCAAGGCGTGGTGCGTGCGATCGTCAAGGCCGGCGGGCGGGCACACGCGCTCACCGCGGACTTCAACGCCGAGCCGGCCGACATCCGGGCCTTCGCCGAGCGGGCCGAGGACGTACTCGGGGGATCCGTCGACATCCTGGTCAACAACGCTGGCGTGTACCCGGGTTCCTTCACCGAGACGGTCACCGATGACGAAATGCAGACTCTCTGGGCGACCAACATCCGTGCCCCGCACGTCCTCGTCGCCGCCCTCGCGCCGCGTATGGCCGAGCGCGGCTCCGGCGCCATCGTGAACATCGGCTCGTGGATGGCCCGGGTGGGCGTCCCCTACAAGGCTCTCTACCCGGCGACCAAGGCGGCAGTGGAGCAGCTGACCCGGGCGTGGGCAGCGGAGTACGGCACGCGCGGTGTCCGCGTGAACACCGTCGCACCGGGAGCGACTGCCACCCGGGGCAACTCAACGAAATCGGATCAGCTTGCCGAGATGGCGAAAGGCACTCCCGCAGGCTCTCCCGTACGCCCCGTCGACATCGCGTACGCGGTCCGGTTCCTCGCCTCCGACGAGGCGGTGTTCATCCACGGCGCAACGCTCGACGTCGACGGCGGGATCGCAGCCACGCGCCTGCACTGACCGAAGCCGAAGCCGACACGGCCTCCTGACCGCCAGGGCCGTGGTGTGGTTCCACGGTAGGGCACGCCGGTGACGGCAGGGTCAGAGGCGCTCGTCGCCGGGGGCGAGCAGGCTGGTCAGCTCCGAAATCGCCTCGGGGGAGGGGGTTGAGGAACATCGGAACGAAAATGGCGCTAAGCCCGTCGCGGGCCTGAGAGCGCTTTGACCTGGGGCTCTGTGGGGGCGGAGCCTTCGGCAGTCGTGTTGATCATTGACTGTCTGGAGGTCCGGGGTGCCGGTCGAGTTTCTGACGGATTCGCAGGCTGCGACGTACGCGGCGTATGACGTGGCGCCGTCGCGTACGGAGTTGGAGCGGTTCTTCTTCCTGGATGACGCGGATCGGGCGTTGATCGAGCCGAAGCGGCGGGCGTACAACCGGCTGGGCTTCGCGGCCCAGCTCACGACCGCGCGGTATCTCGGGGTGTTCCTGGACGACCCGACCGACGTGCCGGCGGAGGTCGCCGACTATCTCGCCGAGCAGCTCGGCATCGCGGACGCGTCGGTGCTGAAGACGTACGGCGATCGGGAGAACACCCGGCTCGATCACGTCCGTGAGCTGCGGCAGGTCCTGGAGTACACGGAGTTCGCCGAAGCGGAGACAGAGCTGCGGGTGTGGGTGGACGCGCGGGCCTGGACGACCGGGGAGGGCCCGAAGGCGCTGTTCGATGCGTCGGTGGGGTGGCTGCGCGAGCGGCGGGTGCTGCTGCCCGGGGTGACGACGCTGGCCCGGCTGATCGCCTCGGTGCGGGAGGCGGCGAACCAGAGGCTGTGGGAAACCCTCTACGGGCTGCTGAGCACTGGTCAGCGGGCCGTGCTCGATTCCCTGCTGACGGTGCCGCCGGGGGCCCGGGTGTCGGAGCTGGACCGGCTGCGGCGGGGACCGGTCCGGATCTCCGGGCCCCAGATGAAATGGGCACTCGCGCGGGCGGCGGAGATCGCCGACTTCGGGATGGCCGAGGTGGACGTGTCCGCGATACCGCCGCGGCGGCTGGCGGAGCTGTCGCGGTACGGGGTGGACGGCAAAGCATCGCTGCTGCGCCGCCACGGCGACTCGCGGCGCCTGGCTACGCTGCTGGCCACCGCGGTCGCGGCAAGCTGTTCCAGTACTGCGGCGCGCAGCAGCCGGCACAACGGCGCGATTCGCTGAACAAGGGCCGACACGGACCGGATGGGCTCTGGCTCCCAGCCAAGGAACGTGCGCAGCAAACTGTCCAGGTTGGCGGGCGCCGGTACAGACAGCTTGCCGCCCGCGCTCCTGAGGGAGCCCTCGAAGTGGACTGGATCCCGCGCTTCCTTGCCCCCGCGGAAAAGCCGCCAGGTGGTCCCGTTGGTGTAAAGGAGGTTCGGCAGATCACGCAGCCGCTCCCACTGGCGCTTGTTCTGCCCGGTGAAGGACTCTGGATCGATGTTCAGCCCGGGCTTCTTCACCTCGATGTAGCCGATGATCGCCCCGTCAACCTGTACTGCGTAGTCAGGGCGTACGCCGAGCTCGTCAAGTCGGGTCTCGTCATGCCACAGGACCTTTTTCAGTCCGTAGCAGCGACCAGCAGCCTGGAGGAGGTCCTCGATGGGTCGGCGTATCACCGCCTCGGGCCCGCCGGGGCCACTCAGCCTTTCTCTACAGGTCTTTCCGAAGTCCGAAACGGCGTCGGTGAGCCACCCATACTCCGATCCCCCCACAACACACCCCTAACGTCGGTATCTGTAAATGGATGATCACTCGGCCCACCTCCGCATGCAAGGTGACCTATCGCTCAAGGCACAGGGACAGGGCCATGATGGTGCATGTCCCGGTGCTCACGTGTGACACAACCTTCCCATGGGCCCTGATTACCGCTGCCAAGCTCTGCAGGAGCCCGATCAGCCTTTGGGTGGTCCTTCTGCCAGGGCACGCGCGCGCCGGGGAGATCCCCGAGTTTTCGATGATCACAGCTTGGCCGTAGAGGCAATCATGTCGTCGTAAAAGCAGTCCACGACGGTGGATATGAGAGCCCAGGAGGCGCCCTGCGGCCCGGCCCACTCGGGCCCTGGCACCTGGAGCGGCAGCCGCAGCAAGAAGCCGAAGATCTACCAGAGCGGGCAGCAGGCGCTACTCACTCCCTGGTCTCCCGGAGCGGCCAACGAGCACCTCACGCCGCGGAAACGCACTGTCCACTCGGACGGCCCCGCACCGTGCGGCACCACCCACAGGGCCATCGCCAGCACTCTGCGACGCAAGAGCTGGCCTCAGCCTCACTGTGTAGGCGTCGGGCGGGCGCTTTCCAGGAACTGGCGGGCGAGTTCGGTTAGGGGGTGGTCGGGCCCGTAGAGGTGTTCGCGGTCGGCGAGCACCCGGGCGAACATGGCAGCCGCCTCGGTGAGGTCGCCTGCGAGCAGGTGGGCGTAGGCGAGGTTGCTGCGTGCGGTGACGGTCTCGGAGTGGTCCGGTCCATAGACCCGCTCGTAGTCCGTGACGGCTCGCCGGTGCAGGCCGAGGGCCCTTTCCAGGTCGCCCGTCTCCCGGTAGGAGCTGGCCAGGTTCGCAAGGGCGTTGATGGTGTGCGGGTGATCGGGGCCGTGCAGGCGCTGCATGTTCGTCAGGTTCTGCTGGTGCAGGTCCCGCGCCCGTCCCGGCTCTCCCTGCAGGGCGTAGAGGTAGGCGAGGTTGGCGCGCGCGACGAGGGTGTCGGGGTGGTCTGGCCCGTGGATGCGTTCGTGGTCGGCGAGGTTTTGCCGGTGCCGCGGGGTGGCCGCCTCCAGGTCGCCGGCGGCGCGGTGGGCGCTGGCGAGGAAGCTGTGGGCCACGAGCGTGGCCGGGTGGTCGGGGCCCGCGAGACGTAGGTAGAGGTCTACCGCTCGCTGGGCGCACACGACTGCAGTGCTGGTGGGTCCGTCTCCCTGGAGGTACCCGGAGGCCGCCAGCAGGAGCCCGGCGGTACGCAAGTCCTCTTCTTCCGGCGGGGTTCGTTCGGTCAGGGCCAGCAGGTGGGGCAGGAGTTCGCGCCATCTGGGCCACCCGGGCACGTTGAACAGTGCGTTTTCCGGCAGGGCCTGTTCTAGCAGCAGGGCGGCCTGGTGGCGGGCGTCGGCGACGGCCTGGACGGTGCGGTGCGGGTCGGCCGGGTCCGGGATGCGCGCGACGGCCTGGACGAGGCGGTGGACGGTGATGGTCTGCCGGTTCAGGGTGATCATGCTGTAGCCGTGGAGAAGGGCCAGCGCATCGTCGAGGGCGAGAAGGTCGTCTCCCAGCCCGTCCAGGTTCGTGAGGACGTCGCGCGGCAGCGGGACGGGCGCCAGCCAGGCGAAGAGCCGCAGCAGGTTCCCGGCCAGCGGCTGCCGGGCCGTGATCGCCTGGAGGGACAGTTGCCAGATCCGGGCGACGGTCCGCTGGTCGTCAGCCTCTTGACCGCTCGCTGCAGCGGCGAACATGCGCCCCGGGTAACGGCGGAGCCGGTCGAGGTAGACGGCCGGGCTGATGGCCGTGGAATCGATGTACGCGGCGGCCTGCTCCAGGGCCAGGGGCAGGTGCCCCAGCTCCTCGGCGAGGCGTGCCAGCACATGCTCGTCGTCGGGGTCGTCCGGGTCGAGCAGGCGCATCAGCAGCTCCACCGAGGCGTCAGGAGGCAAGGTGTCGAGCGAGAGGGGCCGGGCCAGGCGGCGCCAGCCGGCGGTCCGTCGGCTGGTGATGATGTGGCGCCCCGTGGTCATACCCAGTACCGGCGTCAGGTCATGCGGGGACGCGGCGTCATCCAGCACCAGGAGCCAGTCTTGATGGGACTGCAGCCAGCCCAGGGCCCATTCGGCGCGCTCAGTGCTAGTCGCTGAGGCCAGATGCTGGTGGGGTGCGAGCCGTGAGGCCAGGCCCGCGAGCCCGTGGGTGAGACTGGAGGCGGAGTCGGCCCTGAGCCACCAAACGGGGTTGTACTGGTGGCGCTGTCGGTGGGCGACCTGCAGGGCCAGAGCGCTCTTGCCCATGCCGCCCAGGCCGTGCACGACCGGCGGCACGGACGGGCCGGTTTCTGCCAGCGCTGCCTCCAACCGGGCCAGTGGTTCGACGCGGTCGACGAAGTCGGGGTTGGACGGCGCGGGCAGGTTGGTGGTCCCCCGCGGCGCCGGAACCTCGGCGGGGAGCCGGACGGCACCGGCCGGGAGGTGGATGGTCCGGGCGTCGATCGTGGCGTGGTCGCCGGTCGAGACGATGCCGCTGTTTGCCCCGACAGCCGTCGCCCGCTCGCCGGACGCCTCGATGGAGTGCTGCTCGCTCACCGCTGGATGGTGGCGCCGTCGCCGGTGGAGACGATGCCGTTGTTCGTCTCGACCGCAACGGCACGGTCGCCGGAGGCAGTGAAGGAACGGGTGGGCAGGAGTTGGGCGAGTTCGGCAGCCAACGCGGTGTCCTCCCGCAGGATGCGCCGGATCTGCACGCGCAGCGCCGCCCGGGCGTCGTCGTCCTGCGGGTCGTCGGCCACTTCCTCGATCGCCTGCTCCAGCCCGGACCGGCTCTCCTCACGGCTCCACAGCCGCTGGAGGATGCGCTGGCCGAGAGAAACCGTCGCGTCCACGGCGGATTCCGATGTCCGGCTGACGACCGCACTTCCGTAGGCGGTCACTGCGGCAGTGGCGTACGGAACCATCTCGTTGACAGTGGCCAAGACATCCACAGCGTTCCCCTCCGTTGGCTCCCCTGAGCATGGCACGAGCGCCCCCACATGAGGGTCTGCTTCGGAGGAGGGCCACAGGACCTTACGGTGCGGGGCAACGATACGTTGGGCCGATGAGCACCTACACCGTGACGCTCGGCGAGCAAAGCGCGCGGGCGCGATCCCTCCAGGAAGCACAGGCCCTTGTGATGGAACACATCACCGACTTGGTGGCCCGCGACCCCGAAGCAGCCTCCCAGGGCGCCATGATGGCGAACCGCGCGTTCTCCGTCGGCACTGTCGCCCAAGCCCTGGACACCCACGGCAGCTGGCAGACCGTCGTCAGCGTCCAAGGCGAACAGGTCAAGATCTCGATCACCAAGCGACGCTGGTGGTCCCGCAGCCAGTGATGTTGGCATGTGAAGGGCCCCTCCCCGCTGTCCGGCCGCCGCACGCAGGCGCGCGAGGTCGGCAGTTCCCCGCCCAGAGCCGCCTGTGGCGCACCGCCGGGGCGGCAGGCCGACGTCCGGAGCAGCGGGCCGGACCATCGAGGGTTTCCTCCCGCGGGAAGAACGTGCCTTACTTGCCTGATCGGCATCTACACCGATTACCAGCAGTTTTGCTTGACAACCCTAGATAACGATCGCGGCCTTGCCGCGCTCCCGCCAGCGTCGGGCCAGCGCCTCAAGCTCGTCGCTCATCTCGGCGAGTTCGGCCGGGGTGAGGTCGAGCAGCCACTCGGAGCTGAAGGACGCGTCGGTCCACGCCTTCCCCCAGGCGGACTTCTGGTCGAGATACATGCGGTACTGGGAGACGCGGGTGTCGAAGATGCCTCGGGTCACTGCGCCGACGGCGGCGGCGCCCTCGGGCGTGTCCGCAAAGTCCGAGTCGCGGAAGCCCCACCCCTCTTCAGATGCCACCTGCCACCACCGCTCGCGGCCGTCGGTCCCCTGGCCGCTCGCCTGGGTCACGAAGCCGTGCTCGGCCAGCTTGCGCAAGTGGTAGCTGATCAGCGAGGGCGTCTCGTCGACATGCTCGGCGAGCTGAGAGGCGGTCGCGGTGCCCGCGGCGTACAGCAGCCGGTACAGCTGCATCCGCAGCGGGTTCATGAACGCCCTCAACCGTGACAGGTCGGTGACCTGCTCAGGCTCGTGCTTCGGTCGCATGCACTCACCGTAGGTATGAAGTGAAAACTTCGCAATAACCGCTTCAGAATTGGACGGCCGAGCAACCCGGCTTCGGCGTAGGGGACTTGAGACAGCCCAGCCCGGCTCGACTTGACTGCCGCTAACGAGGTCAGCGCCGACTGTCTCCCGGGGCAAGCAAGCTGGTGACCTCGGCGATCGCCTCCGCCGAGGGGTGGAAATAGCGCCGTACGTTCTCCGGCTTCTTGTGCCGGGACTTGGCCATCAGCATCAGCAGGGAGGCTCCCTGCTCTCCTAGGTGGGTGAGGGCGGAATGGCGGTACTCGTGCAGGTCCCAGCCGGTCCCCGGTCCGCGCACGGCGGTGTGCTCATCGAGCAGGGCGCGGGCCTGGCCGTAGGAGAGGCGGGTCAGGCCGGTGTCCGGGCAGACGTCGCGCGGGCTGACGACCTTCCCTGGGCCGGGGCGGCGGTGGGTGACGAACACCGGTCCGCGTGTGCGGCCGCGCAGCAGGCGGGGAAGGAGCCGGGCGGTGCCGGCGTCCCAGTAGACGGTCTCCAGCACGAAGTCCTCGCGCGCCTGTCCGCGGCGGCGGGCCTTACTGCGGGCGCCCTTGGCCTTGACCGGGCATCGGCGGGCGGCGAGGTCCAGGTCCTCGATGTTCACGCCGAGGATCTCCTCGGACCGCCCGGCAGTCTCGTAGAGCATCCGCCACAGCGTCTTCTCCCGCAGGTGGACCTCGCGCCGGGCGATGAGCCGGTCCACGGCCATCTTCGAGCGGGCCGGGGTCTCGGAGTCTGGCACCGCCAGCCGCTTCGTCCAGGCCGGGACTGCCGGGCCGTCGTAGCCGTACTCCTCGCACCAGCCCAGCCATGACAGCACCGCCGCCCGGCGGGCGTTCCAGGTGTTGACCGCCGCGGTGCCCCACAGCAGCTCCAGAGCCTCGCCGATCTCGTCGTCCGCGACCGACCCCAGCGGGCGGGCCTCCCCGATCCGCTCGGCGATCTTGCCGACGCCGACTCCGTAGCTGCGGACGGTATTCGGGTTGCGGAGCGAGTCGAGGAAGGCGTCGGCCGCCGCGCGGACGGTCAACGCTTTCCCGGTCGGCAGTTGCACGACAGTGGGCACCGCTTCCCCCTTGCCACGGATAACAGGGCCGCTTCACGTACGGCCCGAAGAGCGTCACCGCAGGTGACGAACCAAGCTCCCGCAGATAATAGGGCGTTATCCGTGGAACAACTTCAGATCGGCCCACGACCGACGCACCGTCAGCCGCCCACCAGGGCCGACGACCGCTTAGCGCACGATCTGACATGGATGTTCCTCGACCCCCTAGAGGCCCGCGAGTTCAGGGAAACTGAAGCCTGTTCGGCGGGAACTCACGGGTTGGTCCGTGTGTATCAGCTGGGTGTATCCGTGGGTTCAGCGGA
>NZ_JBIWLW010000017.1:0-187437 GCF_044766385.1 Streptomyces sp. NPDC102274 | reverse complement strand
GTCAGCCCGAGGAAGCAGCGGCTCTATCCGCTCCCACGCCCCATCCGTCAACTCACCACGACCCGTCACAAGATCGATTATCAGACACGACCTAGGGCCTGTCTTCAAGGTCCCGCCTGCCCGACGCCCCCCGCCGGAAGGCGCACCGTCCGGAACCATCGTCGGCTCTCGCGTGACTTTGGTAGCTTCCGGCCCCTCCGGCCCGGTCGGCCCCGCCTCACCTGCGTAAATTGGTCAATATGACACGCACGGAATACCCCTGGCTGCTCCCCTCGGAGATGATGGACCCGCGAGGCCCCGAGCTGCCCGGTGACCGTGGCCGGGCCCGGCCACGGCGGACCGTGCGGGACTGGGTCATCGACACCCTGATGTTTCTCGCCGCCGCCGGCGTCGGACTGCTCGCCCTGTCGGCCAGCGAGAACGTCGGCAACGCGGACCACGTCGTCGTCATCGACACGATCGTGGGCGTGCTGGCCTGCTGCGCGCTGTGGACGCGGCGCCGCTGGCCCGTGGGGCTCACGCTCGTGCTCGTCGTGGTCAGCGCGGTGTCGCCGGTCTCCAGCGGGGCCGTGCTCGTGGCGCTCTTCTGCGTGGCCGTGCACCGGCCGTTCCGGATTGTCGCGGCCGTCGGCGGGCTCTCCCTCGTGGCCGGGTGCCTCTCGTCCGTGATCCGGCCCGATCCGTCGACGTCCCTGACGACCGGGCTCATCGCGACGGTCGTGGTGATCCTGCTGGTCACCGGCTGGGGCATGCTCGTACGGGCCAGGCGCCAGCTCGTCGTCGCGCTGCGCGAGCGGGCGACGCGCGCGGAGGCCGAGGCCGAGCTGCGGGCCGAGCAGGCGCAGCGCCTCGCGCGCGAGGCCATCGCGCGGGAGATGCACGATGTGCTCGCGCACCGGCTGACGCTGCTCAGCGTCCACGCGGGCGCTCTGGAGTTCCGGCCGGACGCCCCGGCGCCCGAGGTCGCCAGGGCCGCCGGGGTGATCCGGGACAGCGCGCACGAGGCGCTCCAGGATCTGCGCATGATCATCGGGGTACTGCGGGCGCCCGGTGACGAGGGCGACCGGCCGCAGCCCACGCTGGTCACCCTCGACGCACTGGTCGCCGAATCGCGCGAGGCCGGGATGAAGGTGACGCTGGACAGCCGGATCGACGATCCGGCGGCGGTGCCGGCCGCCACGGGCCGTACCGCCTACCGCGTCGCCCAGGAGGGCCTGACCAACGCCCGTAAGCACGCGCCGGGCACCGAGACCACCGTCGAGGTGAGCGGGGGGCCGGGAGACGGTCTCACCCTCGAAGTGCGCAACGCCGCGCCACTGGGCGAGGTCCCGAATGTGCCGGGTTCCGGCCAGGGGCTGATCGGGCTGACCGAGCGCGCGCTGCTGGCCGGCGGCCGGTTCGAGCACGGAGCCACCGGCGAGGGCGGATTCGCCGTCCGCGCTTGGCTACCGTGGGCCTCATGAGTATCCGGCTGATCATCGTCGACGACGACCCCCTTGTCCGCACCGGACTGACCTTCATGCTCGGCGGCGCCGACGACATCGAGATCGTGGGGGAGGCCGCCGACGGCGCCGAGGTTCCGGCGCTGATCGAGCGGACCGCACCCGATGTGGTGCTGATGGACATCCGGATGCCCGCGGTGGACGGTCTGACGGCCACGGAGGCGCTGCGCCGCCGCCCGGACGCCCCGGAGGTACTCGTTCTGACCACCTTCCACGCGGATGAACAGGTGCTGCGGGCACTGCGTGCCGGGGCGGCCGGATTCGTTCTCAAGGACACCCCGCCCGCCGAGATCGTCACGGCGGTACGGCGGGTGGCGGCAGGGGATCCGGTGCTCTCACCGGCCGTTACCCGCCAACTCATGACTCACGTGGCGGGGGCGCCCACCGAGGCCCGGAGGGACACCGCGGCGGACCGGCTCGGCTCCCTCGCCGAGCGCGAGCGGGAGGTCGCGCTCGCCGTGGGCCGCGGCCAGTCGAACGCCGAGATCGCCGCCGGGCTCTATATGAGCGTCCCCACCGTCAAGGCCCATGTCTCCCGCATTCTGGCCAAACTCGGCCTCAACAACCGTGTCCAGATCGCTCTGGTCGTGCATGACGCCGATCCGGCCAGGGGAGGGGACGCCGCCCGCGGCGGCGACGTACGCTGATCCAATGGCGGCTATCGAACTTGCGGACTACGGACCGGACTTCAACGTCAATCCCTATCCGTACTACGAGAAGATGCGCGAGACCGGCCCCGTCCACGAGATACGGACCCCGGACGGCAATCGCTTCTGGCTGGTCGTCGGATACGAGGAGGGGCGCCTCGCCCTCGCCGATCCACGGCTGTCGAAGTCGCTCGCCGTCATGGGCTACGAGTCGACCGACGAGGCGATCATGGGCCCGCACGTACTGACCCTCGACCCGCCGGACCACACCCGGCTGCGGAAGCTGGTCGCTCCCGAATTCACCCCGCGCCGAGTGGAGAAGCTGCGCCCGCGCGTCCAGCAGATCACCGATGACCTGCTGGACGCCATGGTCCCGGCCGGACAGGCCGATCTGGTCGACGCGTTCGCCTTCCCGCTGCCCATCACCGTCATCTCCGAACTGCTCGGTGTGCCGCACGCGGACCGTGACACCTTCCGGGCCTGGACGAACGAGATCGTCGCGCCGACCACATCCACCGGCGCGCGCGACAACACCATCGAACTCTGCGGGTATCTCGACGCGCTCATCGAGGACAAGCGCGCCTCCGCGCCCCGTGACGATCTGCTCTCCACCCTGCTGCGCACCCGCGCGGAGGACGGCGACCGGCTGTCCGCGGCCGAGCTGCGCGCCTGGGCCTACATCCTGCTGATCGCCGGTCATGAGACGACCGTCAACCTGATCGCGAACGCGGTGCGGACGCTGCTCGGCAACCCCGGCCAACTGGCCGCTCTGCGGGCCGACTTCGGTCTGCTCGACGGGGCGATCGAGGAGACGCTGCGGTTCGAGGGGCCGGTGGAGACCAGCACCGTACGGTTCAGCAGCGAGCCGGTCACCTACGGCGACACGGTGATTCCGGCCCGTGAGACGGTTCTGGTCTCCCTGGCCTCCGCCGACCGCGACCAGGCCCGCTTCCCCGATCCGGACACCTTCGACATCCGCCGCTCCAGCACTCCTGGCCGCGGCTCCGGCCATCTCGCCTTCGGCCATGGCATCCACTTCTGCCTGGGCGCACCGCTCGCCCGGCTGGAGGGCAGGATCGCCATCCGTACGCTGCTGGAGCGCTGCCCGGATCTGGCGTTCGACCCGGCGGCGGGCCCGTACGAGTGGCTGCCCGGAATGCTGATCCGCGGGGTGCGCGGGCTGCCGGTGCGCTGGTAGCGACGGAAGGGACAGCCGGCTCCCCGCCAGGGCGTGTTGCGAAAGTCCCGCCTGGCCCGCGACGCCCGGCACGCGCGCTCGCCGCGTTGTTGGGATCGCCCCAGTACGTCCAGCACTGGGGCGACCCTCCGCCTTGCGATCGCACGCACCGGACGCCGCGGGCCCCGCCCTGCGGGCGGACGGCGCTACTTTCACAACACGCCCTTAGCCGTCCTGGGCGGGGATCTCCGACAGCCGCACCGGGCGTCGCTCGCGCCGTGACCGCTCGCACGCCTCCGCGATCCGCAGCGCGTGCAGCGCCTCCCGGCCGTCGCACGGATTCTCCAGCTCGCCGGAGACGACCTTGAGGAAGGCGTCCAGCTCGGCCTCGTACGCCGGGGCGAACCGCTCCAGGAAGCCCGGCCACGGGTCGTTGGAGGGCGGCGGGCCCTTCGGCTCGGTCGAGGTGATCGGCGTACGGTCGTCCAGTCCGACCGCCACCTGGTCCAGTTCGCCCGCCAGTTCCATCCGTACGTCGTAGCCCGCGCCGTTGCAGCGCGTGGCCGTGGCGGTCGCGAGCGTCCCGTCGTCCAGGGTGAGGACCACGGCGGCGGTGTCCACGTCGCCGGCCTCCCGGAACATCGCGGGCCCCGCGTCCGAACCTGTCGCGTACACCTCCACCACCTCGCGTCCGGTCACCCAGCGCATGATGTCGAAGTCATGAACCAGACAGTCGCGGTACAGGCCGCCGGAGAGCGGCAGATACGCGGCCGGCGGCGGCGCCGGGTCGGAGGTGATCGCCCGTACGGTGTGCAGCCGGCCGAGCCGGCCCGACCGTACGAGCTCGCGCGCCGCGCCGTACCCCGCGTCGAAGCGGCGCATGAAGCCCAGCTGGAGCAGGGTGCCTGCCGACTCGACCTCGCGCAGCGCGCGGAGCGTCCCCGGCAGGTCCAGGGCGATCGGCTTCTCGCAGAAGGCGGGGAGCCCGGCCCGTGCGGCCCGGCTGATCAGATCGGCGTGGGAGGAGGTGGCCGAGGCGATCACCACGGCGTCCACACCCCCGGAGAAGATCTCGTCGACGGAGGGGGCGGCGGTCGATCCCGTACGGTGGGCGACCTGCGCCGCCCGGTCCGAGTCGGTGTCCGCGACCACCAGCGAGCCGACGTCGTGATGGCGGCTGAGCACGTCCGCGTGAAATGTGCCGATACGGCCGGTGCCGATAAGTCCGATGCGCATGGCCCCAAGGTGGCCCCAGGCCGCTCGTCATGTCAAGAGTTTGTCCTGACAATCGAACGTACCGACTTCCCGTCAACATGCCGTGCGGTTACGCTCGCCCCGTGCCCCATCAGCCGAGATCAGCCGCGCCCGGACCGGAGACGCCTGGACCGGAGAGGCCCGGACCGGAGACGGATCACGCCATACCGCTCCAGCTCGGCGTCGACCGCACCAGCCCGGTCCCGCTCTACTTCCAGCTCGCGCAGCAGCTGGAGGCGGCCATCGAGCGGGGCAGACTGGCGCCGGGCAGCCTGCTCGGCAATGAGATCGAACTGGCGGGCCGGCTCGGGCTGTCCCGTCCCACCGTCCGGCAGGCCATCCAGTCCCTGGTCGACAAGGGCCTGCTGGTGCGCCGCCGGGGCGTCGGCACCCAGGTCGTGCACAGCCAGGTCAAGCGCCCGCTGGAGCTGAGCAGCCTCTACGACGATCTGGAGGCGGCCGGTCAGCGCCCGGCCACCCGCGTACTGCGCAACATCGTCGAGCCGGCCGCGGCCGAGGTCGCCGCCGCGCTCGGGGTGGCGGAGGGCGCGGAGGTGCGGCTCGTCGAACGGCTGCGGTACGCGCACGAGGAGCCGATGGCGTATCTGCGCAACCATCTGCCGATCGGGCTGTTCGACTGCGACACCCCGCGGCTGGAGACGACCGGTCTCTACCGGATGATGCGCTCCGCCGGGATCACCCTGCACAGCGCCCGGCAGACGGTCGGGGCGCGGGCCGCCACCGCCGAGGAGGCCCAACGGCTCACCGAGCCCACCGGGGCCCCGCTGCTCACGATGGAGCGGACCACGTTCGACGACACCGGCCGGGCCGTGGAGTTCGGCTCGCACATCTACCGGGCCTCGCGCTACTCCTTCGAGTTCCAGCTGCTGGTGCGCCCGTAAGGGCCGCGGCGCCGCCCTCTCTTCGTCAGCATGTACGGACAAAGTATTGACGCGTCCGTGCGAGCCCGGCCAGTGCCGCGACGGGCAAACGTTGCCGGAAGGGGCACTAGACTCCCCCAGCCGCAACGGGGCGGCCGGGAGAGAAGGCGGATCCATGGCGCGAACCCCTCGCAGCACGCGAACCACCGGAAACGGAGGGCGGGAAGCGGGCCAGGCCCGCCCAGGCGTCCACCCGCGCCGGTACCCGCCGACCGGCCGCCGAACGGGCATGACCGATACTTGGGCGGCGCCGGGACCGAACGGGCCCCGGCCGCACCGAGGAGTACGGCAAGAAGGGCGCGGCGTCGTGGCAAAAGTTCGGACAGGGGTACGCGCGACGAGCGCCGTGCTGGCGGCGGTACTCGCGGCCTCGGTGCTCGCGGGGTGCAGCAGCACCGGCGGCAAGCGTGCGGAGGAGCGGGCCCAGCAGGCGGCGGCCCAGGGGCGGGCCGCGGTGGACACCCCCGAGTGGACCGTGGCCATGGTCACCCACTCGGGCAGCGGCGACACCTTCTGGGACATCGTCCAGAGCGGCGCCAAGCAGGCGGCCGTCAAGGACAACATCAAGTTCCTCTACGCCAACAGCGACGAGGGCCAGCAGCAGGCTCAGCTCGTGCAGTCCTACATCGACAAGAAGGTCGACGGACTGATCGTCACGCTCGCCAAGCCCGACGCCATGAAGGCCGTCGTGGAGAAGGCGGTCAAGGCCGGTATCCCGGTGATCACCGTCAACTCCGGCGCCGCGGAATCGGCGTCCTTCGGCGCGCTCAGCCATATCGGCCAGGACGAGACCATAGCGGGCGAGGCCGTCGGCGACGAACTGGACAAGCGCGGCAAGAAGAAGGCCCTCTGCGTCATCCACGAGCAGGGCAACGTCGGCCACGAGCAGCGCTGCGCCGGAGCGAAGAAGACCTTCGACGGGCAGATCCAGAACCTCTATGTCGACGGTACGAACATGCCGGACGTCCAGGCGTCCATCGAGGCCAAGCTCCAGACCGACAAGAGCATCGACGCCGTCGTCACCCTCGGCGCCCCCTTCGCGGACACCGCCGTCAAGGCCAAGGAGTCCGCGGGCAGCAAGGCCGAGATCGACACCTTCGACCTCAACGCCAAGGTCGCCTCCTCGCTCACCTCCGGCGCGCTCGGCTTCGCCGTCGACCAGCAGCCCTATCTCCAGGGGTACGAGGCCGTGGACCTGCTCTGGCTCTACCGGTACAACGCCGATGTCCTCGGCGGCGGACGTCCCGTCCTGACCGGGCCGCAGATCATCACGGAGAAGGACGCCGGCGCGCTCGCCGCGTACACGAAGCGGGGCACCCGATGACCACGACCGCCCCACCGGTCAAGGACCGCCCCGGCCTGCCGGTGGGCGTCGACGAGCGGCTGCTGCGGGCCTCCCCGCTGCGCAAACTGCTCGGCCGGCCCGAGCTGGGCTCGGTCGTCGGCGCGCTCGCCGTCTTCGTCTTCTTCTCGTTCGTGGCGGACTCGGTCCTCCAGCTGTCCAGCTTCGGCACCGTCCTCTACGCGGCCTCCACGATCGGGATCATGGCCGTCCCCGTGGCGCTGCTGATGATAGGCGGCGAGTTCGACCTCTCCGCCGGTGTGATGGTGACCAGCTCCGCGCTGGTCTCGTCGATGTTCAGCTTCCAGATGACCGCGAACGTCTGGGTCGGCGTCCTGGTGTCGCTGCTGGTCACGCTGGCCCTCGGGGCCTTCAACGGCGTCATGCTCACCCGTACGAAACTGCCGAGCTTCATCATCACGCTGGGCACGTTCCTGATGCTCACCGGGCTCAACCTCGGGCTGACGAAGCTGATCAGCGACACGGTCTCGACCAAGAGCATCGGCGACATGGAGGGCTTCCCCTCCGCCCAGAAGCTCTTCGCCTCCCAGCTCACCCTCGGCGGCGTCGAGCTGAAGGTCACCATTCTGTGGTGGGCCGGGCTGGTCGCGGTCGCCACCTGGATCCTGCTGCGCACCCGCTTCGGCAACTGGATCTTCGCGGTGGGCGGCAACAACGACGCCGCCCGCGCGGTCGGTGTCCCGGTTCTGAAGACTAAGATCGCGCTGTACATGGGCGTGGCCTTCTGTGCCTGGGTCTCGGGCCAGCATCTGCTGTTCTCGTTCGATGTCGTGCAGTCCGGCGAGGGCGTCGGCAACGAGCTGATCTACATCATCGCGGCCGTCATCGGCGGCTGTCTGATCACCGGCGGCTACGGCTCCGCGATCGGCTCCGCGGTCGGCGCGTTCATCTTCGGCATGACCAGCAAGGGCATCGTCTACGCCGAGTGGAACCCGGACTGGTTCAAGTTCTTCCTCGGAGCGATGCTCCTTCTGGCCACCCTGCTCAACGCGTGGGTGCGCAAGCGTGCGGAGGCGACACGATGACGGGCGACACGACGGCGGACGGTGCTATGACGGACGGTGCTATGACGGGCGGCGCCATGACGGACGGCGCTATGGCGGGCACCACGAGCGGCGCGCTGGTCGAACTCGACAACGTCAGTAAGTACTACGGCAATATCCGCGCCCTGGAAGGCGTCTCGCTGGAGGTCCACGCGGGCGGGATCAGCTGTGTGCTGGGCGACAACGGCGCGGGCAAGTCCACCCTGATCAAGATCATCGCCGGACTGCACCGGCATGACGCGGGCGACTTCCTGATCGAGGGCGAGAAGACCACCCTCGCCTCCCCGCGCGAGGCCCTGGACCGCGGGATCGCCACCGTCTATCAGGACCTCGCCGTCGTACCGCTGATGCCGGTCTGGCGGAACTTCTTCCTCGGCTCCGAGCCCACCCGGGGCAGCGGCCCCTTCAAACGGCTCGATGTCGCCCTGATGCGTGAGACGACCCGTGCCGAACTGCTGCGGATGGGCATCGATCTGCGCGATGTCGACCAGCCGATCGGCACGCTGTCCGGCGGTGAGCGCCAATGTGTGGCGATCGCCCGTGCCGTCTACTTCGGCGCGAAGGTCCTCGTCCTGGACGAGCCGACCGCGGCGCTCGGGGTGAAGCAGTCCGGTGTGGTGCTCAAGTACGTGGCCGCCGCACGTGACGCGGGACTTGGAGTGGTGCTCATCACCCACAACCCGCACCACGCGTATCTGGTCGGTGACCGTTTCGTCCTCCTCAAGCGGGGCGTCATGTCGGGCAGCCACACCAAGGACTCGATCACCCTGGATGAGCTGACGCGGCAGATGGCGGGCGGTTCCGAGCTGGAGGAGCTGAGCCATGAACTGGAGCGGGCCCCCGCGCCCACCCATCTCGGCGGACTCCCCGGCGTACGCCCCGAACACCCCGGCGTACCCTCCGGACGCCCCGGCGTACGCTCCGGTGACAGCCCGGCCGACAGGGACTGACCCGGGACGCGGCCGTCGCCGTACGGCCCCCGCCGGGCCGTGCGGCGACCACACCCGCCCCGGATGGCAGAATCTGGCACGGCGGACACCGTCCGCCGCCGCCACCCGTCCGGGCCAGGCGGCCCCCGACCCCGCAGGGACGACACGACTCGTGCGCGTACGCAGCCGCCCACTCACCCGGCACGGCGAACCGGAACCGCTCGCGCCGACGGACGAGACCGGGGCGGGCCGATGAGCACCTACCGCGACTTCGCACACCGCGGCACCGCCCGCGCCACCGTCCTGCGGACCGTCGGCACCCGTGAGCGCCGCTCCCTGCTCACCGCGCCCCGCGTCCCGACCGTCGGTATCGACATCGGCGGTACGAAGGTGATGGCCGGCGTCGTCGATCCCGACGGCAACATCCTGGAGAAGCTCAGGACCGAGACGCCGGACAAGTCCAAGAGCCCCCGGGTCGTCGAGGACACCATCGTCGAGCTGGTCCTCGACCTCTCCGACCGCCACGATGTCCACGCCGTCGGCATCGGCGCGGCCGGCTGGGTCGACGCCGACCGTTCCAAGGTGCTCTTCGCGCCGCACCTCGCCTGGCGCGACGAACCCCTCAGGGACGCGATCTCCTCACGGCTCGCCGTGCCGGTGATGGTCGACAACGACGCCAACACCGCGGCCTGGGCGGAGTGGCGCTTCGGCGCCGGACGCGGCGAGGACCATCTCGTCATGATCACGCTCGGCACCGGCATCGGCGGTGCCATCCTGGAGGACGGCCGGGTCAAGCGCGGCAAGTTCGGCGTCGCCGGCGAGTTCGGCCATATGCAGGTCGTGCCCGGTGGCCACCGCTGCCCGTGCGGCAACCGGGGCTGCTGGGAGCAGTACAGCTCGGGCAACGCCCTCGTACGGGAGGCCAGGGAGCTGGCCGCCGCCGACTCCCCGGTCGCGTACAACATCATCGACCGCGTCAAGGGCAACGTCCACGACATCACGGGACCGCTGATCACCGAACTCGCCCGCGAGGGCGACGCCATGTGCATCGAGCTGTTCCAGGACATCGGCCAGTGGCTCGGCGTCGGCATCGCCAATCTGGCCGCCGCGCTCGACCCGTCCTGCTTCGTCATCGGCGGCGGGGTCAGCGCCGCCGACGATCTGCTGATCGGCCCCGCCCGCGACGCCTTCCGCCGCCATCTCACCGGCCGTGGCTACCGCCCCGAGGCGCGGATCACCAAGGCGCAGCTCGGCCCCGAGGCGGGCATGGTCGGCGCCGCCGATCTCGCCCGGCTGGTGGCCAGGCGCTTCCGCCGCGCCAACCGCCGCAGGGTGGAGCGCCACGAGCGGTACGAGAGATACGCCCAGGCCATCCGCACCGCCCGCCCGACGCAGGAACCCCGTACGACCCAGGAGCCGCCCTCATGACCATGGAGCTCCCCGTGCCGGTGCGCGACGAGGACGGCATGCCGCCGCCCGAGGACCGCAGGCACCGCATCCGCCGCCGCTGGCTGACGGCCGTCGTCATCGTGCTGCTCATCGGCATCCCGGCCGGCTATCTGGTCATCTCGGCCGGACAGAGCCGCGAGAGCGGCCGGAACAAGGAGGCCGAGTCCGCGGCCACAGGCCTCCAGCCGCTGCGCCCCTCCAAGATGAAGCGCCGCATCTTCGAGGTGCCGATACCGCTGGGCGCCACCGGGGTGCGCTACTTCGAGACGAGCAACTGGAAGACCAGTCGGCTGTACGTCCAGTTCGACGTCACCTCGGGACGGCTCGACACCTTCCTGACCGAGATGGGCACCAACCGCTCCGCGCTCGAGGACGACGCGATCACGATCACGCCGCGCGACCGCCGTACCGTCGGCTGGAACTTCGACCTCCCCGGCCACGACTGGGTGGGCACCCGCCACCACCAGAAGGGCCCGCGCCCCAGCCAGGACGTGGTGGTGGACCTGACAGACCCCGGCTTCCCCCGGGTGTACGTCGTCTCCACCACGACCCCGTAACGGCCTCGAAGGCCCATGGCTTCTGCCGTACGGGCCGCCCGCGTCGCGGACGGGGCAGCGGCTCGTAGCCGCCCCCGGACGCGTGTGCCGGCGGGGACGACGAGTCTCAGAGGACGTCCTGCTTGATTGGGGGATAGTTCATGGATTGTGCCAGGTTATGGGCGTTTCGCCGGTTGCTCGCTTCGCGAGGTTCGAGATCACCGCGAGACGGATCATGCTCTCGGAGTGGGCAGGTTTGGCCTCATAGTCGCGAGCGAGGCGCCGGTGCATCATGATCCAACCGAAACTTCGCTCTACCACCCAGCGTCGCGGTACCACTGAGAAGCCCTTGACCTGGGTGTTTCGCGGGACGACGTCGACGTCGATGCCAAGGGTGGCACCGTGTTCGATGGCCTGGGTCTTGTAGCCGGTATCGCCCCACGCCTTGGTGATCGTGGGGTGGTCGGCGGCGATCTGACTGAGCAGCTGCTTGCCGGCCTCGTTGTCGGAGACGCTGGCCGCGGTCACCATGACCAGCAGTAATAAGCCGAGGGTGTCGACGACGATGCTGCGTTTACGGCCCACGATCTTCTTGCCGGCGTCGGTGCCCTGAGTGTCGGTGGGCACGCTGGGAGCGGTCTTGACGCTCTGCGCGTCGATGACGCAAGCCGTGGGCTCGGCAGCGCGTCCTTCCTGCTCACGGACCATTCGGTGCAGGCGGACGCCGAGCTTCTGGATGGTGCCGTCGGCGGTCCAGTCGCTGAAGTAGCTGAACACGGTGGTGTGTGGCGGGAAGTCGTGCGGAAGGTAGCGCCACGGGATCCCGGTCCGGTTGAGGAAGAGGATCGCGTCCATGATTTCCCGCAGGTCAGTGACCTTGCCGCCGAGGTTGAGCGAGGTCTTCTGCCGCTCGGCCCGCCAGGCCGTCAAGGTCGGCTCCATCAACGCCCAGCGGGCATCGGACAGGTCGCTCAGGTAGGGCTTGCGTTGCTTCGAAGAGGCCATGAGGATACTGACGCACGAGGTATCCAACCGGGCATATCGCTCGATCGGGTGAGGCAAAAGCGGCGTTCACTCCCATATTCGAACCGGACAGGAGCTCTTGGCGAGAATCGACGCAAACCGCAAGGTCACGGCCGTCTCGACTGGGGCGACATACTGCTCGTTCTGCCTTTATGCAGCTAATCCAGACTGGTGTTGAACCCTCCTAAACAGCCACAAAAGCAATGCGAACGTCCTCTCAGAGGCCTACATGATTCACGTGGTTCGCGTGGTTCGCGGGGTCGGGGCTGCACAGCCAGCCGTTGATGGCGAAGCGGCTGTCCGCGTGTCGCTTGCTCGGGCAGCCGACCGGCCGCACCTCGTGCCAGGCGGTGGGCCGGAAGAACACGATGCTGTCGTGCTCGGGCTCCCAGTCCCGCCAGGTGCGCTCCTGCCACTTTCCGGCTGTCTCGGTGTGCAGCGGCAGGGCGACGTCGAACACCCGCAGCTCGCCCCCTTCGAAAGGCCGGGGTGTGCGATGCAGGTAGTACACGAACGTGAGCAGACGCCGCGGGGCGAACGCGGCGCTGGTGTCCTGGTGCGGCCGGTAGAAGTCGCCGTCGTTGTGCGCGTTGAGGCTGTAGCTGGGTTCGGTGTGCCGGCAGGAGACTCCCAGCGTGTGTTCGACCGCGCCCAGTACCTCTTCGATGGCCGCAATCAACTCGGGCGCGGCGAAGTCCTGGCAGGACCGGGACCGGCGAAGGTCGGGGACCACCTCCCGGTCTCGGATCATGGAGGGCTTCAACGCGTCGCCGGTGGAGGCGATGGCGCGGTCCAGTAAGGCGCCGGACGTCTGCTCACCCAGGAACTGGGTGATGCGACAGACCGTCACCGGAAGCCGCCAGATCGCGTCCTTGCACACCGGCGACCGCTGATCCGTCGCCTCGGACGGTCCCGTCACGGTGTGGTGTCCCGCCGAGGCGTGGTGCCTTGTCATGGTGTCCTGCCTTCTGGATCGCGATGGGTGTGCCGCGAGGGCCGACTCCCCCGGGCCCTCCTGGGGGAGTCGGCGGTCGCTGGAGCGTCACAGCGGGCCGTGTGGCGTCGTCACGCGGCCTCGGGCGTGTTCACCCCGCGGCCTCTCGCAGACGTTCCACTTCGGCCGTGAGTTCCTCCACGCGGCGGTGCAGCGCCTGGACGCACACCAGGGCGACGCCGAGGCCGTCGACGACGGGGATGGTGGTGTCGTCCTGGTTGAAGCCGAAGGCGGCCTGCCAGTCCTGGGCCATCGGCCCGAGGTGACGCACGTCTTCGGGCTCCCAGAGGTAGCGCCAGGTACTGACGGGCAGCGCGGCCACCGTCTCCAGGACCGCGTAGCCGTTGACCGCACCGGCCGGGGCCACAGCGCCGGTCTCCCGCGCTCCGTGGCCCCGTTCACCGCGCTCCCGTTCACCGGTCTCCCGTTCACCGTGCTCCCACGCGCGGGCCGAACGGCGGGCCGGGACACCGTGGTCGGCCGCCCGGGACCGCCGGCGGAAGATCCGCATCCCTACCGGCTCCAGTCGACCGGGACCACGGCCTGCTTGAGCCCGCGGTCACTGCAGACGGCGCACGGGCCGTTCGGCACACCGGGGCCCTGGTCGATGCCGATCGTGATCGCTCCGTGGGCTCCGGCCGGGGCGTGGACGCCGTCGCCGATCATCGCGGCTTCGTAGCCGCCCAGCAGCTCCTGGAGGGTTCCGGGGCCCAGGTTCTCCGGGGCGGAGATCGCGGCGATGCCGTCGTAGTCGGTGTAGGACGCCCCCAGCGTCCGGCCGCCGATGGTGGCGAACACGATCTTCGCTCCGCGGATGGGCTCTCCGGTCACCGCGTCGACCGCCATCGCGTGGATGTTCTCCAGTTGCATCTGGGTGACATTCAGGGTGGCCTGGCTGGTCGTGAGCCTGGTCGGCTTCAGGCTGGGGCATTCCGCCCCGCTGCACGACGTGGCCGACGGGGTGGCCGCGGACGCGGTGACACCGCTCCCCGCGCCCAGCGACGCCAGAGCCGCGGCCATTACCGCGACGGTCTTACGGCCTACAGAACTCATGTCCACTCCCGTGGGAACTGGCCGAGCGTGATCCCTACCAGCGCATGACGGCCGTGACGGCCTGGGCGCGAGCGGCACGCGACGGGTGCCGCCCCCTTCGGACGACGCAGCCGAACGTATCCACGCCCATCCGGCCCGACCAGCTGACAACCGTGAGTTCGCGCGATCTGATGAACGGCAGGCAGGACGGTGACGAACGCGAGCGACGCGTACAAACCCCTGAGCGATGGCGTTGGTGGGATGGAGGGCGGTGGCCCTCACCCCGCGCCGCGGCGGCGTCGGACCGAGCGTGCTCGACGCCCTCCGACTCGGCGGAGCGCCATCGCGAGGTGATCGCCGAATCCCGTGAGGCGTACGACCGGGAGCACGGCAGGCCGGCCGGAACGGACACCGACCGCTGAACACCGCGCGCGGGCGGGGGCCCGCCCAAGACGCGTATAGACGTGGGCGAGGTCCGGCGCGCCAGCCTTGAGGGTTCCGGCACCGCGGGACCTGTCGTGGCGGGAGAGACGGGCCCTGGGTTCGCCCCGGCTATGTGAGATTTCGTGATACATGAGAGGGTCGGGCGGGTGAGCGAGACACCACCGAAGAGCCTGCAATACCGCATGGACGGGCCGGAAGACGCACCCATCCTGATCTTGGGCCCCTCTCTCGGTACCACATGGCACATGTGGGACCGCCAGGTGCCCGAGCTGACCCGCCACTGGCGGGTGCTCCGCTTCGATCTGCCCGGCCACGGCGGCGCCCCCGCGCACCCCGCGACCAGCGTGCCCGAGCTCGCGGAACGGCTGCTGGCCACGCTCGACGGGCTCGGGGTGCAGCGGTTCGGCTACGTGGGCTGCTCCATCTCCGGTGCCATCGGCGCCGAGCTGGCGCTGCGCCGCCCCGACCGGATCGCCTCCCTCGCGCTGGTGGCCGCCTCGCCCCGGTTCGGCACGGCCGACGAGTTCCGGCAGCGCGGGGTGATCGTCCGCGCGAACGGGCTGGACCCGATGGCCCGCAGCGCGCCCGAGCGCTGGTTCACCCAGGGCTTCGCCGCCGCCCAGCCGGCCATCGTCGAGTGGGCCGTCCAGATGGTCCGTACGACCGACCCCGGCTGCTACATCGCCTCCTGCGAGGCGCTGGCCGCCTTCGACATCCGGGCGGAGCTGGGCCGTATCGCCGTACCGACCCTCGTGCTGGTCGGCGCCGAGGACCATGTCACCGGGCCCGCCGAGGCGCGCACTTTGGTCGCGGGGATACCGGACGCCCGGCTCGCGCTGGTGCCCGGAGCCTCCCATCTGGCGCCCGTCGAACAGCCCGCGGCCGTCACGGATCTTCTCGTCCACCACTTCTCCACCGCCTGGTACAACCCGTCCGACACCTCCACCGGCCTCACCGTGCTGCCCGACCGCGGCCCCGTGCCCGCGCTCTCGGCGACGATCGGCCCGGTCGCCGAGATTGCCCCCGCGGAGCAGCCCGCGGCCGTGACCTCCGGGCGGCCCGACCCGTTCGAGGCGGGCATGCGAGTGCGCAGACAGGTCCTGGGCGACGCCCATGTGGACCGCGCCATGGCCGCCGCCGACGACTTCACCGGCGACTTCCAGGAACTGATCACCCGCTATGCCTGGGGCGAGGTATGGACCAGGGAGGGTCTGGACCGCCGCACGCGCAGCGCAGTCACCCTGACGGCCCTGGTCGCGGGCGGCCATCTGGAGGAGCTGGCCTTCCACACGAGAGCCGCGCTGCGCAATGGCCTCACGCCCGCCGAGATCAAGGAAGTGCTGATCCAGACGGCCGTGTACTGCGGCGTCCCGGCGGCGAACACGGCGTTCCGGGTGGCGCGGACCGTGATCCAGGAGGAGACCACGCCCGATGCGTAGCAGGATGGCAGTAGGCGCGTACGTGTACACACGGCACGCGACGCCGACAGCGAGGGAGGCGGTCCTCGATGAAGCTCACCAAGAAGACTCACGCCTGTGTCCGGCTGGAGAAGGACGGCCGTACGCTCGTCATCGACCCCGGCGGCTACACCGAGGACGATGCCACGAACGGCGCGGACGCCATCCTCGTCACCCACGAGCACCCCGACCACTTCGACGAGGCCCATCTGCGGGCCGGTCTTGAGGCCAACCCGGCGGCCGAGCTGTGGACGCTGCGCAGCGTCGCCGAGCAGATCTCCGCGGCCTTCCCGGGCCGTGTCCACACGGTCGGCCACGGCGACACGTTCTCCGCGGCCGGTTTCGACATCCGGGTCTACGGCGAGCTGCACGCGGTGATCCACCCGGACATTCCGCAGATCACCAATGTCGGCTATCTCGTGGACGGCTCGCTCTTCCACCCCGGCGACGCGCTGACCCTCCCCGACCATCGGGTCGAGACACTGCTGCTGCCCGTACAGGCGCCCTGGAGCAAGGTCTCCGAGGTGATCGAGTACGTACGCGAGGTCAAGCCGCAGCGCTCCTTCGACGTCCACGACGCCATGCTCACCGAGCTGGCCCGGCCCTTCTACGACAACCTGATCGGTGGCCTGGGCGGCGCGGAACACGGCCGGCTCGCCCCGGGCCGCTCGGTCGAGCTGTGACTGTCGGACCCCGCCGATAGGCTGTCGCGCATGCGCATCGCCACCTGGAACGTCAATTCGATCACTGCCCGGCTGCCCCGGCTGCTGGCCTGGCTGGAGAGCACCGGTACGGACGTGCTGTGCGTCCAGGAGACCAAGTGCACGGAGGAGCAGTTCCCCGCCGCGCAACTCCGTGAGCTGGGCTACGAGTCGGCGGTCAACGCCACCGGCCGGTGGAACGGAGTGGCGCTGATCTCCCGGGCCGGCCTGACGGACATCGTCAAGGGGCTTCCCGGCGGACCGGAGTACGAGGGCGTGACGGAGCCGCGCGCCATCGCCGCGACCTGCGGTCCGGTGCGGCTCTGGTCGGTCTATGTGCCCAATGGCCGCGAGGTCGGCCATGACCACTACGCGTACAAGCTGCGCTGGCTGGAGGCGCTGCGCAAGACGGTGGCCGACGACGCGACGGGCGCGCGGCCGTTCGCGGTCCTCGGTGACTTCAATGTGGCCCCGGCCGACGAGGACGTGTGGGACCTGTCCCGCTTCGAGGGTGCCACGCATGTCACCCCCGCCGAGCGCGCGGCGCTCGCGGCGCTGCGTGAGGAGGGGCTCTCCGATGTGGTGCCCCGCCCGCTCAAGTACGACCGCCCGTACACCTACTGGGACTACCGCGAGCTGGGCTTCCCGAAGAACAAGGGCATGCGTATCGACCTGGTCTACGGGAACGCGCCGTTCGAGGGCGCGGTCAAGGACGGCTATGTCGACCGCGAGGAGCGCAAGGGCAAGGGCGCGTCCGACCACGCCCCTGTCGTCGTAGATGTCGATGTCTCTTTTTAGGGCTCGGTTCGCCTCCGGGAGGGCTTGGCCGGTCCGCGCGTCCTATGGTGCCCCGGCGGGGCGAATGGCAGGCTGAGTGGTATGAACATCCCTTTCTTGGACAACTGGCGCAAGCGGCACGGTGGCGAGGACGGGACCTCGCTCGCCTCCGCCGTCGACGGCGACCCGGAGGGCGTGGCCGAGTTGCTCTCCGAGTGCGAGCTGCTGCGCGTCCGGGCAGGGCAGAACGGTCTTGAACTGGACGACTCCCCGGCCTCGTTGGAGGCACTCGACCAGCTGCCGCCGCGCTGGCGCGACGACCCCGAGGAGCTGCCCTGGCTGGGCAACGACGCGGGGCTGTATCTGGGCACGGTGATCGTCCGTACGGTGCCCGGCGCGGTCTGGCACATCTGGCCCGGCGGGCACCCCGTGGTGCGCCTGGTCTCCGGGCGCGAGATCCAGGTCGTCGAGTCCGGTCTCGACTGGGCGGCGACCGGAGCGCCCGAGCTGTACCAGGTCTACGCGGAGGCCGCCGAGGCCTGAGCCCGGCCTCTTGTGCAGTAAATACGGCTTATGCCCCATGTGTGCGTGTCGAACGCGAAGTCCCTTGTCCGGCTGGATAGTTTGCGCTGACTTCGACACAGCCGGGAGTGGGTGGGGCAGGGTATGGCCGTCGATTCATTGATCGAACTGCGGGGCGTCAACAAGTACTACGGACCGTTGCATGTCCTCCAGAACATCGATCTGACGGTCGCCCGCGGGGAAGTGGTCGTGGTCATCGGCCCTTCCGGCTCCGGGAAGTCCACGCTCTGCCGGACCATGAACCGGCTGGAGACGATCGAGTCGGGCCGGATCACCATCGAGGGAACGCCCCTGCCGGCCGAGGGCCGTGGACTCGCCCGGCTCCGCGCGGAAGTGGGCATGGTCTTCCAGTCGTTCAACCTCTTCGCGCACCGGACCGTGCTGGACAATGTCTCGCTCGCGCAGGTCAAGGTCCGCAAGCGCAAGAAGGGGGACGCCGACCGGCGTTCCCGGGAACTGCTCGACCGGGTGGGACTTCTCCCGCAGGCGGACAAGCTGCCCGCGCAGCTCTCTGGCGGCCAGCAGCAGCGCGTCGCCATCGCCCGCGCGCTCGCCATGGACCCCAAGGTCCTGCTCTTCGACGAACCCACCTCGGCGCTCGACCCGGAGATGATCAACGAGGTCCTCGAAGTCATGCGGCAGCTCGCCCGCGAGGGCATGACGATGGTCGTCGTCACCCATGAGATGGGCTTCGCGCGCTCCGCCGCCAACCGCGTGGTCTTCATGTCCGACGGCCGCATCGTCGAGGACCGCACCCCGGAGGACTTCTTCACCGCACCGGCGAGCGACCGGGCGAAGGACTTCCTCTCCAAGATCCTCAAGCACTGATGGGGGTGCGGTCGATGATCTCCGGTCGCGCACCGCTTACGAGGAGAGTCCTGACGGCACCACTCCTGCCCCTCCTGCTCGCCCTGCTGGCGGCGCTCGCCGCCGGCTGCGGAAAGCCGGGCAGCCCGCCCGTGAAGGGCCCGCGGGCCGACGCGCTGCCCCAGTACCGGGTGGACACGGCCTTCCGGCTGCCCGACTCACCGACCTGGACCAAGGCGAAGCGGCGCGGCTATCTGACCGTCGGCGCCAAGGAGGACCAGCCGTACATGGGGGAGAAGGACCCGGCCACCGGCGTCTACTCCGGCTTCGACATCGAGATCGCCAAGATGATGTCGGCGTCCCTGGGCTTCGATCCGAAGACCATCCGCTTCCGTACGATCGCCTCCGCGAACCGGGAAACCGCCCTGCAGAACGGGCAGATCGACTACTACGTCGGCACGTACACCATCAATGAGAACCGCAAGAAGCTCGTCGGATTCGCGGGCCCGTACTACATGGCCGGCCAGTCGCTGCTGGTGAGAACCGACGAGAACGACATCCACGGGCCGCAGGACCTCGACGGCAAGCGCGTCTGCTCGGCCGCCGGATCGACCCCGTACCAACGGATCCAGCTGGACTATCCGCGCATCCAACTCGTCGGCTACGACACGTACTCCGTCTGTGTGGACAATCTGCTGACCTACCAGGTCGACGCCGTCACCACCGATGACACGATCCTCCAGGGCTACGCGGCCAAGGTGCCCGACGAACTCAAGGTGGTCGGCGAACCCTTCTCGAAGGAGCCCTACGGCATCGGCGTCCCGCGCGGCGACACCGCGCTGCGTCTCGCCCTCGACGACGCCCTCGCGGTCAACGAACGGAACGGCAACTGGCAGAAGGCATACGACGCGACCCTCGGCCTCTCCGGGCGCCGGGCCACCCCGCCCCCGCCGATCGACCGCTACCCGGCGAGCTGAGGCAGGAGCCATGGACGTACTCACCAACAACCTCTCGCTCTACGGCAGGGGCTTCCTCGGTACGGTCGAGCTGACGGTCTACGCCTCACTGCTCGCGCTGGCCCTCGGGTTCGTGATGGCCTCCTTCCGGGTCGCGCCGGTCCGCGCCCTGCGGGCGCTGGGCACCGTATGGGTCACCGTCCTGCGCAACACCCCGCTGACGCTGCTCTTCTTCGCGGTCGTCCTCGGGCTGCCGCGCTTCGGTCTGGTCCTCCCCTTCCAGCTCTTCGCGGTCCTGGCGCTCGGCTGCTACACCTCCGCGTTCATCTGCGAGGCGCTGCGCTCCGGCATCAACACCGTGCCCAAGGGACAGGGCGAGGCGGCCCGCAGCCTCGGGATGACCTTCGGGCAGACGCTGAGCGGTGTCGTGCTGCCGCAGGCGTTCCGTTCGGTCATCCCGCCCATCGGGTCCACCCTGATCGCCCTCGCCAAGAACTCGGCGATCGCGGGGGCGTTCAGCGTCACCGAGCTGCTCGGCACGTACAAGAGCCTCAGCGAGATGGGCTACAGCATCATCTGGACCTTCGTCTGGATCGCCGTGGGCTATCTGATCATCACCCTGTCCATCAGTGCGCTGTTCCACGTCATGGAGAAGCGCTGGGGAGTCGCCCGATGACCTCGACGGCCTCGAAGACACCGAAGCCTCCGCGGACCACGAGGACGTCCCGGAGCGATTCGACCGCGCTGTACGACTTTCCCGGGCCCCGGACGGAGCGGCGGCACCGCTGGTACGGCATGCTGGCGACGGCCGCGGTCGCCGCGCTCTTCGGCTGGCTGCTCCATCTCCTCTTCGCCAGCGACCAGTTCACCGCCACCAAGTGGACACCCTTCGAGTACCAGGGCATCCAGGATCTGCTGCTGCGCGGCCTCGGCAACACCCTCAAGGCCTTCGCGTTCGCCGCGGTGTTCTCGCTCGTACTCGGCGCGGTCCTCGCCTGTGGCCGGCTCTCCGAGCACCGGCCGGTGCGCGGGCTGGCCACCGCGCTGGTCGAGTTCTTCCGCGCCATGCCCGTACTGGTGATGATCTTCTTCATCTTCGTGGCGCTGAAGGTGCAGGCGCTGCCCGCGCTGGTGGCAGGACTGACGCTCTACAACGGCTCCGTGCTCGCCGAGGTGTTCCGTACCGGAGTCAACTCGGTGGAGCGCGGTCAGCGGGAGGCGGCGTACGCGCTCGGCATGCGCAAGACGCAGGTCATGACGTACGTGCTGGTGCCGCAGGCGGTCCGCGCCATGCTGCCCACGATCATCAGCCAGCTGGTGGTCGCTCTCAAGGACACATCACTCGGCTATCTGATCACCTATGAGGAGTTCCTCCATGCCGGAAAGTTCATCGCCTCGAATCTCGACTACGATTTGCCGTTCATCCCTGTGGTGATGGTGATCTCACCGATCTACATCGGGATGTGCATGCTGCTCTCCTGGTTCGCCCACTGGCTGGCCGGGCGGCAGCGGCGCAACCCGAGAACAGAGGCCGTGGGCGTCGCCCCCGCCTCCCCAGGGACGCTGCTGCCGGGCGGGCAGTAGCTCAGGGGCAGTGGCCCGTCCGGCGGCAGCCGGAGATCACTTCTCGTACGGATCTCGTACGGACGGGAAGAAGGTCAGCTGCGCGCCGGTCGGGTTGTGCTCCACCGGGAGCGCGCCCGGCGGCCGGGCCACTTGGCACGCGGCGTCGCTCACGCGGCGGCAGGGACCGGCTCGTGGGCCGCCCGGGTCACATCCGCGACCAGCTCCACCACATCGGGGCCGTACGCCAGCGAGTTGACCACCTTCAGCAGCAGACAGAACGAGTTGCCGCCGTGCTTGCGCGCCAGCTTCTCGTGGTGGCGGAACAGATAGCGCGTGGCCGCCTGGTTGGTGATGGCCCGCTGGCCGCAGAAGAGGAAGACGGGCCGCGCCCCCTCCCCGACGGTGAGCCGCGCCAGCAGGACGTACTCGGTGACGCCCCCCTCCGCGCGGTAGCGCTCGGAGCCGATCTGGAACGAGCCCCGGTCCGGCCCGGGTTCGGTGCTTGTGTCGACTTTCACACCGGGCAGCAGCGAACTGAGATGGGCCGCCATCCGGCGATTCGAGTACGGACCACCCAGGCAGAACTCCGTACGCTCCCCGAAGCCCTGGCGCGCGGCGTCGTGCTGGACTATCTCGGCGTGCGCGCCGCAGTCCTTGATGAGCGCGGCCAGCTCCAGCAGCGCGGAGACGTCGTGGCGGTGGACCGCACCGTCGCCGCCCGCCTCGCGACTGACGACCAGCAGGCATTCGGAGTTCCCCGGCAGACCGAAGAACGCCTGCTTACGGCGGAGCCTGCGGCGCCAGAGATGGGTACGGGCCAGCCAGCCCAGGGAAGCGCTGATACCGGCGGCGACTACGCCGAGCACGATTATGCGTATCTCGTCAGTCATGGGCGCGCATCGTAGCGGCACGAGGCGAACACAGTTCGAGACGGTCCTGACGGAGCGGGGGCCTCGGCGCTACGCTGCGCGAACGGTTCTCGACTGGAGGTACGGATGCGTCGCTCCGCTGCGCGGAATGTGTCGTTGGCGGCCGTTACCACGGCCCTGCTCTCGGTGGGCGCCTGCGCGCCCCCCTCGGTCGCCGACGCGAGCACACAGACCCGTCCGCCGGCCAAGACGCCGGTGGCGACGGGGTACGGGGGAGCGGTGGCGAGCGTCGACGCCGACGCCTCGGCCGCCGGTATCGAGGTGCTCAGGAACGGCGGCAACGCCGTGGACGCGGCCGTGGCCACGGCCGCCGCGCTCGGCGTCACCGAGCCGTACTCCGCCGGTATCGGCGGTGGCGGCTACTTCGTCCACTACGACGCCAAGTCCCGTACGGTACAGACCATCGACGGCCGCGAGAGCGCGCCGAAGTCCGCCGACAGCTCGCTCTTCCTGGAGGACGGCAAGCCGCTCCCGTTCGCGGACGCCGTCACCAGCGGTCTGAGCGTCGGTACCCCCGGGACCGCCGCCACCTGGAACACCGCGCTCGACGCCTGGGGCAGCCGCTCGCTCTCCCAACTGCTCAAGCCGGCCGAACGGCTGGCGAAGGACGGCTTCGTCGTCGACGACACCTTCCGCGCGCAGACGCAGTCGAACCAGGCGCGGTTCGCGGACTTCCCGGCCAGCGCCGAACTCTTCCTGCCGGGGGGACAGCTCCCGGTCGTCGGCTCCACCTTCAAGAACGCCGATCTCGCCCGTACGTACAGCGAGTTGGGGCGCACCGGCGTCCGCTCGCTCTACGAGGGCGAGCTGGGCCGTGACATCGTCCGTACCGTACGCAAGCCTCCCGTGGCCCCGGACTCCGGCCGCAACGCGCGCCCCGGCGACCTGACCGAGCGTGATCTCTCCGCCTACCGCACGAAGAAGCAGGCGCCGACCAAGGTCTCCTACCGTGGACTCGATGTGTACGGCATGGCGCCGTCGTCCTCGGGCGGTACGTCCGTCGGTGAGGCACTCAACATCCTTGAACGCACGGACCTTTCGAAGGCGACACAGGCGCAGTATCTGCACCGGTTCATCGAGGCGAGCCGGATCGCCTTCGCGGACCGGGGCCGCTGGGTCGGTGACCCGGTCTTCGAGGACGTACCGACCAAGGGGCTGCTGTCCCAGCGCTTCGCGGACGCGCGCGGCTGCCTGATCAAGGACAACGCGGTCCTCAAGAGCCCGCTGGCGCCCGGTGATCCGAGCGATCCCACGCCGTGCGCGCCCGGCGGGACAGCGGCGCCGACCACCTTCGAGGGCGAGAACACCACGCATCTCACGGCGGCGGACAAGTGGGGCAATGTCGTCGCCTACACGCTGACCATCGAGTCGACGGGCGGCAGCGGGATCACCGTGCCCGGACGCGGTTTCCTGCTCAACAACGAGCTGACGGACTTCTCGTTCGTCCCGGCGAACCCGGCCGTCCACGACCCGAACCTGCCAGGACCGGGCAAGCGGCCGCGTTCGTCCATTTCCCCGACGATCGTGCTGGACTCCCAGGACCGGCCGGTCCTGGCGGTCGGCTCGCCGGGCGGCGCGACCATCATCACCACGGTGCTCCAGACGCTGACCGGCCGGCTGGACCGCGGTCTGCCACTGGTCGACGCGATCGCGGCGCCCCGGGCCAGCCAGCGCAACGGGGCGGCCACGGAACTGGAGCCCGGCCTCTGGAACAGCCCCGTGCGCCGGCAGCTGGAGGCGCTGGGACATGTGTTCAGCCAGAACCCGGAGATCGGCGCGGCGACCGGGGTGCAGCGGCTGCCGGACGGCCGCTGGCTGGCCGCGGCCGAGAAGGTCCGCAGGGGCGGCGGCTCGGCGATGGTGGTGCGCCCGGACGGCAAGTAGCAGGGCGTACGGAACGGCTTCTGGCGCCCGGGTCCCGTCCCGCCGGTCTTCCGGCCGGGACGGGACCCGGGCACCACGCGACGCGTGGGTGACCTGCCCGCACGAGGGAACCGGGCAACCGTCAGAGCGCCGTCAGGATCCGCGGCCCGTCGTCGGTGATCGCGACGGTGTGTTCCGCGTGGGACGCGCGGCTGGAGTCCAGGGTGCGGATCGTCCAGCCGTCATGCGCCGTGAAGTGCCGGTCGGTGCCGCTCCCGATCAGCATCGGCTCGATCGCCAGCACCATGCCGTGCCGCAGCGGCATCCCGCGCCCCCGGCGCCCCTCGTTGGGCACACCCGGGTCCTCGTGCATCGTCCGGCCCACCCCGTGGCCGCCGAAGCCGTCGGGGATGCCGTAGCCCGCACCGCGGCAGACGCGGCCGATCGCATGGGCGATGTCGCCTATGCGATTGCCGACGACGGCCGCCGCGATACCGGCCTCCAGCGCCTCGTTGGCCGTGTCTATCAGCCGTATGTCGTCCGGGCGAGCGCGGCCGACCGTGAAACTGATCGCCGCGTCGCCGACCCATCCGCCGAGCACCGCACCGCAGTCGACGCTGACGAGATCGCCGTCGTTCAGCCGGTAGCCGTCGGGGATGCCGTGCACGATCGCGTCGTTGACGGAGGCGCAGATGACGGCGGGGAACGGCGTGGGCGCCCAGTCGGGGTGATAGTCGAGGAAGGGCGAACCGGCCCCCGCCTCGCGCAGGACGGCGCGGGCGGTCTCGTCGAGGGCGCGCAGGGTGCTGCCCACGGCCGCCACTTCCCGTACCGCTGTCAGTGCCTGCGCGACAACCCGGCCCGCGGCGCGCATGGCGTCCAGGGACGCATCGGTTTTGATCTCCACCATTCCAATAACTATACCGGTCGCCGGAGACCCCGGGCACCCTTGTGCGGCGGTATTAGAATGACGGGATGGTACGTAGCCCTCTCACTCCCCAGGAACGCGAGCGCGGCGAGCGGCTCGGCAGGCTGCTCCGTGAGGCGCGCGGCGCGCGCAGCATGGTGGAGGTCGCCGCCGTCGCCGGGCTCTCCGCCGAGACCTTGCGCAAGATCGAGACCGGCCGGGCGCCGACGCCCGCCTTCTTCACCGTGGCGGCGCTGGCCGGGGCGCTGGGGCTGTCGATGGACGAGATCGCCACGAGCTGCGTGCTGGTGCCTGTCTGATCCCGGTCCGGATCGGACAGGGTCGCGGGCTGTCGGGGAGGGTGGGGACCGCGTAGTCTCCCGCCCGTGACCACCCTCGACTCACTCGGCCGAAGCCGCTATGTCAGCATCACCAGCTATCGCAAGGACGGCACGGCGGTCGCCACCCCCGTCTGGCACGCGGTGGCGGACGGTGAACTGTTCGTCTGGACCAGGTCCGACGCCTGGAAGGTCAAGCGGATCCGCGAGAACAGCCGGGTCGTGGTGACGGCGTGTGATGTGCGCGGGCGGATCGCACCGGGCGCGCCGAGCGCCGAGGGTACGGCGCGGCTTGTCGAGGAGCCGGCGGGGCTGGACCGGATCCGTAAGCTGCTCACCCGCAAGTACACCTGGCAGTTCTGGCTGGTCGACCGACCGGCCAGGGTCGTACGGCGCGGCAAGCGCGTGCACACCGGTATCGCCGTCACCTTCTGACCCCACCGTCACCCGCCGGCCCCGCCCTCACCCTCTGACTCCGTCATGCTCCGCCGACTCCGCCCTCCGGTGCGCCCGGCGAGACACCGAACCGTGCCGGAAAACTGTCCGTAGCCGCGCTGTAACACGGCTGAGGTCGAATGCCTGCGGACCGGAGGGCTCCCTTCGGCGGAGCACGGCGGGGCAGGAACGGGGCCGGCGATGGCGGTGCGTCAACTTCCAGCGGAGATCGGGGCGTTCGCGCGGTATTTAAGGGACTTGACGTTCCTCCTCGATCCGGAACGCGGCTGGTACGGAGTCTTCCGCCACCGCGACCCCGATGGTCTGCGCGCCTGCTTCGACGGCATCGAGGTGCCGCCCTGGGATGTGGTGGAATCGCTGCTCCAGGACTTCGCCGCCGGACGTGAGGACCGGGTGGTGGCGGCCGAGACCGAGCGGGCCGGTCGGCTCCACGCGGCGTCGGCCGCCGCGCACGACCGGCGCCCCGGCGGTTCGGAGGCGCTGTCCGACCGGCTGCGGCTGATGGGGCGCGAGCAGGCGCACGCGGCTGGCCGGGCCGAGGAGTTGGTCCGGCTGCTCAGTACCACCCCGGAGCGTTCGCCCCGGGCCGAACAACTCGCCCATGATCTCGCCTGGATCCGCGACGACCACGCCCGCGCCTCCGCGCGCTGCGCCGAACTCCGCTCCCGGCTGGCGTCTTTGGCGCCCCCGGCCCGCGCCGCCAGGCCCGCGAGCCCGCCGGCCCCGGAAGGCTGGTTCCGTGCGGAGGAGCCCTCGGTCTTCGACCGGCCGGGCGCGGAGCCGCCGGGCGAGATGTCCGACGAGGTGTCCGACGGGATGTCCGACGCTACGTCAACTGATCGCGGAGAGCCGCCCGGCCAGGAACCGGCGCCCGAGGAGAAGAAGAAACGCGCCCCAGCGCCCCGGCGCAAGCCCCGTGGCGCCCGCTTCGCCGGGCTCGAAGTCGACGACCTCGACGAGGCGGAGCCCGCGCCCGCGCTGTCCGTACCGCCGCCGTCCGCCCCCGCTTCCCCGCGCGGCGCCCGTTTCGGCGGCGCGCCCGCCGCGCCCGTCGAGCCGGCGGCGCCCCGGCACTCGGCCGAGGATCTGCGGGCGGTCGCCGAGATGGTCGCCACGCTGATGAGGCTGCGCGCCGACGGCCGGACCGGCGAGGCGCATGTCGTACTCTGCGAAGCCGCCGGCCGGCCCCCCGAGCAGTTCCCGTTGCTCGCCGCCGAACTGCACCGCGCCGGGCTCGGCGCCGACTGGGCCGAGCTGCTGTGGGAAGCGGCCTTCCTGCCGCCCGCACGGCTCGCCGCCGCGGCCGGGGCGCTCGCCGCCGCGGGCCGGGACGGCGACTGCGGCCAACTGCTGCGCCAGGGCGTCTCCCGTCCCGCCGAGGAGATCAGCGACGCCGTACTCGCCCTCGGCGAAGCGGGCCGCGCGCACGAGGGGCGCGCGCTGCTCAGCGCCTTCGTCCAGGCCCGTACGCCCGAGGACGCGGTGCTCATCGCCGCGGCCGATCCGCGCCGGCTGGTCCCGCAGCTGATCGACGCCGCCCGCGCGGTCTCGGTGGCCCGTGAGCGCGATCTCGTACACGCCCTGCGGGTGGCGGGGATCGTCAGCACCTGACCGGCCCCGGACGCGATCAGGACCAGCCCCGGACCTGATCAGGACCGGCCGCGGACGTGATCAGGACCGGCCCCCGGGCTTGATTGAGACCCGCCCCCGGCGTGATCGATTGATGCATCTTGCCCAATGTCGACCGCTCGGGTGTGAAACTTGATCGACTCTGCGGGTTAACGGCGATGGTCTTGCCCCAGTGTGAGACGGGGCTTACGTTCTCCTCCTACGCATCGAATCTACGTGCGTAGAGCTCATCGACGCACCCGCCGAAGGAGCAGCTCGTGGCCAGAGTCGTACGCGCCGCACTCGTCCAGGCGACCTGGACGGGCGACACCGAATCCATGATCGCCAAACATGAGGAGCACGCTCGCGAGGCGGCCCTGCAGGGCGCGCGGGTCATCGGGTTCCAGGAAGTCTTCAACGCGCCCTATTTCTGCCAGGTGCAGGAGCCTGAGCACTACCGGTGGGCCGAGCCCGTCCCCGACGGCCCGACCGTCACCAGGATGCGGGAGCTCGCCCGCGAGACCGGCATGGTGGTCGTCGTCCCGGTCTTCGAAGTCGAGCAGTCCGGTTTCTACTACAACACGGCGGCGGTCATCGACGCCGACGGCTCGTACCTCGGCAAGTACCGCAAGCACCACATCCCGCAGGTCAAGGGGTTCTGGGAGAAGTACTACTTCAAGCCCGGGAACGCCGGCTGGCCCGTCTTCGACACGGCCGTCGGCAAGGTCGGTGTCTATATCTGCTACGACCGCCACTTCCCCGAGGGCTGGCGCCAGCTCGGGCTGAACGGCGCGCAGCTGGTCTACAACCCCTCCGCCACCTCCCGTGGTCTCTCCAGCTACCTCTGGCAGCTGGAGCAGCCGGCCGCCGCCGTCGCCAACGAGTACTTCGTCGCCGCGATCAACCGCGTCGGACAGGAGGAGTACGGCGACAACGACTTCTACGGAACGAGCTACTTCGTCGACCCGCGCGGTCAGTTCGTCGGTGAGCCCGCCAGTGACAAGGCGGACGAACTGGTCGTACGGGACCTGGACTTCGGCCTGATCGACGAGGTGCGGCAGCAATGGGCGTTCTACCGGGATCGCCGCCCCGACGCCTACGAGGGGCTGGTGCAGCCGTGACACGTCCGCTCGCGAACGATCTGTACGGCCGCCACCGCGCCGTACTCCCCGACTGGCTCGCGCTCTACTACGACAAGCCCATCGAGATCACCCATGGCGAGGGCCGCCATGTCTGGGACGCGGCGGGCAACCGCTATCTCGACTTCTTCGGCGGCATCCTCACCACGATGACCGCCCACGCGCTCCCCGAGGTCACCAAGGCGGTGAGCGAGCAGGCCGGGCGCATCATCCACTCCTCCACGCTCTATCTCAACCGTCCGATGGTCGAACTCGCCGAACGGATCGCCGCCCTCTCCGGTATCCCGGACGCCCGGGTCTTCTTCACCACCTCGGGCACCGAGGCCAATGACACGGCGCTGATGCTGGCGACCGCGTACCGCGGGTCGAACCAGATCCTGGCGATGCGCAACAGCTACCACGGCCGGTCCTTCTCCACCGTCTCCGTCACCGGCAACCGCGGCTGGTCGCCGACCGGCCTCTCGCCGCTCCAGACGCTGTACGTGCACGGCGGCGTCCGCAACCGGGGTCCGTACGCCGGGCTCACCGACGAGCGGTTCATCGAGGCGTGCGTCGCCGATCTGGAGGATCTGCTCGGCCACACCCGCACGCCCGCCGCGCTGATCGCCGAACCGGTGCAGGGCGTCGGCGGGTTCACCGCCCCGCCGGACGGGCTGTACGCCGCGTTCCGCCAAGTCCTCGACCGGCACGGCATTCTGTGGATCAGCGACGAGGTGCAGACCGGCTGGGGCCGTACTGGCGAGCACTTCTGGGGCTGGCAGGCGCACGGGGAGAACGGCCCGCCGGACATCCTCACCTTCGCCAAGGGCATCGGCAACGGCATGTCCGTCGGTGGTGTCGTCGCCCGCGCCGACATCATGAACTGCCTTGACGCCAACTCGATTTCGACCTTCGGCGGCAGCCCCGTCACCATGGCCGCCGGTCTCGCCAATCTCTCGTATCTGCTGGAGCACGACCTCCAGGGCAACGCCCGCCGCGTCGGCGGACTGCTCATCGAGCGGCTGCGGGCCATCGGCGCCGGGGTCGACTCCGTACGCGAGGTACGCGGGCGCGGACTGATGATCGGCATCGAGCTGATCAAGCCGAGCACTGGCCAGGCGGCCCCCGAGATGGCGTCGGCCGTGCTCGAGGCGGCCCGCGAGGGCGGTCTGCTGGTCGGCAAGGGCGGTGGCCACAACACCAGCGTGCTGCGGATCGCCCCGCCGCTCTCGCTGACCGTCGCCGAGGCGGAAGAGGGCGCCGCGATCCTCGAACAGGCCCTGCTCGGGGCGTAGGGCCTGTCTTCGAAGTCCCGCCCGCCCGGCGACGGCCGGTACGCACGCTCGCCGGCCGTGTTGTCGGGCTCTCCGGGACCCGTAGCCGCGGCCTTCCACGGGTCCCGTGGCCGGGTCCGCGGCCGCCCGCCTTCCCGGACCGTAGCAAGCCGACCGTACGAAAGGGAGCGCCACCAGCATGAGCAGTACCCGCACCCTGATCCGCGGCGGACTCGTCATCACCGCCGCCGACGAGATCCACGCCGATGTCCTGATCGAGGACGGCAGGATCGTCGCCCTCGCCGCGCACGAGTCCGACGTGGCCGAGGGCTGGACCGGCCGGACGATCGACGCCACCGGCAAGTACGTCATCCCGGGCGGGGTCGACGCCCATACGCACATGGAGATGCCGTTCGGCGGCACCTTCGCCGCCGACACCTTCGGGACCGGTACCCGAGCGGCGGCCTGGGGCGGTACCACCACCATCGTGGACTTCGCCATCCAGGCCCCGGGACAGGCGCTGCGTGCCGGACTCGACGCCTGGTACGCCAAGGCCGACGGCAACTGCGCCATCGACTACGCGTTCCACATGATCATGGCCGACGTCAACGAGAGCTCCCTGAAGGAGATGGACCTCCTCGTCCAGGAGGGCATCACCTCCTTCAAGCTCTTCATGGCCTATCCCGGCGTCTTCTACAGCGACGACGGCCAGATCCTGCGGGCCATGCAGCGCGCCGCGCACAACGGCGGGCTGATCATGATGCACGCCGAGAACGGCATCGCGATCGACGTCCTCGTCGAACAGGCCCTGGCCGCCGGACACACCGACCCGCGCTACCACGGCGAGGTACGGAAGGTCCTGCTGGAGGCCGAGGCCACCCACCGGGCGATCCAGCTCGCGCGGGTCGCCGAGGCGCCTCTGTATGTCGTTCACGTCTCGGCCGAGGAGGCCGTCGCCGAACTCGCCGCCGCCCGGGACAAGGGACTGCCCGTCTTCGGAGAGACCTGTCCGCAGTACCTCTTCCTGTCCACCGACAATCTCGCCGAGCCGGACTTCGAGGGCTCCAAGTACGTCTGCTCCACCCCGCTACGGCCCAAGGAGCACCAGGCCGCGCTCTGGCGCGGACTGCGTACCAACGATCTCCAGGTGGTCTCCACCGACCACTGCCCGTTCTGCTTCGTGGGCCAGAAGGAGATGGGCCGCGGCGACTTCTCGAAGATCCCCAACGGGCTGCCGGGGGTGGAGAACCGGATGGATCTGCTCCATCAGGCGGTCGTCGAGGGGAAGTTGACCCGCCGCCGCTGGATCGAGATCGCCTGCGCCTCCCCGGCCAGGATGTTCGGTCTCTATCCGCGCAAGGGCACCATCGCGCCGGGCGCCGACGCCGATGTCGTCATCTACGACCCGCACACCGAGCAGACCGTCTCCGCCGAGACCCATCACATGGACGTGGACTACTCCGCCTACGAGGGCAAGCGGATCACCGGACAGGTGGAGACGGTCCTCTCGCGCGGTGAACTCGTCATCGACAAGCGGCAGTTCACCGGGCGGGCGGGACGCGGACAGTACACCCCCCGCTCCCTCTGCCAGTACCTCACCTGAGACCTAGGAGTGACCAGGCCATGGACTTCGGACTCGTCCTCCAGACCGACCCGCCCGCGTCGGCGGTCGTCGGCCTCATGCGGCGCGCGGAACGCAACGGCTTCACGTACGGCTGGACCTTCGACTCCGCCGTGCTCTGGCAGGAGCCCTTCGTCATCTACAGCCGCATTCTGGAGCACACCACCACACTGACCGTCGGCCCGATGGTGACCAACCCGGGCACCAGGACCTGGGAGGTGACCGCCTCCACGTTCGCCACGCTCAACGAGATGTACGGCAACCGCACCGTGTGCGGCATCGGGCGCGGCGACTCCGCCATGCGGGTCGTGGGCCGTAAACCCAACACGCTGGCCCGGCTCGGCGAGGCCATCGACGTCATCCGCGACCTGGGGGAGGGGCGCGAGGCCGTGGTCGACGGCCGGCCGCTGCGCCTGCCCTGGGTGCGCGACGGGAAACTGCCGGTGTGGATGGCCGCGTACGGGCCCAAGGCGCTGGCCATGGCGGGGGAGAAGGCGGACGGCTTCATCCTCCAGCTCGCCGATCCGTTCCTCACCGAGTGGATGGTCAAGGCGGTCCGTACGGCGGCGTCCGACGCCGGACGCGACCCGGACTCCGTCACCATCTGTGTGGCCGCGCCCGCGTATGTGAGTGACGACGTCGCGCACGCGCGCGAGCAGTGCCGGTGGTTCGGCGGGATGGTCGGCAATCATGTGGCCGATCTGGTGACCCGGTACGGAGACCACTCCGGGCTCGTACCGGACGCGCTGACCGACTACATCAAGCAGCGTGAGGGATACGACTACAGCCACCACGGCCGGGCCGGGAACCCGTCCACGGATTTCGTCCCCGACGAGATCGTGGACCGGTTCTGCCTGCTGGGGCCGGCCGGGGCACATATCGAGAAGCTGAGGGCGCTGCGCGACCTGGGCGTCGACCAGTTCGCCGTGTACGACATGCACGACGCGAAGGAAGCGACGATCGACGCGTACGGCGCCGAGATCATCCCCGCGCTCCGGAACTGACCCGCACGACCGCGCTCTTCCGTTCCACCACCGCCCGCACGGCCTCGTTCGACATCCCCGACACCCGCTCTCGAACGAAGGGTCCCACCGCCATGACCGCGACCGTACCGCCCGCCTCCCCCGGCCCCGGAGAACCGATAACCGCCGCGCCGACCGACGCCCAGGGCCGCGTCGAGCTGCCGCCCGGCGTGGTCCCCGACGACAGCCGCTTCGCCAACGCGGATCTGCTGCCCGTTCCGGTGGCCCGCCGCAGCTGGACGACGTACAACTTCGCTGCCCTCTGGGTCGGGATGGCGCACAACATCCCGTCCTGGCTGCTCGCCTCCGGTCTGGTCACCCTCGGCATGGACTGGAAGCAGGCGGTCTTCACGATCGCCCTGGCCAATGTGATCGTGCTCTTCCCGATGCTGCTGACCGGGCACGCGGGGCCGAAGTACGGCATCCCCTTCCCGGTGCTCGCGCGCGCCTCGTTCGGGCTGCGCGGTGCGAATCTGCCCGCGCTGATCAGGGCGGCGGTCGCCTGCGCGTGGTTCGGGATCCAGACCTGGATCGGCGGCCAGGGCATCTTCGTCCTGCTCGGCAAGATCTTCGGCGGCTGGGCGGAGGCGTCGAAGGTCGGCGGCCAGCCGTGGACCCTCTGGCTCTGCTTCGTTCTCTTCTGGGCGCTCGAACTCACCATCATCTACCGGGGGATGGACACCCTGCGGCGCTTCGAGAACTGGGCGGCGCCCTTCGTGATCGTCGGCGCGCTGGTGCTGCTGGGCTGGATCACCGTCAAGGCGGGCGGCCTCGGACCGCTGCTCGACCAGCCGTCCGAGCTGGGCTGGGGCGCGGACTTCTGGCCGGTCTTCTTCCCGTCCCTGATGGGGATGATCGCCTTCTGGTCGACGCTGTCCCTGAACATCCCCGACTTCACCCGCTTCGGCGCGGGCCAACGCGCCCAGATCCGGGGCCAGTCGCTCGGCCTGCCCACGACCATGACGCTCTTCGCGCTGCTGTCGGTCTTCGTCACCTCAGGCTCGCAGGCGGTGTACGGGGCGGCCGTCTGGGACCCGGTCGAACTCGCCGCGAAGACCGACAATGTCTTCGGCCTGCTCTTCGCGCTGGTGACCGTCCTGATCGCGACGATCTCCGTGAACATCGCCGCCAACGTCGTCTCGCCCGCCTACGACCTCGCCAATCTCGCGCCGAAGCTGATCAACTTCCGTACGGGCGCGCTGATCACGGGTGTGGTCGGGGTCGTCATCATGCCGTGGAAGCTCACCACCACCCCCGAGCTCTACATCTTCACCTGGCTCGGTCTGGTGGGCGGTCTGCTCGGTACCGTCGCCGGCATCCTGATCGCGGACTACTGGATCATCCGCCGCACCGTCCTCGACCTGGCGGACCTGTACCGCCCCGGCGGCCGCTACTGGTACCGCAACGGCTGGAACCCACGGGCGGTCCTCGCCTTCGCCGTCGGCGGCGTACTGGCCGTGGGAGGCTCCCACTCGGCCCCCGGCAAGGGCCCGTTCCCCGAGGACGGACTGATCCCCTTCCTCAAGCCGCTCGCGGACTACGGCTGGGCGGTGGGACTTGTGGCGTCACTGGCGCTGTACGTGGCGCTGACACTGCCACGCTCGGCTGGCCGGGCCCGCCCCGCCGGGAGTACGTGATCGCTGGGCCCGTATGCGGACATCTCGGACAGCGCTGTCGGTCGGCGTATGTAAGCATGTCAATGCAAATATGCTGAATATGCTGATACCAGTGCACCTGCGGTCCGCGGTGTCGGCCGACCCCTGTGCCTCGACGAACAGGAGCGACCCAGGATGCGCGACGCAAAGAGGATGAGCCCGCTCGGCGCGATCGCGACAGGCCTCGTGGCGGGCGCGGTCGGTACCGGCTGCATGGACACCGTCCGCTTTCTTCGGCAGCGTCGTACCGGCGGTGAGCACAACGTGTGGAAATGGGAGTTCGCGCCGGTGCGCGGCTGGCAGGACGCACCCTCCCCCGGACAGGTCGGCAAGCGCGTGATCGAGGGCTTCACGCGCCGTGAGCTGCCGGACAGCAGCGCCTGGCTGGTCAGTACGCTCATGCACTGGTCGTACGGATCCGCCTGGGGGGCGATGTACGGCGTACTGGTCGGGTCGTTGCGCACTTCCCGCGCCGACTACGGCGCGCCGTTCGGCGCAGTGGTATGGATCAGCGGCTACGCGCTCCTGTCCGAAGCAGGGCTCTACAAGCCGATCTGGGAGTACGACCGCAAGACCCTGGCCGAAGATCTGACCGGGCACCTCGCCTACGGCGTCGGAACCGGCGCCGCCTTCTGGGTGCTTCGCAATTTCGTGCATGAGTAAGCCGGCCGCCGGCGGCGTGCTCGGCGAGTCCGGTCGCCATGGCCCGCATGAAGCGCCGGAGGTGCCACTGGAAGACCCAGCGCATCCCGGGGCGAGCAAGGTACGTGCCGTGCCAGCGAATTCTTGTTCCGCCGCCGCGCAGCTCATGCAGTTCGACAGTGGCGTGATAGTCGGCCATTTGAGGGTTTTCCACACCCTCGTACCCGAACCGGCGTCCGGGTTCGAGGGCGGTGATCCGCTCCTTGGTGACGACCTTCCCCGTACGGAAGGCGCGGGTCGCTCCGACGCCGTCTCGTCCATCGGGTGAGAGGCCGTGCGACTGACCGGTTTCCAGCGCGTCGATACGTGACCATTCGGGCCAGCTCAGCGGATTGAGCAGCAGTGCCCACACCACCGTCGGCGGCGCCGCCGATTGTCACCGGCGCGGTTCCCAGCGGAAGAGCCGGGAGGCCAGCGCGACGGCGACGACGACCCAGCTCAGCGTGGGGACCAGCAGGATCAGGGAGTCCGTGACGGCAACGCCGCCGTTCCAGGCGTTGACGACGAGTTCGGTGGCTGAGCCGCCGGGAAGCAGCCGTTTGAGCAGGGTGAGATCCTCGGTACCGGAGATCCCCACCCAGCTGGCCACGGCGACGGTGCCGATGCTGATGGGCAGCGTGGTCACCTGGGCGTGTTCGGGGGAGTTGGTCAGTCCCGCCGTGGCCAGACCCAGCCCGAGCATCATGATCATCGTCGCGAGGACCGCCGCCGCCAGGAGGACGATGCTGGCCGGTTCGCCGGTGACCGTGCCCAGCACAGCCAGGATCGCGACCACTTGGATCAGCGTGATGACGGTGACCGGGAGCAGCAGTCCGGAGAGAATGCTGGTGTCGTCGGCCGCGGTGGAGCGCAGCCGCTTGAGGAAGAGGGTCTGCCGGCGGGCGGCCAGAGTGGTCACCGTGGTGGCGTAGAGCCCGAACGCCCCCACGGTGAACACCACGACCGCCGCGATGTATCCGAGGCTGCCCAAAGCCGCGAAGGTCTCGTGCTGGCGGATGAAGAATGCGCTGACTGCCACGGGCATGATGAAACTGCTGACCAGAACCAGCCGGTTCCGGAAGATTTGGATCAGCTCGCTGAGAGCGATCGAGAGCATGGCGGAGGTCCTTGTCTGGGAAAGTTCCTGGAGTGGGCTGCGGGGGCCGGACAGGCCCTAGTCGCTGCCGATGGAGCGGAAGACGTCGTCGAGCCGGGTCGGTCCGGCCTGGAGTTCTCCCAGCTGCACCGCGTGGCTCTCCGCCCAGCGGAGCAAGGTGGACAGGTCCTTCTGCAGGCTGAAGGTCTCAATGAGGAACGTCCCGTCACTCTCGCGCGTGGCCCGCAGCGGTAGTTCCGGTGCTGCGGCCGGGAAGGATGGAAGGGAGAAGCGGACGGCGGCCGGCAGGGTCCGCGTCAGTTCGGAGACGGTCCCCTCCCGGCTGAAGGTGCCCTTGTGCATGATCCCGATACGGTCGGCGCGCTGCTGCGCCTCTTCCAGGTAGTGCGTGGTGAGCACGATGGTGGAGCCGTCTTCGCGCAGCTTGTCCACGGTGTCCCACAAGTCGTCCCGGGACTGGATGTCCAAGCCGGTGGTGGGCTCGTCCAGGAAGATCAGCTCCGGCCCTCCGTACACAGCGGTGGCGAAGTCCAGGCGTCGTTTCTCGCCGCCGGAGAGCTGGGACACCTTGGTGCGGGCCTTGTGCGTGAGGCCGACGATGCCGAGAACGCGTTCGACCCGGTCCGCACGCTGGGTGAGTTTCCCGATCAGGCGGACCGATTCCTGCACTGTCAGATCCGCGGAGAACCCGCTCTCCTGCAGCATGATGCCCATCCTGGGCCGCACGGCGCGCCGGTCGCGCGGGCTCCGCCCGAAGACCCGCACGGTGCCCGAAGTAGGCGCACGGTGACCTCCGACAACCTCCAGGGTCGAGGTTTTTCCTGCCCCGTTCGTGCCGAGCAGGGCGTAGAACTCCCCCTGCTCGACCTGAAAAGACAGGTGCTTCACGGCGTGGAAGTCGCCGTATGTGACATTCAGACGTTCGACGTCGATGACTGGTGTCGAGGACATGGTGTCGATCTCAGCAGCCGCCGCGCTCGCCGGGCAGTGCGGCCATGTCATGACCTCACCATGACGTTCTTCGCGTGAAGACATGACGCGGTGTCACTGGCGGTGGCACGGCGCCGGAAGAATACTGGGGGCAGACTCTGCTGTTCGACCCCGGAGAGCCGCACATGGACACCAGCGCGCATCTGGCTGATGCGGACGGCCGCGGCCATCACCACGGTGAGCGCTCGGGCCGCCCCGCTGCCCGGCCGGACGGCTCGGCCGCCCGGCGCGGAGGGGCGAGGCCGTACCGGGCAGCGGCACACCCAGTGTCCGAGGACGCCGAACCGACGCAGGGTCGGCTGCGCAGACTGAACCTCACCTTGCTGCTCCCGCCGATCGCCCTCGGCGGGGTGGTGGTAGTGGCGATCGATTCCCGGACCTGGTGGGACGTCGCCGTCCTGGGCCTGGGTGTGGTGGCGGCCCTCATCGCCTTCGTACGGTGGGCAGCGGGCGACGTCTCCCGCGTCGCACTTCCCTGCCTGGTCGTCACCGCTGCGGTGTGGCTCTTCGGAGCACTGGTGGCCGGCACCGGGTCGGCGTTCTACGGCATCGGCGTCGTGGGCCCCCTCGCCATATCCCGGCTGCCGCGCCACCGGAGCGTGGCAGCCCTGGCACTGATCGTCTTCGTCGCCACGGCCGGAGCGGCACGAGTGCTGGTGACACAGGAAAGCGTCCCCAGCGTTCTGATCGGATACGTCATCATCCCCGCGGGCATCACAGCGGTGCTGACCGGACTCATGTTCCCCAACAAGCGCTTCTACGACCTCGTCGCGGAACTGGAGGAGTCACGGGACCGCGAGGCGGAACTGGCCGTCATCCGTGAGCGGATGCGGTTCGCCAGCGATCTGCACGACATCCAGGGCCACACCCTCCATGTGGTGAAGCTGAAGGCGGCCCTGGCCCAGAAACTGGTACACAGCGACACTCGGCGAGCGGAGGAAGAACTGCGCGAGATCCACGCCCTGGTCGCCGACACCATCACCCAGACCAAGGAGCTCGCCTACGCACAGCGACGGCTCAACCTCTCCGCGGAGCTGGAGAACGCGAAGAACCTCTTCGAAGCCGCGGGCATCCGCGTACGCGTCGACCGTGAGGCCGAGGTCGACGCCCGCGCGGGCGAGCTCCTCGGCCAGGTCCTCCGCGAGACGACGACCAACATCCTGCGACACGCACAGGCCGAACAGGTACGGATCACTCTCTCGCAAACGGGCATCACCATCGTCAACGACGGCGCGCAGGAGGCCCCGCTTCCCCAGCTCAGAGGACTCGCCACCCTTAAGGAACGAGTGGCCGACGGCGGAGGCGAACTCACCGTGGAACAGAAACAGGGCCGGTTCCTGACAGCCGCGACACTCCCGCACCCGCGTTCTGACACCCTCCCGAAAACGCGGAAGGACCGCCGATGACCACCGTCGTGCTGGCCGACGACGAGGCCCTCCTCCGCAAAGCACTGGCGTCGTTGCTCCCCCTCGAAGGCGAGATCACCGTGCTCGCCGAAGCGGCCGACGGCGAAACGGCCGTACAGGCCACACTGCGACATCAACCCGATGTCCTCGTCATCGACCTCGAAATGCCCCATCTGGACGGACTCGGCGCCATCACGGCGATCCGTCGGGCTCTGCCGCACCAGATCATCCTCATGCTGACCCGCCACGCCCGTCCGGGAGTACTCCGCAAGGCCCTCAAACTCGGAGTCCAGGGCTTCGTCAGCAAATCCGCCGAACCCGCCCACATCACGGCGGTCATCAAAACCCTGCACGAAGGCAAACGATGGATCGACCCCGACGTCTCCGCCCTCGCCGTCGTCGACGACTGTCCCCTCACCGACCGTGAGATCGATGTCCTACGGGCCACCAGCGAGGGATACTCGGCCGCCGACATCGCCACCCAACTCCACCTGGCGGAGGGCACGGTACGCAACTACCTCTCCCACGCGATGCGAAAAACCCAAACCCGTACCCGCCACGAAGCCGCACGATACGCACGCAACCACGACTGGCTCAGCTAGGGCCTGTCTTCGAGGCCCCGCGACGCCTGGCACGGCACCTGCACCGGCGCCGGTGGCTCACCGCTTCCGGGCCGGGAGGCCGTCGCGCCCGCCGACGCGCCCGGCCGCCCACCGCAGGAGAAAGTCCAGAGCCTCGCGGGAGGGCGAGTCGGGTGGCGCGGTGTAGGCGATGAGGAACTGGTCGGGGTGGGTGTCGACGGTGAACTGCTGGACGTCGAGGGTGATTCTGCCGACGACCGGATGCGCATAGGTCTTGGTGAGCTGTCGCGGCCCCCGCACCTGGTGGCCGGCCCACCAGGTGCGGAAATCCGGGTCCCGGACACTGAGTTCGCCGACCAGGGCGGCCAGCGCCGGGTCGTGCGGGGTACGGCCGGCTTCCATCCTCAGGACGGCGACGCACTCGCGGGCGGCAAGGGGCCAGTCCGCGTACAGAGCGCGGAAGGGGGCGTCGAGGAAGGTCAGCCGGATCAGGTTGCGCTCGGTCGGCGGCAGCGCGCCGAAGTCGGTCAGGAGCGCCGCGGCCGCCCGGTTCCAGGCCAGTACGTCTATGCCGCGGTGGAGCACCATGGCGGGAACGTCATGCATGGTCTCCAGCAACTGCCTCAGTCGGGGTGCGACGTCGCAGCGGCCGGAGCGCCGCTCCGGAGCGGCAGGGGCGACATCGGCCAGTGTGAAGAGGTAGGCGCGCTCGTCCGGAGCGAGGTGGAGGGCGTCGGCCAGGGCGTCCAGGACGGGACGGGAGACCCGGCGGGTGCGCCCCTGCTCCAGGCGGACGATGTAGTCGACGCTCACGTGCGCGAGCTGGGCCAGCTCCTCCCTGCGGAGACCCGGAACGCGCCGCAGCCGGCCGTCGTCCGGGAAACCCGCCTGATGCGGGTCGGAGTCCGCGCGGCGGGCGCGCAGGAAGTCGCCCAGCTCGTTGCCGGCGGAGGAAGCGCCACGGTCTGCCATGTCTCCAGTGTCGTCACGTTCGGGGCGGTGTGCCTGGTACTGGCCCGCATAGGCAGCGCGGTGACGGCGGCCGGCGGCCCACCGGTCGCGTGAAAGCCGCGGAAGACCGCGCCGTTCTTCGACTTCCGCGGGCTCGCCGCCAACGGCGCCCTCTCCCGCACCTACCTGCGGCAGGCACTCACCCTGCTCGGCGTCTACTCCGTGATGTACGGAGTGACCCAGTGGATGGAGGCCGCATACGGGTTGTCCACCGTGGCGGCGGGACTCCTGCTGCTGCCGATGGGGGCTGTCTCCGCACTGCTCTCACGCCCGCTCGCCAGCCGCAACCTGGTGCGCGGACCGCTGATCGTCTCGGCGGTGACCATGCTGCTCGGCTCGGTCGGCATCATGCTGCTCACCTCCGACAGTCCCGCGATCGCGATCGTGCTGTTGACCCTGGTCTTCGGTGTCACGTCCGCCACCACCACGGTCGGGAACCAGACAGCGCTCTATCTCGCGGCGCCGCCCGATCAGATCGGCACCGCCTCCGGGCTGTTCCGGACCTTCGGATACCTCGGAACCATCACCTCCGCCGTGATCGGCAGCCTCGTCTTCCACGACGGGGCGAGCGACCACGGCCTGCACACCCTCGGCCTCGTGCTGGTCGTGGCGGGCCTCGCGGCCCTGTCGCTGACCGTCCTCGACCGCCGGCTGATGGGCCGCGGGACGAGTCGGCACACCGACACCCCCAACACCCAGGGCGCCACCGAGAACCCCACCAAGGAGAACCCCGCATGAGCTCCCCCGCCCTGCCCACGACCGCCCCCGAGCGGACCGCCCTGCTGGCGATGGACTTCCAGAACTGGATCCTCTCCCTCGCGTCCGATGCCGACGCGCTCGTCGAGCGGGTCAAGGGCGCCATCGCCGACGTCCGCGCCGCCGGCGGCACCATTCGCTGCGGTATGCCCCGGGACTTCTGAAACAGGCCCTAGCCGGGTTTGACGCTGGAGAGTTGTACGAGCAGCAGGACCAGCCTGTACGCCTCGGCGTAGTCGGCGGCGGTGAAGGCGATCGTGCGGCCGCCCTCGGCGCGTGAGACACCCGGCACGAGTGTCGCCAGATCAACCATGTACGGGCCGCTCAGGTCGACCTCGACATCCAGCGGCCCGTCAAGGGCCAGCGGCGGAACCAGTTCACGTCGCGTCATGGCTTCGGCGGCCGCCCGGCGCAGGCGCTCCCGGGCTTCCTCGGGGTGCAGAGCGACAGCGGCGGCCTGACCGAGGGCATGTTTGACCGCGACGGTGCCGGCGGAGGGGACCAGATCGAGCAGTTCGGCGCAGGCGGCGTCGTCACCACTGAGCAGTACGACCGGCACGCCCAAGTGCCCCGCCATGGCCGCGTTGAGACCGACCTCGCCCATGGAACGCCCGGCCACGCGCACGTCGAGGATGCCGTCGCTCATGGTGTGCGCCAGCACGGCGGGCCCGCTGCCGGCACGGGCGTGGTAGCCGACGAACACGGCGGCGTCGGTGTGTTCGTCCAGCCCGCCGAGCATGCCCAGCGGGCGCGGCTTGCCCCGTACCAGACGCGCCCGCCGGTCGAGCTCCTCCGGCAGCAGGTTGCGGTAGGGCCCGTGCGAGTCGGCGACGAGAACCACTGCGGTGGGTTCGGCCTCCAGGACGCCGGCGATCGCGGCGTTCGCCTCGGCCGTCATCAATACCCGGCCACGCTCGTAGTCGTAGCGGTCCGGATTCGTCTCGGCGGGATGCACGACCCCCGAGATGCCCTCCATGTCAACTGAGATCAGCACCTTCATGACCGAGGGAGTCTACGCGCCGCGCTCACCGCGCCGGCCCGCCTTCGGACTTTCGAAGTGCGTGAACATCCGGGCGACCCTCATGGGCCGGTAGTCTCTCGCGAACAGGCCCTGAGCAGACTGCAGACTGCGAGCGACACGGTGATACGAGACCTCTACAACGTCCGGCCGCGGCGTGAGGAAGGCCTCACCACACCGCTGACCGACGAGGAAGAGCAGCGCTTCCGGGCTGTGCTGTTCAGCGAGCTGGGCAACAAGATCTCCGACCAGGGCTGGGCGCGTTTCCCGGCGTATACGCCGGAAGACCGCCGCCGGCTGGTCGAAGTCGCCCATCGCCTCAGCTCCTACTGGGGTCGGCGGGTGTTCGTGGAAGCCGAGGACCAGTGCGCTCTGAGGCTCTGCCTCGCCGGATACGAGACGCAGCCGCAGCCGTTGCCGTCCGGTTTCCAGCGCGTGCGGGTTCCTGGCGCATCGACGTGCGTGGACGGGCCGGGTCGGCAGACACCGCGGTAGGCGGGGCGGTGCCTCCTACGGCACTACGGCACGCGGGCCGTCCATTCCGGGGTGGAGAACTTCGTCGCGGCCAGCTTCCTGGCTCGCGCCATCTCCTCGTCGGTGACCTTGCCCGTGGTCAGTCCGTACCGGCCGCGGAAGGAGCCGATCATCCGCTCGATGACGGCCTCGCGCGACAGTCCGGTCTGGCGGCGCAGGGGGTCGACGCGCTTCTTCGCGCTCCGGGTGCCCTTGTCGGAGAGCTTCTCCCGGCCGACGCGGAGCACATCGAGCATCTTGTCGGCGTCGATGTCGTACGCCATGGTCACGTGGTGCAGCACAGCGCCCGTACCGCTCACGATCCGCTTCTGGGCGGCGCCCGCGATCTTGCCGGCGTCGGTGGCGATGTCGTTGAGGGGCTGGTACCAGGCGGTGATGCCCATGTCGCCGAGCGCGCCGAGCACCCAGTCGTCCAGATAGGCGTAACTGTCGGCGAAGGTGAGGCCCTTGACGAGGGAGTCGGGGACGGAGAGGGAGTACGTGATGGTGTTTCCCGGTTCGATGAACATCGCGCCGCCACCGGAGATCCGGCGGACCACGGTGATGCCATGACGTTCCGCGCCCTCGGGGTCGACCTCGTTGCGCAGTGACTGGAAGCTGCCGATCACCACGGCGGGCGCCGCCCACTCCCAGACCCGCAGGGTGGGCGGGCGCAGCCCGGCGGCGACCTCGGTGGTGATGACCTCGTCGAGCGCCATATGGAGGGCGGGGGACTCCGGGGCCGAGTGGATCAGCTGCCAGTCGTAGTCCGTCCAGTCCGTGGCGTGCGCCAGCGCGCGGCGTACGGCGATGGCGACGCCCTCGGGGCTGAGCCCGTACATCACGGTGCCCGGCGGCAGCGCCGCCTCGATACGGGCGGCGAGACCGGCGGCGTCGGTGTCGGCGGGGGCGCCCTTCAGCGCGTGGTCGATCGACTCGATCGCGTCGTCGGGCTCCAGGAAGAAGTCCCCGGCGACCCGGACATGGCGCAGCAGTCCGTCCTCCGTGTCGAGATCGACCACGACGAGCTTGCCGCCGGGGACCTTGTACTCACCGTGCACCGTCATGCCTCCAGATCCGGCCGGCCCGTCCATGAACCGGGGCCTGTTCCGCTCAGCGCAACGCTCGTGCCGAGGTCGTTCATTCCACGCCGTCCGGGGTACGCGCGCCGTCGGTCGCGCGTGCACGCGCCGACGGTCGCGAGGGAGCGGAGGAAGCCCCGGACGCGGTGCTCAGCCGTGACCGGCGGCGAGTGCTGTCGCGAGCCGCCGGGCCTCTTCCACCGCGTGAGGAATGTCGCCGACGGGGAAGAGCACGTGCCGTACGGTCCGCCGCGGATCGACGACGAGGACGCTGCGTTTGAGCCGTACCTGGCCGGCGCCGCGGAAGGTGGGCAGGCGCAGGGCGGCGGCCAGGCGCAGATGGGTGTCCGACAGAAGGGGGTACGGCACCGACTCGGCTCGGGCGAAAGCCGCCTGTTCGTGGGGCAGTTGGGTGCTGACGCCATGGACGGCGGCGCCCACGTCGCGGAAGGCGGGCCAGGAGTCGCGGAACAGCCGGTTCTCCAGAGTGCAGCCGGCCGCGCCGGGAAGCGGCTCCTCCCACTGGATTCCGGTGGCGGGGTAGGTGAACAGGACGGTGGCGGCGGCGTCCGGGGCGACGGCGTCGCGCGAGATCCCGTCAGTGCCGGGCAGCTCCAGATCCACGGGCAGCCTGGTGCCCGTCAGTGAGTGCATACGGGCGTGCTCCGCGCCGTCCTCCGTCGCGGTGGCGGTGACGCTGCCGTCGCCCAGTACCCAGCGGTCGCCCCAGTCCTGCATGGCCACCAGCAGCGGGAGCAGGCCGGCGCCCGCCTCCGTGAGCAGGTACTCGTAACGCACCGGGCGGCGCTGGTAGAGGCCGCGGTGCAGCACGCCGGCGGCGACGAGCCGTCCCAGCCGCTCGGTGAGGACCTTGCGGGACAGGCCCAGTTCGGCGGCGAGGGCGTCGAAGCGGACGTGGCCGCGGGCGATCTCGCGCAGGACCAGGACGTTCCACCAGTCACCCACGATCACGGCGGCCTGGGCGATACCGCAGGCCGCGTCGGCGTTGTGCATTCTCATCCCCCCATAGTAGGTTCCCTTTCGGAACTCACTTTGTTTCAAGAGGGAACTTACTGCGCGATGGAACGTGAGGAGCTGCACCATGACCGCCATCACCCGGGTCCTCGGCCGCGAGATCATCGACAGCCGGGGCAACCCCACCGTCGAGGTGGACGTCGAACTGTCGGACGGCTCGATCGGCCGTGCCGCCGTACCGTCCGGGGCGTCGACCGGCGCGCGGGAGGCGGTGGAGCTGCGCGATGAGGACCCCGACCGGTTCCACGGCAAGGGAGTCCGCCGTGCCGTCGACGCCGTCAACGAGAGCATCGCGGACACCGTGACGGGTCTCGACGCCGAGAACCAGGCCGCCGTCGACGCGGCGCTGATCGAGCTGGACGGCACCCCCAACAAGGCCCGGCTCGGCGCGAACGCCGCCCTCGGCGTCTCGCTCGCCGTGGCCAAGGCCGCCGCGGCCTCGCACCGGCTGCCGCTGTACCGGTACGTCGGCGGGGTCGACGCGCGGCTGCTGCCCGTACCGATGATGAACATCATCAACGGCGGCGCGCACGCGGACAACCCGCTGGACTTCCAGGAGTTCATGATCGCCCCGATCGGCGCGGCCACCTTCGCCGAAGCCGTACGCATGGGCTCAGAGGTCTTTCACACCCTGCGCCGGGACCTCATCGCCGGCGGTCACAGCACCGGTGTCGGTGACGAAGGAGGCTTCGCGCCCGACCTGCGCACGGCCGACGAGGCACTGGAATTCGTCGTACGGGCCGTCGAGCGCACCGGCTACAAGCCCGGCGAGGACATCACCGTCGTCATGGACCCCGCCACGTCGGAGTTCTTCCGGGACGGGGTCTACGACTACGCGGGCGAGGGCCGTCGCCGCACGCCCGAGGAGCACGTCGACTACCTCGCGGGACTCGTTGATCGCTACCCGGTGGCCTCGATCGAGGACCCGATGGCCGAGGACGATCTCGACGGCTGGCGGCTGCTCATGGCACGGCTCGGGGACCGGTGTCAGCTGACCGGCGACGACGTGTTCTGCACGAACGAGACGTTGCTGCGCGAGGGCATCGGCAACGGCGTGGCCAACTCCGTCCTCGTGAAGGTCAACCAGATCGGCACCCTCACCGAGACCCTGGCCACCGTCGGCACCGCCCACCGGGCGGGCTACACGGTGGTGATGTCGCACCGCTCCGGGGAGACCGAGGACACCACGATCGCCGACCTCGCCGTGGCCACCGGCTGCGGGCAGATCAAGACCGGGTCGATGTCACGCTCCGACCGGACCGCCAAGTACAACCAACTCATCCGCATCGAGGAGGAACTGGGCGCCCAGGCCCGGTACGCGGGCAGGGACGCCCTCGGTCTGCGCCGCTGAGCATCCGGCGTCACGCATCGGGTCGTACGACTCCGTAGGGGGAGGACATCCCCGTTGCCACGGGGACACGTGGCAAGCCCTGCCGCCGCGGGCCGGCAGGGCGGGCACCGAAGCGAGGGCGCATCCGATCGATAGCCTGTCCCCGATCAGGTCAACCAGAGCAGGGCTGGAACTCCCAGACTCTCCCCAGAGCGGACAGACTCTCCCCGGAGCGGACAGACTCTCCGGACAGATTCTCCCCGGAGCGGATCCGGAGTGCTGGCGGGGTCGTACTGGCGGGACCGGCCGACGCACGCGAACACCGAGGTGAGACATGCAGTTCACCACCCGACCGACGCTCCAAGGAACCTTCGGCATGGTCTCCTCCACCCACTGGCTCGCCTCGCAGTCCGCGATGGCTGTCCTGGAGGACGGCGGCAACGCCTACGACGCCGCCGTAGCCGCCGGCTTCGTCCTGCATGTCGTCGAACCCCATCTCAACGGGCCCGGCGGCGAGGTGCCGATCATCCTCGCGCCCGCCGGTGGTGACATACAGGTCCTCTGCGGCCAGGGCCCGGCACCCGCGGGCGCGACCATCGGCCACTACCGCTCGCTCGGCCTCGAACTCGTCCCCGGCACCGGACCGCTGGCCGCCGCCGTACCGGGCGCGTTCGACGCCTGGATGCTCCTGCTGCGCGACCACGGCACCAAGTCCCTCGCCCAGGTGCTGCGCTACGCCATCGGCTACGCGGAGGACGGCCACGCCCCCGTCGAACGGGTCGGCGAGACCGTCGAGACCGTCCGTGAACTCTTCGAGACGGAGTGGACCTCGTCCATGGACGTCTACCTTCCCGGCGGGAAGGCACCCGCGCCCGGCGAGCTGTTCCGCAACCCCGTGCTCGCCGCGACCTGGCGCCGGCTGATCGCGGAGGCCGAGGAGGCCGGCGGCGCGGACCGGGTGGCCCAGATCGAGGCCGCCAGAGCGGTCTGGCGTACGGGCTTCATCGCCGAGGCCCTGGTCGCGCACTCCGCCCGTCCCACCATGGACACCAGCGGCGAGCGCCACACCGGCACCCTCACCGCCGCCGATCTGGCGGGCTGGTCCGCGACGTACGAGGCGCCGGCCACCTACGACTGGAACGGCTGGACCCTGTGCAAGGCGGGCGGCTGGAGCCAGGGCCCCGCCTTTCTCCAGCAGCTCGCCCTGCTGCCCTCCCACGCGGCCGAACTGCCCCGGTACGGCTCAGCGGAGTATGTCCATCTCCTCATCGAGGGCTGCAAGCTCGCCATGGCGGACCGGGAGGCCTGGTACGGCGACGCCGCCGAGGGGGCCCCGCTCGCCGCGCTGCTGTCGGAGCCGTACAACACCGCGCGCCGCGCCCTCATCGGCGAGCGCGCCTCGTACGAGCTGCGCCCCGGCAGCCCGGAGGGACGCGCACCCGCGCTCAGCGGCCACGCCACCGCCGTCGCTTCGGGCGAGCCCGGCTTCGACGCGCTCGGGATCCCCGGCGCCGGGGAGCCGACCGTGGCCAAGGACGGCGCCACCCGGGGCGACACCTGCCACCTCGACATCGTCGACCGGTGGGGCAACATGATCGCCGCCACCCCCAGCGGCGGCTGGCTCCAGTCCAATCCGGTCGTGCCGGAGCTGGGCTTCCCGCTCGGTACGCGGCTCCAGATGGCCTGGCTCGACCCCGGTCTGCCGAACTCCCTGACCCCGGGCCGCAGGCCGCGTACCACCCTCACCCCGTCCCTCGCGCTGCGCGACGGCGTACCGGTCCTGGCCTTCGGCACGCCGGGCGGTGACCAGCAGGACCAGTGGCAGCTCCACTTCTTCCTGGCTCTCGCCCTGCGCCCGCCCGTGCGGGGCGGACTCGATCTCCAGGGCGCCGTCGACGCGCCCAACTGGCACAACGACAGCTTCCCCGGTTCCTTCTTCCCGCGCGGTATGCGCCCCGGCAGCGTGACCGTGGAGTCCCGGATGGACCCGGAGGTCATCGGGGAACTGCGCCGCCGGGGCCACGAGGTCACCGTCGGCGATCCCTGGTCGGAGGGGCGGCTCTGCGCGGTCGCCAGGGACCCGGAGACCGGCATCCTCTCGGCCGCGGCCAACCCCCGTGGCATGCAGGGGTACGCCGTGGGCCGCTGAGCGTCGCCCCCCGACCGTCGTCGGCCCCGCCCCCCATCGTCTCCCGATCATCGGCGCCCGACCATCGGCCCCGACCGTCCGCCGTCCCGTCATATGACCTGGCACGCGCCCGGCCCCCCGGGCGTGGTTGGCTGGGGGAATGATCGATGACTCGGTGTACGGAACGGTTCCCCTGCCGGGGGCGGCCCGCGGACCCCGCGTGTCCGCCGTCGAGGAGGCACTGCGGGCAGCCGCCGCCGCGGAGATCATGCCGCGTTTCCGTCAGCTCGCCGCGCACGAGATCGTCGAGAAGCACGGCCCGCACGATCTGGTGACGGTCGCGGACCGGGGCGCGGAGGAACATCTCACCGCCGCCCTCACCGCGCTGCTCCCGGGCTCCGTCGTGGTCGGTGAGGAGGCGGTGCACGCGGACCCGTCGGTGTACGAGGCGCTGCGCGGCGACGCGCCCGTATGGATCGTCGACCCGGTCGACGGCACCCGCCCGTTCGTCCGCGGCGAGCGGGGCTTCTGCACGCTCGTCGCCCTCGCGCAGGGTGGCGAGGTGCTGGCGTCCTGGACGTACGCGGCGGCGCTGGACGAGATGGCGATCGCCGTACGCGGCCGGGGCGCCACCCTCGACGGCGTCCCCCTGCACGCGGGAGCGCCCGCGCCCGGCGCGGTGCTCCATGTCGCGATGTCCCATCCCGACTACACCACGGACGAGCAGAAGCACGCGCTCCTGGGGCTGCGCACCGAGGGCGTCGAAACCCGCCCGTGCGGCTCGGCGGGGCTCGAATACCTGGGTGTGGCGCGCGGCGCGCTCGACGCCGTGGCCTTCAACTGGGAGCTGGCCTGGGACCACGCGGCGGGTCTCCTGCTGGTGGAGGAGGCGGGCGGCACCCAGATGACGCTCACGGGCGAGCGGTTCCGTATCACGGGCGACAACGCGCTTCCCTTCACGGCGGCCAGGGACACGGCGACGGCCCAGCGGGTACGGGAGCGGCTGCTCGCCGGAGGCTGAGCGTCGTCACGTCCGTACGCCCGTCAGGCGCGGCCGTCCAGCACCGCGCGTACGTCCCGCACCAGCGCGTCCGCGGCCTCCATCGCCGGCGCGTCCAGCCCCTGGAGCGCCGCCGCGACCCGGTGCGCGAAGTCCGGCGGCGTGTGCGGCAGGGCGGCGGCCGTCGCGAGCGCGCCCTTCTCGTTGAGGCACCAGACCCGGTGGTGGGCGAGGAGAGCCTGTACGAGGATCCCGAAGGCCCGGGACAGACAGAGCGACACATACAGCGCGTCGCCCCCGCCTCTAACTGCACCGCCGCCCCCGCCCCCGCTCCCGCTTCCGGTTCTGTTCCCCGCCACGCCCCCAGCAACAGCACCGGCCCCGGCCGCCCCGGTACCGCCCGTCGCCTTGCGGGCCGCCGCCACCGAGAAGTCCGCCTCCCAGACCGCCTCGGCAAGCGCGGTTCGCAGCGGCTCCGGATAGCCGCGCGCCGCCGCCCGCAGCGCCGTCAACTCGCCCTCCGTGTCCGCCAGTACGCGGCAGAGCGCGACCTCCCCCGCGTACGCGGGGGACCAGAAGCCGAGCGGATGGCCCGGCTGCGTGCCGATCTCGAACCGGCCTTCCCGGCACTCCGCCCAGACGCGTTCCACCCGGTCCAGATCCCGCAGGATCCAGTCCACCGCGACCCCGTCGACGGAGAGCCAGGCGCCACCGTTCACCCACGGACCCCAGCCGCCGGGGCCCGCGACCTCCACCGGGGAGCCGGTCATCTCGGCGGCCAGTGCCGCCAGCGCCCCGACGTCCGGCTCGCCGCGGTAGTAGACGCCCAGGTCCCAGTCGGAATCCGGGCGGTGCGTGCCCCGGGCGCGGCTGCCGCCGAGGGCCACGGCGCGTACGCCGCGTACGGCCATCAGGCGCGTCGCCATCGCTTCGATCGTCGTGTTCATCGTCGCGGACAGTACCGGGGTTCGGGCTGTCAGTGCTCGGGAATATCCTGGGGCTCCTTGCCATCGGCTGACGAAGGAGTCCGAAGGTGACCTCGATGCTCGATGCCGTCGTCGTGGGGGCGGGACCCAATGGGCTGACCGCCGCGGTCGAGCTGGCCAGGCGTGGATTCTCCGTGGCCGTGTTCGAGGCCAAGGACACCGTGGGGGGCGGCGCCAGGACGGAAGCGCTGACGCTCCCCGGATTCCGCCACGACCCCTGTTCCGCCGTCCATCCGCTGGGCGTGGGATCGCCGGTCTTCAAGACGATGCCGCTCGCCCGGTACGGCCTCGACTGGCTCCACCCCGAGCTGCCGATGGCGCATCCCTTCGACGACGGGACGGCGGCCGTGCTGTCGCGCTCCGTCGCCGAGACGGCCGCGTCGTTCGGGCCGCGCGACGCGGGTGCGTACCGCCGGCTCGTGGCTCCGTTCCTCGGCAAATGGGACAGCCTCGTCCAGGACTTCATGTCCCTGCCGCTGACCGCGCTGCCGCGCGACCCCGTCACCCTGGCGCGGTTCGGTCTCACCGGACTGCCGCCGTCGACCTGGCTGACCCGCCGGTTCCGCGACGAGAAGGCGAAGAGCCTGTTCGCCGGGCTCGTCGCGCATGTCATCGCCCCGCTGAACGGCTTCGCGACCGGCGCCGTAGGTCTGATCTTCGCGCTCGCCGCCCACGCGGTCGGCTGGCCGATGCCCCGCGGCGGTTCCCAGTCGATAGCCGACGCCCTCGCCGCGTACCTCCGCGACCTGGGGGGCACGGTCCACACCGGATACGAGGTCAAGCGGCTGGACGATCTGCCGCCGGCCCGCGCGTATGTCTTCGACACCTCACCGACCGCCCTGGCCAGGATCGCCGGCCTCGGCAGGGCGTACGACGGCTACCGGTACGGGGCGAGCGTCTTCAAGATCGACTACGCGCTGGACGGCCCCGTGCCCTGGACGGCCGAGGCGCCCAGACGGGCCGGCACGGTCCAGATCGGACCCACCAGCGGGGAGATCGGCACCGCGCTGCGCCAGGCCGCGGGCGGACAGGCGCCGCCGACACCGTTCCTGATCACCGCGCAGCCCAGCCTTGTCGACCCGTCCCGCGCGCCCGAGGGCAAGCATGTCTTCTGGACATACGGCCATGTCCCGAACGGCTGGCAGGGCGACCTCACGGACGCGGTCGAACGGCAGCTGGAACGCTTCGCGCCCGGCTTCCGCGACCTCGTCCTGGCCCGCGCCACCGCGGGCCCGCCCGAACTGGCCGTCCGTAACGTCAACTACGTGGGCGGGGACATCGCGTGCGGCGCCGCCTCGGGACTCCAGCTGCTGCTGCGGCCGAAGATCTCCTTCTTCCCGTACGCCACCCCGCACCCCGCGGTCTTCCTCTGCTCCTCCGCGACGCCGCCGGGGCCCGGGGTGCACGGGATGTCCGGGCACAACGCGGCGAAGGCGGTGTGGCGAAAGCTGCGCGCCGTCTGAGCCGCCCCGAACCGTCGGCCGCGCGCCGACATCCCCCGAACCGTCGGCCGACGCGCCGACATCCCCCGAGCCGCCGCTGAGCAGGGCCCGCGCCGGGCCCGAGGAGGCCATGCGCATGACGAACCTGACTCTCGTCCTCGGAGACCTCACCGACCAGCGCGCCGACGCGCTCGTCAACCCCGCGAACTCCGGACTGGTGGGCGGCAGCCCCGGCAGCGTCGACGGCACGATCCACGCCCGCGCCGGGCGGGCCCTCACGAAGGCCTGCCGTGAGCTGCGCGAAACCCGGTACAGCCACGGGCTGGCCACCGGACAGTCCGCCGCCACCACCGCGGGCCGCCTCCAGGCACTCTGGGTGATCCACACCGTAGGGCCGCACTGGGACAGATACGACGACCGGTCGAGCCTGCTCGCCTCCTGCTATCGCACCTCGCTGGAGGTCGCGGCCGAGCTGGGGGCGCGCACGGTCGCGCTGCCCGCGATCTCCACCGGCATCCACCAGTGGCCGCTGGACCACGCCGCCCGGATCGCCGTGCGTACGGTCAGGGAGACACTCGCGGCCTGGGAGACCGCGGAGAAACCGGAGAGACGGGCCGCGGCGGGGACCATCGAGGAAGTACGCTTCGTGCTCTTCAACAGGCGCACGTATACGGCGTTCCAGACGGCGACGGCGGCCCGGGAGCGGTAGGTCACCCGAAGGCTGATGTCGGATTCCCGCCAGCGGAGAGCCTCCGCCTCACGGATGCTGGAGCCATGTACTCCGATACCGAGCGCTGCGTGCGGGCCGTGCGGTCCAAGGACGCGCGGTTCGACGGCTGGTTCTTCACCGCGGTGCTGACCACGCGGATCTACTGCCGGCCCAGCTGTCCCGTCGTACCGCCCAAGGCCGAGAACATGACCTTCTACCCCAGCGCCGCCGCCTGCCAGCAGGCCGGGTTCCGCGCCTGCAAGCGGTGCCGGCCCGACACCAGCCCCGGTTCGCCGGAGTGGAACGCCCGCGCCGACACCGTCGCCCGCGCGGTACGGCTCATCCAGCACGGTGTCGTCGACCGCGAGGGTGTCCCCGGACTGGCCGGGCGGCTGGGCTACTCGGCGCGCCAGATCGAGCGGCAGCTCCTCGCCGAACTGGGCGCGGGGCCGCTCGCCCTGGCCCGCGCCCAGCGCGCGCAGACCGCCCGGCTGCTGATCGAGACGACCGGCCTCCCCATGGCGGACGTCGCCTTCGCGGCCGGCTTCTCCTCGATCCGGGCCTTCAACGACACCGTCCGCGAGGTGTTCGCGCTGTCACCGAGCGAACTGCGCGCACGCGGCGCGCGCGGTACACGCGGCATGGATCCGGCCGGTACGCGTGGTACGAGCGGTGCGAGCGCTACGGGTGGTACGGAGCCGGCCGGTACGCCCGGGGTGATCTCGCTGCGGCTGCCGTTCCGGGCACCCCTCACCCCGGACAACCTCTTCGGACATCTCGCCGCGACCGCCGTACCGGGTGTCGAGGAGTGGCGGGACGGTGCGTACCGACGCACACTCTCCCTGCCGTACGGACACGGCATCGTCGCCCTCACCCCGCGCCCCGACCACATCGCGTGCCGGCTCTCGCTCACCGATCCGCGCGATCTCACGCTCGCCATCAGCAGCTGCCGCCGGATGCTCGACCTGGACGCCGATCCGGTGGCCGTGGACGAACAACTGCGCGCCGACCCGCTGTTGACCCCGTTGGTCGACAAGGCGCCGGGGCGGCGTGTGCCCCGTACCGTGGACGCCGCCGAGTTCGCCGTGCGCGCCGTGCTCGGCCAGCAGGTCTCCACCGCCGCGGCCCGCACCCACGCGGCCCGGCTGGTCACGGCGCACGGCGTGCCGGTCGACGACCCCGAGGGCGGGCTCACCCATCTCTTCCCGGCCCCGGAGGCGCTGGCCGCGCTCGACCCCGAGGCGCTGGCCCTGCCGCGCAGCAGACGTACCACCCTCACCACGCTGGTCGCGGCCCTCGCCGACGGCTCGCTCCGGCTCGGCCCCGACAGCGACTGGGACCGGGCGCGGGAACAGCTCATCGCCCTGCCCGGATTCGGACCGTGGACGGTCGAGGTGATCGCCATGCGCGCGCTCGGCGACCCCGACGCGTTCCTGCCGACGGATCTCGGTATGCGGCGGGCCGCGGCGGGCCTCGGCCTGCCGTCCACACCCGCCGCGCTCACCGCGCGCGCCGCCGCGTGGCGGCCCTGGCGGGCGTATGCCGTGCAGTATCTGTGGGCCACCGAGGACCACGCCATCAACCACCTTCCCGCGTAAGGAAGTTCACCATGACTACAGAACGTGGACAGCACATCGTCCACACCGTGATCGACAGCCCCTACGGACCACTGACCCTGGTCGCCACCGACGGCGCGCTGAGCGGCCTCTATATGGTCGGGCAGCGGCATCGCCCGCCCGAGGAGACCTTCGGGGAGCCGGACCCGAGGCCCTTCCCCGAGGTGGTGCGCCAGCTCGGCGCGTACTTCGACGGTGAGCTGACCGAGTTCGATCTGCCTCTGCGGCTGAACGGCACCCCGTTCCAGCGCGAGGTCTGGGGCCGGCTCCAGCGGATCCCCTACGGCGAGACACGTTCGTACGGCGAACTGGCCGAGTTCCTCGGCAAGCCGGGCGCCTCGCGCGCGGTGGGGTTGGCCAACGGCAAGAACCCGGTCGGCATCATCGTGCCCTGCCACCGGGTGATCGGCTCGACCGGCGGACTCACCGGCTACGGCGGCGGTCTGGACCGCAAGCAGCGGCTGCTGGTCTTCGAAGGAGCGGCGGCCGAGACCCCGGCCACCGCCACGCTCTTCTGAGGGCGCGCACCCTGGTCGTCCGGTTGCCCCTGTCGGTCAGCCGGGTCGGTCAGCCGGGGTGGTACCTCTTCAGCAGCGCGGGCAGCGCCGTACCGATCGGCTCGCGGACGATCTCGTCGGCCCGGTCGTCGTACGGCGTCTGCTCGGCGTTGACCACGATCAGCCGGGCTCCATGGTCGGCGGCGATCCCCGCGAGCGAGGCGGCCGGCTGCACCTGAAGGGTCGTACCGACCGCGAGGAACACCTCGCACGCCTTGGCGATCGCCATCGACCGGGCCAGTACCTCGGGGTCGAGCCGCTCGCCGAACATCACCGTCGCCGACTTGAGGATCCCGCCGCACTCCCGGCAGGGCGGGTCCGTCTCACCCGCCGCCACGCGCGCGAGCGCCTCCTCCATCGACGAGCGCGCCCCGCACTCCGTACAGCTCACCGACCGTGCCGTGCCGTGGAGTTCGAGCACCTTGCGGGCGGGGAGACCGGCCAGCTGATGGAGCCCGTCCACATTCTGGGTGATCACCCGGACCGCCGTCCCCGCCCGCGCCAGCTCGGCCACCGCCCGGTGCGCGGCATTGGGCTCGGCGCGCGGCGTGGTGCTCTCGCTCCGCATCCGCCAGGAGCGGCGGCGGATGTCCGGGTCCGTCATGTACGAGTCGTATGTGACGAGCTTCTCGGCGCCGGGATCGCGCCGCCACAGGCCGTTGGGCCCGCGGTAGTCGGGGATGCCGGAGTCCGTGGAGATCCCGGCGCCGCTGAGGATCGCGACGAGAGTCATGCCGCGAGGGTACGCAGCGACGCCGGGGAGCGGCGAACGGATTCCCCCGCCGGTCAGGGGAGCCTCACCGGCCGCTCGGTCGTCCCGGCGTCTCCGGCGGCACCGGCGTCACCGGTCGCTGGGCCGGAGTCACGGTCGTCACGGCGTCACGGGCCGCACCCGCGGCGCCGGTGTCACGGGCGCGAAGGGGTTCGGGGTCAGCCCCGTCCAGCGGTGCAGGACCGCGCGGCCGGTCTGCCGGGTGACGCCGTCGACCTGGACCGTACCGGCCTCGGCGACGTAGTAGCGGCCACCGCCCAGCGAGATCAGCCCGTACTGTCCGGCCGACTCCCAGCCGTACACCCCGGACGCCGTGTCATGCAGCCCGCGCGGCAGGAGCGTCAGCAACTGCCCGCGCTCGGAAGGCAGCTGGCCCGGGACGGTGCCCCACACGGGTCGCTTCGAGCCGTCCAGGACGAAGAGCGAGTAGTTCGGGTACCCCGGCTTGGTGCCCTTGTACACGGCCATCAGCCAATCGCCGCTCTCCGCGTCGTACTCCAGGTTCTGCACGCCGTACGTGGTGTTCCCGGTGTATGCGAAGTACTTGCCGTCGGGGGAGGACGGGCCGCTCGTGTGCGGGGCGTCCTCCGTCAGCGGGCGCTCGTACCGCTCCCACCGCCGGACGTCGTACTGGAGCAGGACCTGATTGTCGTTGTCCTGGCGGCCGGTGTGGGCGTAGACCCCGTACGCGACGGTCAGTTTCGTACCGCCCTCGTGGTCGAAGGAGGGCCCGAACGCGACGCCGTCGATGCCACTGCACCCGTACCGGTGGTCGAGGGTGTTGGCGGTGTCTCCGTCGAAGACACCGTCGCCGTTCATGTCGGCCGTGTAGTCCTTCACGACCTCCTGGAGATGGACGGTGGAGACCACGCCGGTGGACGCGGCGTCCATGTTCATCCGGGTGATGCGGTCCCCGTCGAAGATCGCGATGTAGAAGGCCTTCGCGGCCTTGTACTCCAGCGAGCCGTAGACCCGTCCGTCCTCCTCGTTGAAGTCCAGGTCACCGAGGTGTCCGGTGAAGCCGGTGACGGAACCGAGGGGCTTGCCGGCCAGATCCGTCTTCACCAGGAGGTTGGTGAAGGAGAAGTACATGTGGCCCTCGCGGCGGTCGATGGCCATGCCCTGGAGATGGCCGGACTGCCATGTACCGCCGTCGACTCGGGCGGGCAGCGCGGCGGGACGGCTGGGCAGGGTGGCGGGCCGGGCGGGCGGCGCGGCCTCGGCGGGGGCCAGGGCCTGCGCCGCTCCGGCGCCGGCGACGACGGCCGACACGACGACCACGGACATGAACAGGGCCGCGAACCGGCCGCGCGGGTGCCTTCGCATGGTGCCTCCGAGTCCTGGGATGCCAGGATGATGCCGGGCCGCCGTGCACGCAGGACCAACGTGGAATGAACGTGGGGGAACCGGCCCTGACGGCCCCTCACCCCCCCCAGGGGGCCCTCACCCGGCCGGCGGTCACCCATCCGGGGCCGGTGTCAGGCGGAGCGCAGTGCGATGGCCTCGCTCAGCGAGGACTGCTCCGGGGCGGGCAGCCGCTTCTCGGCGTGGAGCATCCGCAGGGCGGTGGTGAGACGCTCCTCGTCCTCGGGCGCGCCCAGACCGCCCATGTAGGCGGGGAGGAGCAGGCTCAGCGCTTCGAGATCGGCGCGTGCGCACAGCCCGGTCAGCAGGGAACGGACGGGATCGTCCGCCGCGGGCGCGTCGTCGGTGGCCCGCAGCCCCCTGGCGACGCAGAGCCGGACCCACTCCCGGTACGGGGCCGGGCGGTACGCCGTCGAGACGCTCGGCCGCCGATCGGAAGTGCGCACGGGCCGTTTCCGGCCGGCCGAGCGCGAGCTGGGCCCGGCCCATGTTGCCGTGCAGCGAGGCGTAGAAGCCGCGGACGCGGTCGTCGCCGACCCGGTCGGTGCGGGTCAGACACTCCTGGTTCCAGCGCAGTGTCTCTTCCGGGGTCGGCTGATGGCGGGCGAGGTAGTGCGCGGCGACGCACGCCTCGTAGTCGTCCCCGGCCGCCTCCCAGGCCCGGAGGAACAGCCCGCGCGCGTCGGTCTCCCGGCCTTCGGTTCTCGGCCGTCATGCCCTGCGCGCAGAGCTGTACGACGGGGTTCTCGGGGTCCATGTAACTCCTCATTTCCTCATCGGAGCGGGGCGTCGGACGGCGGTGTCAGACGGCGTCGCCGCCGAGGGCGACGGGCATCACCAGGGTGGTGAAGCTGCCCTGGTCGGCCGAGCGCACCACCACCGGCTCGCTGACGGAGGCGATCTCCAGCAGCACGTCGGGGCCGACACTCGCTTCCAGGGCCGGGGCCAGTACGGCGGGGTCGAAGCCGATACACGGGGGCTGTTCGCCGGGGCAGACGGCCGGCAGAGCCGTGGCCCGGGAGTGATCGGGCAGGGAGACGGCCACCTCGTCCTCGCCCAGCCGCAGCACGACCGCCGGTGTCTCCCCGCAGTTGTTGACGGCGTCGAGCAGGGCCGGCCGGTCCACGATCAGCCGGTGCCGGGCCGGTGTCAGGGCCGACAGCATGTCCCGGTACGCGGGGAACAGGGCGGTCGAGACGGGGAGTTCACGGGACGCCGTGCCCGCCGTCTCCCGGAGCGTGGCCCCGTCCGGGCCCGCCTCGATCGTCACGGCGGCGCACCGCGACGCCCAGGCCCCGATCCCGGGGAGGGAGCCGGCCGCCACCAGCAGCCCGCGGGCGGGCCCCTCCACCGCCGCCACCGGCCTCAGGACCCGCATCGACAGCCGGTAGCGGTCGGTGGCCACCACCCGGACCTCGCCGTCGTCGATCTCGACGAGCACGCAGCCGAGTTCCGGGTGGACCGGGTCATGCCCGGCGGCCGGCACGACCTGGCGGAACGCGCTCGCCAGCTCCACGCCCCCGAGCCGTACGCGGGTGACGGCCCCGGTCTCGGCCCCTGCCCCGGAATCCGCGCGCGCTCCGTCGCCGGACAGGGACCGCAGCACCGCCTCGATCGTGGCGTCGGCCGTCCGCGTCCGGTCCCGTACGGTGTTCCGGTGCCGCTCCAGCACGGCGCGGGCCTCGTCCTCGTCGCCGTCGAGCACGACGGTGACCTCGGCCAGCGGCAGCCCCGCCGCCCGCAGGCTCCGCAGCATCCGGGCCCGGATGTCCTGGTCGGGGCGGTAGAAGCGGTAGCCCGTCGTCGTATCGACCCGGGCGGGCGGCAGCACACCGCAGTCGTTGTAGAAACGCAGTGCGCTCGGCGCGAGACCGACGCGCCGGGCGAAGGCGCTGATACCCAGCAGGTGAGCGGTGCCCCGCGAGATGCCTTCGGTGGTGCCGTCGGTGGTGCCGTCCGTGGTGAGGTCCATGGCGGTGATTGTCGACGTTCAGGCAACCTGAAGGTCAACTCTCCGCCCCAACCCCTCCCGGCCCCCCTCCCGCAACCCCTTCCCGGACCCCCTCCCGCAACCCCTTCCCGGAACCCCTCCCGGGCCGTCCTCGGGCCGTCCTCGGGCCGGTTACGACGAGCCGGGCCGGTGCCCGTTCTCCAGCTCCACCGCGCCCGCGCCGGAATCCAGCACATCGAGCGCGGCCAGTACCCGCGGTCCGAGCGTGCCCGGCAGAAACGCCGGGACCTCGGCACGGTCCACCAGCCGCCACGAGAGCAGCTCCTCCTCCTGGAGCCGGATCGCCGCCAGCCGCTCCTCGTCCAGCACCCCGCCGTCGTACAGATACGCGGCGATCGGCGGCCGGGCCCGCCCCTGCACCCAGTCGATCGCCAGCAGCCGCCCCGGCTCGATGTCGAGGCCGATCTCCTCCAGGGTCTCCCGCCGGGCGCCCTGGCGAGGAGTCTCGCCGTCGTCGGACTCGATGGTCCCGCCGGGCAGCGCCCAGCCGTCCCGGTAGTTCGGCTCGACGATCAGCACGCGCCCCGCGTCGTCCCTGAACAGCACGGCCGCGCCGGCGAGGACGCGGGGGAGGCCCGCGATGTACGTGGCGTAGTCGGTATCGGTACCGGTGTCTGCATCAGTGTGTGTTTTCACACGGGAAAGCCTAGGCGGTGTGTCGTCGGGCGAAGCCGGGCGTCGCAGGTGGGTGGACCTGGGCGCACAAGGGCGGCCTATGGGCACGGAGCTGCCGTCCGGATAGGGTCGGGGACGGCGCGACTGCCTGTTCGAAGAGCAAAGGGATGCATAGTGACGGACGGAGCAGCAACGGAGGCCGCGCGCGTGCTCATCGCGGCGGACAAGTTCAAGGGTTCGCTCACAGCCGTGCAGGTCGCGGAGCGGGTGACGGCGGGACTGCGTCGGATCGTCCCCGGGGTGACGGTGGAAACCCTGCCCGTCGCGGACGGCGGCGACGGTACGGTCGCGGCGGCCGTGGCCGCCGGATTCGAACGACGCGAGGTACGGGTCACCGGTCCGCTCGGTGACGAGCTGACCGCCGCCTTCGCGCTGCGCGACGGTACGGCCGTCGTCGAGATGGCGGAGGCCTCGGGCCTTCAGTGTCTGCCCGACGGGGTTTTCGCGCCGCTGACGGCGACCACCTTCGGCTCCGGCGAGCTGCTGCGCGCCGCGCTGGACGCGGGAGCGCGCGGCATCGTCTTCGGCGTCGGCGGCAGCGCCACGACCGACGGCGGCGCGGGGATGCTCGCGGCGCTGGGCGCCCGCTTCCTGGACGCGGCGGGGCAGCCGGTCGGACCCGGCGGCGGCGGGCTGCGCGACCTGGCCACCGCGGACCTCTCCGGTCTGGACGAACGTCTCGCCCGGACGGAGATCATTCTCGCCAGCGATGTCGACAATCCGCTGACCGGCCCCAAGGGCGCCCCCGCTGTCTACGGGCCGCAGAAGGGCGCGAGCCCCGAGGATGTCGCCATCCTCGACGCGGCCCTCGCCCGCTACGCCGCGGTCCTGGAGACGGCCATCGGCCCCCGTGCCGCCGATCTCGCGCTCTCGCCGGGCGCGGGCGCGGCCGGCGGTATCGGGTACGGCGCGCTGGTCGGACTCGGCGCGGGCTTCCGCCCCGGGATCGAGGTCATGCTCGACGTACTGGGCTTCGCCCACGCCCTGTCCCGGGCGACCCTCGTGATCACGGGCGAAGGTTCCCTGGACGAGCAGACCCTGCACGGCAAGGCCCCCGCGGGCGTCGCGGCGGCTGCCCGCGCGCGGGGCATCGAGGTCATCGCGGTCTGCGGCCGGCTGACGCTCCCGCCGGAGGCCCTGGGCAGGGCGGGCATCCGCCGCGCCTACGCCCTCAGCCGGCTGGAACCGGACCCGGCCGTCTCCATGGCGCAGGCGGGCCCGCTGCTGGAACGCCTCGCGGCGGAAATCGCGCGGGATTTCCTGCTCTGACCCCGGCCGGAAAGCCCAGGCCCCAGGCCGTGCCGGACACCGCCTAAAGTCGGGGCGTGCGAATACGGGAAGCGCGCCCCGAAGAGGCGCCGGTGCTGAGCGCGCTGGTGCTGCGCTCCAAGGCCCACTGGGGTTACGACGAAGCGTTCCTGGCCGCCTGCCGTGACGAACTGACCATCTCCAGCTGTGAGGTGACGGCCCGTCGGCTGACGGTCGCCGAGGACGAGACGTCCGGGGAGGCCCTGGGCGTCGCCTCGCTGGAGGGCCGGGCCCCGGACGGCACGCTCGGCCTGCTCTTCGTCGAACCCCGGGTGATCGGCCGGGGCATCGGTCGTGCCCTGTACGCCAATGTTCTGGACACGGCACGCGAGTTGGGCTTCGAGCGGCTGACCATCGACTCCGATCCGCACGCGGTTGACTTCTACCGGGCACTGGGCGCGCGGCCCGTCCCCGGTGGGGGCGCGCTGCCCCGTCTCCTGGTGGAACCGCCTCCGCGCAGGGCCTGGGTACGGGCCTGGACACGCGGTCTGCGCACCGTACAGCTCGGCAATGTCGCGGAGTTCCAGGCGCAGTTCGGTGAACTGACCCCGCTCGCGCGCCGGGCGAGCGGCCACTACTCCTGCCTGGCCGCGCTGGGCAGTCCGCACCCGGCCGCGGTCGTGCTGCCGGTGACCGTGCCGCCGGGCTGGGCCGAGCTGCTGTGCCGCCAACTGGCCTGGGATTCGCTGGAGGTGTACGACGGCCTTGGTGTTGCCCAGGCCGATGAGGCCGGCCAAGCCGTCCACACCCCCCAGGGGCTCCAGGCCGCCGAGGCCCTCCACACTCCCGATGCCGCCCGCTCCGGGCTCGCCGCCGCGATCCTCGCCCGCCCCGCCCTCACCCGCCGACTGCGCGGGCTCGGACTGCCCTTCGTACCGTGGGGCCACACCGGACCGTCCGGTGAGCTGTCGGGGGAGCCCCTCACGTCCGGGGCGCTGCGCTACGAGTCCAAGAGCGCGGCCAACGGCCTGTTCCAGCGGCTGGCCCCCGCGCATCCCGCCATCACCGTGCCCGTGCAGCGGACGGCGGCCAACCGTCGCGAGGCGGCCCGGCTGCTCCTCGCGCTGGTCCGCCCCGGCGCGGGCGGTGTCGTCAAGACCGAGCACGGTGTGGGGGGTTCGGGCACCCATGTGGTCAGATCCGTACGCGGTCTGCTGCCGGTCCTGCGCGCGCTGCCCCGGGGCCCGCTCCTCGTGGAGGAATACCTGACGGACGGGACGGACGCGGCGGACGTGACGGAAGGCTCCGAGCCCGGCCCGCCGCACGACGTCCCGCACGACGTTCCGCGCGACCTCACCTACGACGGCCTCGTGGACACGGCCGGCACGGTGCACGACGTCGGCGCCGCGCGGATGGACGTGGCGGGCACGGCGTACCGGGGAGCGACCGTCGGCCCCGGCGCCGTCCCGGACCGGGCCGCCTCGGTCGCCCTGCGGTTCGGTCACGCCGTCGGCCTCGAACTCGCCGCGAGCGGCTACCGTGGCTGGTACGACGTCGATTTCGTGACCGCCACGGCCGGCCGGCTCGCGCCGACGGAGATCAATCTGCGGCTGACGGGACCGTCCGTCGCCTTCATGGTGAAGGCACGCCTCGACGAGACCAGAGGCGGCGACCATCTCGTCCGCACCCTGGACCACATCCCGCTCGGCGCCCGGCTTCCGGACGGCGAACTTTTGGTGTGGCTGAGGGAACTGACGGGGCGTTGTGCGGAGATCGGGGCGGTGCTCGTGCCCTCGATCCCCTCGGCCGCCTTCGACCCGGCCCCGTTCCTGGGCGTCCTGCTCGCCGCCCGCACGCCGGACTGTCTCGACATGGCCGAGGCACTGGTCCGCGGCGCCGCTCGGGACCTCGGCCGGATCTTCGCCATCGTCGGCCGGACCAGCGGTCCCGCCGCTTCTACCGGATCCGCCGCTCCTGCCGATTCCGCCGCTCCCGCCGCTCCTACCGGTCCCGCTGCTTGACGTCGGGCAGTGACGCCACCACCCAGATCATCACGATCAGCGCCGCGATCATCAAGGGCACATTGAAGGTGTAGATGAGAGCCGCCTGCCGCGGCCAGTCGGTTTTGTCGGCCAGCCGGTAGAGGTTGTCCTGCGGCCACCAGGCCACCAGCAGATAGACGATCGCCAGATGGGCCGCGGTCGTCAGTCCACGCGACTCGCTCCGCTGCAGCATCAACCCCCGGCCCACCGCCAGGAACCCCATCCCGATGGCGAAGGCGAGCCACTCGGCCATGTAGAGCAGCACGAACAGCACGTTCCACGGCCCCGGCACCCCGGTCACATCCGTGGCGCCGGGGAAGATCACGGAGGTGAACACGGCGGCGAAGAAGCCGGCGCAGACCCCGACCAGGGCGGCGATCGCGCCCTCTTTCGTGTCGTCGCCCGCCCCGCTCTTGCCGCTCGCCCGCGCGGCGCCCGGGATCGGTGGCAGCGGCAGCTCCTCCCGGTCCACCTTCCCGGCCGCGTTCACCGGCAGCTTCCTGAGGCGCACCACAGCCTCGGGGATGTCGCCCGCCGGAACCACCCCGGTGAGCCTGGCCCGCAGGGAGGCGGCCTCCGGCGCGGCACCGAACGGAGCCCCGGCGCTCGGCACCACGAACGCGATCAGACGGCTCCCGGTGCGGCCCCGGTCTCCGGTGATGACCACGTCCTGGATGTGGGGGTGGTCGGCCAGCGCCGTCTCCACCCGGTAGGTGTCGACCGTCCTGCCGTCGATCGTGACCCGGTCGGCCATCCTGCCGCGGAACTCGATCGGCCCTTCGCCCTGCCGCCGCCCCGCGTCACCGGTGGGGACCGCGTCGCCGCCCTCCGGAGGGGTGAGCCAGATCTGCCCCTTGCGGATCTCGGCCGCGCCCCCCGGGAACGGCAGCCCCAGATACGCGGCCCGCTTCGGATGTGCCACGGGGCCGGGCAGTTGCTCGGGCTCGAACCAGGTACCGCAGCCGGCGACCTCCGTCGTCCCGTACACACTCAGCACGCGCGCCCCGATGGCCGGCAGCAGCGCCTGGAGCCGCAGCTGCTCATCGAGGCGCAGCGGTGCGCCGCCCACCGTGAGCAGTCGCAGGGACGGCAGCTCCTCGTCCAGCAGCTCGGCGGCGGTCGCGGGGCTCATCTCGGCGACCGTGACCTGCTCCGCCGCGATCCGGTCGGCCGTGATCGGCCGTTCGGAGAGCACCAGCGTCGCGCCCGAGCACAGGGCGCGTATCCAGCCGCCGGTGAACTCGGTGGTCGCGGGCGGCGCGGTCACCAGCAGCCGGTCCTCCGGCGACAGCCCGTAGACCTCGGACCAGGCGGCGTACGAGGCGACCAGCCGGTCGTGCCCGGTGCGGACGGCCGTGCGCCTGCCCGTCGTCCCCGCCGTGAACAGCACGGCGGCCGGTCCGCCAAGCGTATGTCCGCCAGGCGTATGGCCCGCCGAATCCCGGGGGGCGGGTCCCGCGTGGGCGATGTGCGCCGCGTCGGTGTCCAGACAGATGGCCGTCCTGCCGCGGCCGTCGTCGACCCGGGGCAGCAGCGATTCGTTCGTGATGACGGCCTTGGCGCGGGCGAGCCCCAGTAACCGGTGCAACTCCTGGGCCGGCGTTTTCGGGTCCACGACGGCGTACGCGTGGCCCGCCTTCAGTACGGCGAGGATCGACACCAGCACCTCGGCCGGGCGCTGCGTACAGATGGCGACGGTGGATCCGGCATCCGGCAGTCCGTCGGTCGCGGCGAGATACGCGGCCAGTCGTCCGGCGTCGGTGTTCAGCTGCTCGTAGCCGATCTGTTCACTGTCGGTGACGACGGCGACATGGTCGGGCGTCCGCTGCGCCCGTTCTTCGAAGAGCTGATGTATCGATCCCCCGGTCATGGCGGTCGATCATTCCAGAGGGGCAGGGCGCGGGGAAGAGGGAGTGCACGGGAAAGGGCCCGGACGCGTGCGCGCGTCCGGGCCCTTCACGTTCATTCGCCGTACGGCGACAGCCCGGCTATGGCAGCTGCGCCGCCCGTGCCTCGCGATGCGCCGCCCGTGCCTCGCGGCGATTGCCGCGGAACGTGTTCACGCGCCGGGCCGTGGCGAAGAGCGGGATCACCGCTGCCGCCACCACCTGGAGCGCACAGCCGGTCTGGAGCAGCAGCTGACCACCCGGCGCGTCGAACGCCCAGGCCGCCAGCAGCCCCATCGCGGCCACGATCCAGCTGAGCATCACCACCGCGAGAACGCCCCGCGGCTTGGGGTACTCGACCCGGCTCACCATCAGCCAGGCCACCCCGACGATCGCGAGCAGCGTCGGTACGAAGCGCAGCTCCAGCAGGACGATCGAGACGACCGTGAGGGCACCGAAGGGGCTCGGCATCCCCTGGAACATGCCGTCCTTCAGGGTCACACAGGAGAATCTCGCCAGCCGTAGCACGACGGCCAGCAGGACGACGATCGCCGCCAGTGCGGAGACCCGTTGATGCGCGTCGTCCGCGACCATTCCGTACACCAGTACGAAATATGCCGGGGCGAGGCCGAAGCTGATCAGATCGGAGAGGTTGTCCAGCTCCGCGCCCATCGGTGAGCTGCGCAGCTTGCGCGCGACGAGCCCGTCGAAGAGATCGAAGATCGCCGCCGCCAGCATCAGGATCACGGCCGTCGCGGCGGAGTGCCGCGCCATGCCGCTCTCGTCGCTGCCCGTGAGATGCGGGATCAGGATGCCGGTGGTGGTGAAGTAGACGGCCATGAAGCCGCAGGTGGCGTTACCGAGCGTGAGGGTGTCCGCTATCGACAGCCGCAGTGAGAGCGGCATGTCTTCCGCGTCGTCCTCCTCCTCGGCCTCGGCCTCCGCCGCCCAGCCGGCTTGCGTATCGGGATCAATCACGGTCAATTCGAGTCACCCCTGCGGTCGTGGTCTGACCGACCTCGACAGCGACATCGACACCTTCCGGAAGGTAGATGTCGACACGCGAGCCGAAACGGATCAGGCCGATGCGCTCGCCCTGTTCCACCTTGGTCCCCTGGGGCAGATACGGGACGATGCGGCGGGCTACCGCGCCGGCGATCTGCACCATCTCGATGTCGCCCAGTTCGGTGTCGAAGTGCCAGACAACGCGCTCGTTGTTCTCGCTCTCCTTGTTGAACGCCGGAACGAATCCGCCGGGAATATGCTCCACGGATGTCACGGTTCCCGCGAGGGGGGCGCGGTTGACATGGACGTTGAGCGGGCTCATGAAGATGGCGACACGAGTGCGCCCGTCCTTCCACGGCATGATGCTCTGCACCACACCGTCCGCCGGGGAGATGACCCGGCCCTGCGTGATCTCGCGCTCGGGGTCGCGGAAGAACCACAGCATGCCCGCCGCGAGCGCGGTGGCGGGCACAGCGAGGACCGCCGCGCGCTTGGAGTGACGTGCGCGGACAAGACCGATCGCCGCTGTGGCGACGGTGGGCAGGAGCCACGGCGATGCTCCGCGCGCGAGGCGTCCACCGAGCAAGCTGACGCGTGGTGCAGAGGTTTGGCTGTGGGGCATGGATGACCTTCGTAGCGGATGATGCCGCGCTGGCAACGGGGGGACGGCGGCGGCTTTCCAGCGATGGTACTGGTTTCGAGCTGCAACTGAGCAAGCCAGGACCCGAGTCGAGCGGCTTGAAGAAGGCGTCAGAGGGCGACAGGATGTGATCTTCTTCGCCATTAAATCCGAGCAAAAGCGACAATTATCCCTGGAACCGATACTCCTCCAGCAGTCGGCGGCCGATGATCATTTTCTGGATCTCGGCGGTACCCTCGCCGATCAGCAGCATCGGGGCCTCGCGGTAGAGGCGCTCGATCTCGTACTCCTTGGAGAAGCCGTAGCCGCCGTGGATACGGAAGGCGTCCTCGACGACTTCCTTGCAGTACTCGGAGGCGAGGTACTTCGCCATCCCTGCCTCCAGGTCGTTTCGTTCCCCGGAGTCCTTTTTGCGTGCCGCGTTGACCATCATGGCATGGGCGGCCTCGACTTTGGTGGCCATCTCCGCCAGCTTGAACTGGATCGCCTGGTGCTGGGCGATGGGTTTGCCGAAAGTGTGACGCTGCTGGGCATACGAGACACCGAGCTCGAAGGCGCGCTGTGCGACCCCGCAGCCACGCGCCGCGACATTCACCCGGCCGACCTCGACGCCGTCCATCATTTGGTAAAACCCTCGGCCGGTGGCCCCGCCGAGCACCCGATTGGCCGGAATGCGTAGTCCGTCCATGATCAGTTCGGTGGTGTCGACCCCCTTGTAGCCCATCTTGTCGATCTTCCCCGGGATGGTCAGGCCGGGCCGCACCTCGCCGAAGCCGGGCTCCTTCTCGACCAGGAACGTGGTCATCGACTTGTGCGGAGCCGTGCCTTCCGGATGCCCCTCGTCGCTGCGGCACAACACGGCGACGAGGTGGGACGTGCCGCCGTTGGTCAGCCACATCTTCTGGCCGTTCAGTACATATGAGTCGCCGTCCCTGATCCCCTTGGACGTGATCGCCGCGACGTCCGAACCGAGACCGGGCTCCGACATCGAGAACGCGCCACGCACCTCGCCGCCCGCCATCCGCGGCAGGAAGGCGGCCCGCTGCTCCTCGGTGCCGTGCTGCTTGAGCATGTACGCCACGATGAAGTGGGTGTTGATGATGCCGGAGACGGACATCCAGCCCCGGGCGATCTCCTCCACGCAGAGCGCGTAGGTGAGCAGGGACTCGCCCAGACCGCCGTACTCCTCGGGGATCATCAGCCCGAACAGGCCGAGCTCCTTGAGCCCCTCGACGATCTGGACCGGATACTCGTCGCGGTGCTCCAGCTCGGTGGCGACCGGGATGATCTCCTTGTCGACAAAGTCCCTGACGGTCGCCAGGATCTCGCGCTGGATGTCGGTCAGCCCGGCTGTCCGGGCGAGTCGGCTCATATCTCTGTCACTTCTCCCGCAGCTCGGGGCGGCCGGGCTGTTCGCCGCCGCGTTCCTTGATGTACGCCTCGGTGGGGACCATCACCTTGCGTCTGAACACGCAGACCAGCGTGCCGTCCTGTGTGTAGCCCCGGGTCTCCACGTACACGATTCCGCGGTCGCTCTTCGAGCGCGACGGCGTCTTCTCCAGCACGAGCGTCTCGCCGTAGAGCGTGTCCCCGTGGAAGGTCGGCGCGACGTGCTTGAGCGACTCCACCTCCAGATTGGCGATGGCCTTCCCGGAGACATCCGGCACCGACATACCCAGCAGCAGTGAGTAGATGTAGTTGCCCACGACGACGTTCTTCCCGAAGTCCGTCGTCTTCTCCGCGTAGTTGCTGTCCAGGTGCAGCGGGTGGTGGTTCATGGTGAGCAGACAGAACAGATGGTCGTCGTACTCCGTGACCGTCTTGCCCGGCCAGTGTTTGTAGACCGCGCCGACCTCGAACTCCTCGAAGGTGCGTCCGAACCGCATCGTCACGCCTCCGGGGCTTCGAACGAGGTGGTACGCCGCATCCCGGCGGCCCGGCCCTTGCCCGAGACGACCAGCGCCATCTTGCGGCTCGCCTCGTCGATCATCTCGTCGCCGAGCATCGCGGAGCCCTTCTTGCCGCCCGCCTCCGACGTGTAGTACTCGTACGCGTCGAGAATCAGCTCGGCGTGGTCGTAGTCCTCCTGGGAGGGCGAGAAGATCTCGTTCGACGCCTCGATCTGGCCCGGGTGGAGCACCCACTTGCCGTCGTAGCCCAGCGCCGCCGCCCGGCGTGCCACCTCGCGATAGCCGTCCACATCGCGGATCTGGAGGTAGGGGCCGTCGATCGCCTGGAGATCGTGGGTACGGGCCGCCATCAGAATGCGCATCAGAATGTAGTGGTACGCGTCCGCGCCATAGCCGGGCGGCTGCTGCCCGACGACGAGGGACTTCATATTGATGGACGCCATGAAGTCGGCGGGACCGAAGACGATCGTCTCAAGACGGGGCGAGGCGGCGGCGATCTTGTCGACGTTCACCAGGCCCTTCGCGTTCTCGATCTGCGCCTCGATCCCGATCCTGCCGACCTCGAAGCCCATCGTCTTCTCGATCTGGGTGAGCAGCAGATCGAGGGCGATGATCTGCTGGGCGTCCTGGACCTTCGGCAGCATGACGCAGTCGAGATTGTGTCCCGCGCCCTCCACCACCGTGATCACATCGCGGTAGGTCCAGTGCGTCGTCCAGTCATTGACCCGTACGACCCGGGTCTTGCCCGTCCAGTCGCCCTTGTTGAGCGCGTCGACGATGGTGTGCCGGGCGCCCTCCTTGGCGAGCGGCGCGCAGGCGTCCTCCAGATCCAGGAAGACCTGGTCGGCCGGCAGCCCCTGGGCCTTCTCCAGGAAGCGCGGGTTCGACCCCGGTACGGCGAGACACGAGCGGCGCGGACGCAGCCGGCGCGCGGCGGTTGCGGCTGTCTCGGTGGTAGCAGGCGCGGTCATGCGGGGACCTCCCATGGGTCGAGCTTGTTCGCTGTGCGGATCTCGTCGACGATACGGCCGATGATCTCCGTGATCCCGAAGTCCTTCGGGGTGAAGACGGCGGCCACTCCGGCCGCCCGCAGCTCCTCGGCGTCGGCGTTCGGGATGATCCCGCCGACGATCACCGGGATGTCGCCCGCGCCCGCCTCGCGCAGCCGCGCCAGGACCTCGGGCACCAGCGCGGCGTGCGAGCCCGAGAGGATCGACAGGCCCACGCAGTGCACGTCCTCGGCGAGCGCGGCACCGACGATCTGTTCGGGCGTCAGCCTGATGCCCTGGTAGACCACCTCGAAGCCGGCGTCGCGGGCGCGGACCGCGATCTGTTCGGCGCCGTTGGAGTGCCCGTCCAGACCGGGCTTGCCGACCAGCAGCCGCAGCCGCCCGGTGCCGCCCCGGGCGCCGGGCGCCGAGGTCAGCTCCTCGGCGGTACGGGCCACCTTCTCTCGTACGTCCGCGAGCGCGGTGCCCGCCTCCGCGGACACCGCGATCGGGGCGCCGCTGACGCCCGTGGGCGCGCGGAACTCGCCGAAGACGTCCCGCAGCGCCCAGGACCACTCGCCGGTCGTCACCCCGGCCCGCGCGCACTCCAGCGTGGCGGCCATCAGATTGTCGGTGCCCGCGGCGGCCTTCTTCAGGGCGGTCAGCGCGTCGGTGGCCCGCGCCTCCTCACGGTTGACCCGCCAGCTCTGGAGAGCGGCCACCACCCCGGCCTCGTTCGCCGGATCGACCGTCATGATGGCGGTGTCGAGATCGGCGGTGAGCGGGTTGGGCTCGGTGGACTCGAAACAGTTGACGCCGACGACCTTCTCCTCGCCCGACTCGATCCGCGCCCGCCGCTCGGCGTGCGAGGCGACGAGCCGCGACTTGAGATAGCCGGACTCGACGGCGGTCATCACCCCGCCCATCGCCTCGATCCGGTCGATCTCGGCGAAGGACTCGGTGACCAGGTCCGCCACCTTCGCCTCGACGACCCGCGAGCCCTCGAAGATGTCCGGGTACTCCAGCAGATCGCTCTCGTGCGCCAGTACCTGCTGGATACGGAGCGACCACTGCTGGTCCCAGGGGCGGGGCAGCCCCAGCGCCTCGTTCCAGGCGGGCAGCTGTACGGCGCGGGCGCGGGCGTCCTTGGAGAGTGTCACGGCGAGCATTTCGAGAACGATCCGCTGGACGTTGTTCTCCGGCTGCGCCTCGGTCAGCCCGAGGGAGTTGACCTGGACGCCATAGCGGAAGCGGCGCTGCCTGGCGTCCTCGACGCCGTACCGCTCCTGGGTGATCCGGTCCCAGATACGGGAGAAGGCCCGCATCTTGCACATCTCCTCGATGAACCGGACACCCGCGTTGACGAAGAACGAGATCCGGCCGACCACATCCCCCTTGCGCTCCTGGGGGATCCGGCCGGACGCGAACACCGCGTCCAGTACGGCGATCGCGGTGGACATCGCGTACGCGATCTCCTGGACCGGAGTGGCCCCCGCCTCCTGGAGGTGGTAGCTGCAGATGTTGATCGGATTCCACTTGGGGATGTGGTTCACCGTGTAGGTGATCATGTCCGTGGTCAGCCGCAGGCTCGGCCCCGGCGGGAAGACATGCGTCCCGCGCGAGAGGTACTCCTTGACGATGTCGTTCTGTGTCGTCCCCTGGAGCCGGCCGATGTCCGCGCCCTGCTCCTCCGCGACCACCTGATAGAGCGCCAGCAGCCACATGGCGGTGGCGTTGATGGTCATCGAGGTGTTCATACGCTCCAGCGGGATGTCCTGGAACAGCCGGCGCATGTCGCCGAGGTGCGAGACCGGCACCCCGACCCGGCCGACCTCGCCGCGGGCGAGGATGTGGTCGGGGTCGTAGCCGGTCTGCGTCGGGAGATCGAACGCGATGGACAGGCCCGTCTGCCCCTTGGCGAGATTGCGCCGGAACAGCTCGTTGGACGCCTCGGCGGTCGAGTGACCGGCGTACGTCCGCATGAGCCAGGGCCGGTCCTTCTGGCGGTCAGGCATATCAGGGAACCCTCAGCTGTCATGAGTGTGGGAAGCGGTCCGCTCCGCCGAAGCGTCGCGGAACAGATTGATGGCGTCGAGATGGCGTGCGCGCAGCTCCTCGTCGCGCACACCGAGGCCCTCGCGCGGCGCCAGCGCCAGCACGCCGACCTTGCCCTGGTGGCGGTTGCCGTGCACGTCGTACGCGGCCTGGCCGGTGTCCTCCAGCGCGTACACCTTCGACAGGGTGGGATGGATCTTCCCCTTGGCGACCAGCCGGTTGGCCTCCCATGCCTCACGGTAGTTGGCGAAGTGCGAGCCGACGATCCGCTTCAGCGACATCCACAGATAGCGGTTGTCGTACTCATGGGTGTAGCCGGAGGTGGAGGCGCAGGTCACGACCGTGCCACCCTTGCGGGTCACATAGACGCTCGCGCCGAAGGTCTCGCGCCCCGGGTGCTCGAAGACGATGTCGACGTCCTCGCCGCCGGTCAGCTCACGGATGTGCTTGCCGAACCGCTTCCACTCGCGCGGATCCTGGTGGTGCTCGTCCTTCCAGAACCGGTAGTCCTCGGCGCCGCGGTCGATGATCGCCTCGGCGCCCATCCGCCGGCACAGCTCCGCCTTCCGGTCGCTGGAGACCACACAGACCGGGTTCGCGCCGCCGACCAGCGCGAACTGTGTGGCGTACGAGCCCAGTCCGCCGGTCGCGCCCCAGATCAGCACGTTGTCGCCCTGCTTCATGTCGGCGCCGTTGCGGGACACCAGCTGGCGGTACGCGGTGGAGTTGACCAGCCCCGGGGCCGCGGCCTCCTCCCAGCTGAGGTGCCCGGCCTTGGGCATCAGCTGATTGGACTTCACCAGGGCCAGCTCCGCCAGACCGCCGAAGTTGGTCTCGAAGCCCCAGATCCGCTGCTCGGGGTCGAGCATCGTGTCGTTGTGGCCGTCGGACGACTCCAGTTCGACGGAGAGACAGTGCGCGACGACCTCGTCGCCCGGCCGCCAGGCGTTGACCCCGGGCCCGGTACGCAGCACTACGCCGGACAGGTCCGAGCCGATGACGTGGTACGGCAGATCGTGCCGCCTGGCGAGCTCGCTGAGCTTGCCGTACCGCTCCAGGAAGCCGAAGGTCGGCAGCGGCTCGAAGATCGAGGTCCAGACGGAGTTGTAATTCACCGAGCTGGCCATGACGGCCACCAGGGCCTCGCCGGGGCCGAGTTCGGGCACCGGCACCTCATCGAGATGGAGTGACTTGCGGGGGTCCTTCTCCCGGGCGGGGAGATCGGCGAACATCTCCGTCTCGTCCTTGTGGACGGTCACCGCGCGGTACGAACCGGGCAGCGGCAGTGCGGCGAAGTCGGCGGACGTAGTGTCCGGCGAAAGGATCGCGTCCAGGATTTCCTTCACGGTGTTGCCTCCGGCGAAGCTGAGGGTGCGAGATGCAAGGGGGCTGCTTGCTGGTGCGGTGGAGGTGTGCCGTCGGTTCGGCGGGTGCGGGTGCTGATCGAGCCGCTTCGTGCTGATCGGCGGCGCCGGGTGGGCGCGGAGGTGCCTGTGACGCAGGCGTCCTGGCGCACAAGCGAGACGGCTTGCGGGAACAGCCGGACAACTTCACGATATGGCACCCTGTGACAGCTGACAAGGCACTGGGTGCCAACAATTTCCCTCGTTTGTCACCTGCGGGGCACGCATGAGCAATGTCTACCGCTCATGCGGCGACAAATATCACCAAGCGCGGTCAAGCGAGCGCATGGCGTAGGCGAAGGCTTGCGTACGGAAGCGCATACCGACGCGCAGACGAAAACGCACCGGACCTCGCGGGGTCCGGTGCGCCGGGCGGTTACCGGGGGTCGCTCACGCGTTCCTGAGCGCCTGCCTGATGGTGCGCATGACCTCGTCCAGCGGGGCGTCGGTGTGGGCCACCGCCACCAGGACGTCCCCGGTGGTGCGCGCCGAGGCCGCCACATGCTCCGGCTTGCCGCCGATGGTCCGGCCCGCGCCGATGCCCGTACCGAACGTGTCGCGCACGATCGCGAAGGCGTGGTCGAGCTGCGCCTCCACATCGCCCTGGCCGCCGGCCCGCAGCCAGCGGCGCAGCACATGGTTGTGCGCGGTGACGACGGCGGACGCGGCCACCTCGGCCAGCAGTGGGTCGTCGTTGCCGTCGGTGTGGTCGCGCTCGTCGAAGTGGCCCAACAGATAACGGGTGAACAGCCGCTCGTAGCGGGCCACCGAGGCGATCTCGCGCTCCCGGAGCGTGGGGACCTCGCGGGTCAGCCGGTAGCGCTCCACGGAGACCGCGGGGGAGGCTGCGTACATCCGCATGACCTCCTTGATGCCCCGGCACACCGTGTCGAGCGGATGCTCATGGGCGGGGGCGGCGTTGAGGACCGCCTCCGCCCGTACGAGCGTGTCGTCGTGGTCGGGGAAGATCGCCTCTTCCTTGGAGCGGAAGTGCCGGAAGAAGGTACGGCGGGCCACCCCCGCCGCCGCGGCGATCTCGTCGACGGTCGTCGCCTCGTACCCCTTGGTCGCGAACAGCTCCATGGCCGCGGCCGCCAGCTCGCGGCGCATCTTGAGCCGCTGGGCGGCGGCGCGGGTACCGGCGGCACTTTCCGGAACGTCGGTCCTGGAGTGCGTACGGGAGGACTTGGCGGGCTGGGACATGAGGTGAACGTACTGCATCGGTGCAGGAGAGCGCGCCTGCGGGGCCGGGCCGCCCGCCGCACCGCCGGTCGCGCCGTACGCCGTACCGGACGCCGTCGTACCGGACGCCGGCGAGTCCGGCGTGCGGTCCGCCGGATCGAGCGGCCCGCCCCGGCCCGCGCCCCGGCCCGCGCCCGGGTCAGCGCCGGGCATACTCGCGGAAGCCGCGGCCCGTCTTGCGGCCGAGGCAGCCCGCGGCCACCAGATGTTCGAGCAGCGGCGCCGGGGCCAGCCCCGGGTCCCGGAACGCGCGGTGCAGGACGCGTTCGATGGCCAGGGAGACATCGAGGCCGACCACATCGAGAAGCTCGAAGGGCCCCATCGGATAGCCGCCGCCCAGCCGCATCGCGGCGTCGATGTCGTCCAGCGTCGCGTAGTGCTCCTCGACCATCTTGATCGCGTTGTTCAGATACGGGAAGAGCAGCGCGTTGACGATGAAACCGGCGCGGTCGCCGCAGTCCACCGGGTGCTTGCGGACGGCCGTGGACACGGCGTGGACGGTGGCCACGGTCTCGTCGGAGGTCAGCACCGTACGGACCACCTCGACGAGCTTCATCGCCGGGGCCGGATTGAAGAAGTGCATCCCGACGACATCCCACGGGCGCGAGGTCGCGCGGGCGCAGGCGATCACCGGGAGCGACGAGGTGGTGGTGGCCAGCACCGCGCCCGGCCGGCAGACCTTGTCGAGCGTGGCGAACAGCCGCTGCTTGACCTCCAGGTCCTCGGCCACCGCCTCGATGGCGAGGTCCACCTCGGACAGCGCGTCGAGCGAACCGGCCGGGGTGATCCGCGCCAGCGTGGCGGCACAGGCCTCGGCCGTCATCCGCCCCTTGCCGACCGAGCGGGCCAGGGACTTCGCGATACGGGACGTGGCGCCCTCGGCCTTCTCCGGCGTACGGGCGGCGAGCACGACGTCGTATCCCGCCTTGGCGAAGACCTCCGCGATACCGCTCGCCATCGTGCCGGAGCCCGCCACCCCCACCGAGCGGACGGGCCGTCCGGCGCCGCCTTCCCGGCCGGCCCCCGGGGTGAACGCGTCCGGCACGACCGTGCCGCTGCCGACCGCCTCGTACGTATAGAAACCGCGCCCGGACTTACGGCCGGTCAGCCCGGCCTCGCTGAGCTGGCCGAGGACCGGCGCGGGGGCGTGCAGCCGGTCGTGCGACGCCGCGTACATCGCCTCCAGCACGGTACGGGCGGTGTCGACCCCGATCAGATCGAGCAGGGCGAGCGGCCCCATCGGCAGCCCGCAGCCCAGCCGCATCGCGGCGTCGATGTCCTCACGGGAGGCGTATTTCGCCTCGAACATGGCGGCGGCCTGATTGAGATAGCCGAAGAGCAGCCCGTCCGCCACGAAACCGGGCCGGTCGCCCACCGGGACCGGCTCCTTGCCGAGCTCCCGGGCGAGCGCCGTGACGGCCGCGACCGCCTGCGGCGAGGTGAGGACCGACGAGACCACCTCGACCAGCTTCATCGCCGGCGCGGGGTTGAAGAAGTGCAGGCCGAGCACGCGCTCGGGGTGCGCGGAGTCGGCGGCCAGCCGGGTCACCGACAGCGCGTTGGTGCCGGTCGCCAGGATCGTGGTGGGGCTGACGATGGTGTCCAGCGCGCGGAAGACCCGCTGCTTCGTCTCGTACGACTCCGGCACGACCTCGATCACCAGCTCGGCGTCGGCGGCGGCGCGCAGATCGGAGAAGGTGCGGAAGCGCGCGAGCACGGTCCGCCGCTCCTCCTCGCCGATCCGCCCCCGACGCACGGCCCGCGCGGTGGACGCGTCGAGCGCCTCGGCGGCCCGGACGGCGGCGGCGTCGCTGATGTCGATACCGATGACCTCGTGCCCGGCCCGGGTGAGGATCTCGGCGATACCGGTGCCCATCGTGCCGAGACCGACGACGGCGATGGTGGAGAGAGGGATGTCCATCACGGGACTCCAGGGGATGAGAGTGACGACTGAGGGCGCGCGGCGAGCGCCGGGCGCGCGAGAACGTGCGGGTCGCGAAGGAGCGGCGGCGATGCGGTGGCGGCCTCTGTTCCGGAGTCGCGCCGTACATCGCCGTTGAAGGCCGTACACGGCACGAAAGCCCTACATGGCCGTACACAGCCGTGCTGAACCGACAGCACCACCCACGACGGCTGCGTCACCAGGCCGTCGAAAGCCGCGGAGGTTATCCGCTCATCTGAGGCTAACCGACGAGTAACGAGCGCGCCATAGCGGGGGCGCTGTGCGCCGTGTCACGGACGGCCGGAATTGCTCGTCCAGGCGTGAAGTGGCCGGTGGGGCACGCTACTTGGTGCCGACAGCGATCCGCCGGATCGATACGCTGGGCGGATGGACGAGGACTTCCGCTCGCTCGCGGACCGGGTGCGGGACGAGTCCCGGGGCTCCGACGCCTGCGAGCGGCTGATCGCCACCGAGGATCCCGAGATGCTGGCCGACGTTCTCGTCGCGCCGGGACAGCCCCTGTGGGCACGGGAGATCGCGGCGTTCCGGCTCGGCTGCGCGGGGGACCGGCGGGCCTTCGAGGCGCTGGTGCTGCTCCTCAACCACCGGGATCCGGAGCGCTGTGTCTCCGCCTCGTACGCCCTGGCACGGCTCGGCGACCCGCGCACTCCCAGAGCCGCCGCCGCGCTCGCCACCAACGGGCTGCGCACGGCCTACGCGCTCCACCCCGTACGGCTGCTCACCGAACTGCGCGCGCCCGAGTCCGTACCGGCGCTGATCAGCACGCTGGAACGGCTGCTGGCGCCCGACGAACCGTACTGGCGGGTGGCGCTCGCCTGCGTCGAGGGGCTGGGCCGGCTCGCCGACGACCGGGCGCGCCCCGCCCTGGAGGCCGCCCGGCGTCACCCGAGGCTGGGCGCCGCCGCGGCCGAGGCGCTCAGCCGTCTCGCGTAGGCGCACCTCCGGCACGGAGACGCGCTACAGCAGCGTGAGCTGGGTGGCGCCCGGCGCCGGGTCCGCCGCCACCGGCCTGACCGGCAGGCCCGGGAGGTCCGGATCCCGTGGCACGGCGATCCGCCGGGCCCCGCCCCGGCTCGCCGGACCGATGCCGAACTCGTCGGCCAGTTCATGCACCTGCCGGGTGATCCGCCGCTGGTACCACTTGGGCGCGTACGCCCCCTCCGCGTACAGCCGCTCGTACCGCGCCACCAGATGGGGATGGTGCCGCGTCAGCCAGGCCATGAACCACTCGCGCGCGCCCGGCCGCAGATGCAGGACGAGCGGGGTCACGGAGGTGGCGCCGGCCGCGGCGATCGCGCGTACCGTCGCCCGCAGCTGGTCGGGGCCGTCGCCCAGGAAGGGGATCACGGGCGCCATCAGCACCCCGCAGCCGATGCCGTTGTCACTCATCGCGCGTACGACGTCGAGGCGGCGCTCGGGCGAGGGCGTGCCCGGTTCGACCGTGCGCCACAGTTCCTTGTCGACAAAGCCGACGGAGACGGAGACACCCACGTCCGTGACGGCCGCGGCCTCCCGCAGCAGTTCGAGGTCGCGCAGGATCAGGGTGCCCTTGGTGAGGATGGAGAAGGGGTTCGCGTGGTCGCGCAGGGCCGTGATGATGCCCGGCATCAACCGGTAGCGGCCCTCAGCCCGCTGGTAGCAGTCGACATTCGTACCCATCGCGATATGGGCCCCCTGCCACTGCCGGGAGCCCAGCTGGCGGCGTACCAGCTCCGGCGCGTTGATCTTGACCACGATCTGGGAGTCGAAGCCGAGCCCCGTGTCGAGGTCCAGATAGCTGTGGGTCTTGCGGGCGAAGCAGTAGACGCAGGCGTGCGTACAGCCGCGGTACGGGTTCACCGTCCATTCGAACGGCATACGGGACGCGCCCGGCACCCGGTTCACGATCGAACGGGCACGGATCTCATGGAAGGTGATGCCGCGGAATTCGGGCGTGTCGAAGGTACGGGTGGTCACGGCGTCCGTGCCGAAGAGCGCGATGTCCCCGGTAGGCCCGGTAGGCCCGGTCGTCGAGGCGTTCTCGACCAGATTGTCCCAGCGCATGGGTGCCTCCTCGGTAGCACTGACCACAGAATAGAACACTTGTTCCCTTGATCGCCGCAACCACGATTTGGGCGGGCGTACCGGAGGGTGGTTGGCTGGCCGCACCCCACCGGAAAACGAGTGCTGGAGGAAGAGCCATGGCGCAGGTCGAGGCCACGACGGAGCGAATCATCGCGGCGGACCCGGAGACGGTGTTCGATGCTCTGGCCGACTACGAGAACACCCGCGCGAAGCTTCTGCCCGGACACTTCAGCGAGTACGAGGTGCGGGAGGGCGGCGACGGCGAGGGCACCCTCGTCCACTGGAGGCTCCAGGCCACCAGCAAGCGCGTCCGCGACTGTCTGCTGGAGGTGACCGAGCCCAGCGACGGCCTGCTCGTGGAGAAGGACCGCAACTCCTCCATGGTCACGACCTGGACCGTCACCCCGGCCGGTGAGGGCAGCTCGAAGGCCGTCGTCACCACCGTCTGGGACGGCGCGGGCGGCATCGGCGGCTTCTTCGAGCGGACCTTCGCCCCCAAGGGCCTGAGCCGCATCTACGACGAGCTGCTCGAGCGGCTCGCCAAGGAGACCGAGAAGGGCAGCACGGACTGACACCCGTCCGGTCGGACAGGATCGGACAGGAACCGACCGAGTCCCCCTGCCTTCCGGCAGGTTGAGGGCGCCTCCCGGCGGATAGCCGCCGGGGTCACCGTTTCGAGTGGTTTTCCCCGCGGCGCCGTAGCGTGCCCCCGCACGACGCGTCGCGGGAAAGCCCCTGATGAGCGCCTCGGCGTCAGCTCCACCGGTCAACCCGCCCTCGTCGCAACCCCGTTCAGGGGAGAGCGGCCCGCTTGCTCCTGCTTGGCGCGCAATGCGAACAATGACGCCGCGCAGGTGTGCCGCGCAGGTGTGACGAGGGGAGCAGTACGTGGGCGGGACCACTCTGGTGAACGACGTCGGGAACGGCCTGGGGAAAGGCGCCGACGGCGTCGGGAACGATGCCGAGGAGGCCGCACAGGCCCCGTCAGCGCCCGTACCCGCCGCGGCCGGTTCTCCGCCGCCCCCGCCCGCCGGCGGCGCGGCCCCCGCCGAGGCCCTCAGCCCCCGCCGGGTGCGGCTGGTCTTCGTCGGGCTGATGCTCGCCCTGCTGCTGGCCGCGCTGGAACAGATGATCGTGGCCACCGCGCTGCCGAAGATCGTCGGTGAACTCCAGGGCCTGGACCGGATGTCGTGGGCGATCACCGCGTATCTGCTCACCGCCACGGTCGGACTGCCGATCTACGGCAAGCTCGGCGACCTCTTCGGCCGCAAGGGCGTCTTCCAGTTCGCCATCGTCGTCTTCGTCATCGGCTCCGCGCTGGCCGGCTGGTCGCGCACCATGGACGAACTCATCGCCTTCCGCGCCATCCAGGGCATCGGCGCGGGCGGGCTCATGATCGGCGTCCAGGCGATCATCGCGGACATCGTGCCGCCCCGGGAGCGCGGGCGCTTCATGGGGCTGATCGGCGCGGCCTTCGGTCTCGCGTCCGTGGCCGGCCCGCTGCTCGGCGGATTCTTCACCGACCATGTCTCCTGGCGCTGGTGCTTCTACATCAATGTGCCCTTCGGTCTGGTCACGCTCGCCGTCGTCGCCGTCGTCCTCAAGCTCCCCAAACCGACCGCCCGCGCCCGGCTCGACGTCCTGGGCGCGCTGCTGCTCGCCGCCTCGTCCACCTGCCTGGTGCTGCTGACCAGTTGGGGCGGTACGGAGTACGCCTGGGGCTCACGCGTCATCCTCGGGCTGACCGCGGGCGCCGTCGGAACGGCCCTGCTCTTCCTGGTCGTTGAGCACTTCGCCGCCGAACCGATCATCCCGCTGCGGCTGTTCCGCGACTCCGTCTTCAATGTCACCGGTCTGATCGGGGCGGTGGTCGGCGTGGCGCTGTTCGGCGCCGCCAGCTATCTGCCGACCTATCTCCAGATGGTCGACGGGGTCAGCGCCACCGAGTCCGGTCTGCTGATGCTGCCCATGATGGGCGGCGTCGTCATCGCCTCCATCGTCTCCGGCCATCTCATCAGCCGTACCGGCCGCTACAAGATCTATCCGGTGCTCGGCGGGGCGCTCTCGGCGGCCGGGATGTTGCTGCTGTCCCGGCTGGACACGGGCACGTCCCCACTGGAGTACGGCATCGCTCAGGCGATCCTCGGTCTCGGGATGGGGCTGGTGATGCCCGTACTGATCCTCGCCGTGCAGAACTCCGTACCGCCCGCCGACCTCGGCACCGCCACCAGCGCCAACAACTACTTCCGGCAGATCGGCGGCAGTGTCGGCGCCGCCATCTTCGGCACGCTCTTCGCCAACCGGCTCGCCGACGCACTCGCCGACCGCGTCCCCGCGGGCACCGGCCTCCCCGACGTCGAGTCCATCACCCCGCAGGCGGTCCACGCGCTGCCGCCCGCGCTGCGCGACGGCTATATCCAGGCGTACGCGGACGCCATGCCGCGGATCTTCCTCTATCTCGTGCCGGTGCTCGTCCTCGGCCTGTTGATCGCCTTCTTCCTCAAGGAGAAACCGCTGGTGTCCCAGAACGTCTCGGCCGCCGAGTCCGGCATCGTCCCCGCCGCGCGCAGCGCCTCCACCCCTGGCATCCCCGCCGCGCCGGCCCCGGCCCCGTACATCTCGGGCGTCGCGGTCTGCGGCACGGTGCAGCACTACGACGGCTCCACCGTCCCCCGCGCCGCCCTCACCCTCATCGACGTCCACGGCACGCAGATCGGGCGCGGTGCGAGCGGCGAGGACGGGCGGTACGCGCTGAGCGTGCCCGGCTCCGGCTCGTATGTGATGATCGCGGCGGCCGGCGGGCATCAGCCCCAGGCCGTCACGGTCACCGTCGGCGAACGCCCCGTCGAGCTGGACGTGGTCCTCGGCGGCGCCGGGCGGCTCGCCGGGGCCGTACTCACCGCGGACGGCACGCCGGTGCGGGACGCCGCCGTGACCCTCACGGATGTGCGGGGCGAGGTGGTGGCGAGTACCCGCAGCGGACGCGAGGGCGCGTATGTGATCTCGGAGCTGGTGGCGGGCGAGTACACCCTGGCCGCCAGTGCCCCCGCCTTCCGGCCCGCCGCGCTGCCGGTGAGTGTCCAGGCGTCCCGGGAGACCCGGCAGGACATCGAACTGGCCGGCGGGGCGGTGCTGCGCGGCACCGTACGCGCCGGGGGCGGCCGTCCCGTCGAGGACGCGCGGGTCACCCTGCTCGACGCGGCGGGCAATGTGGTGGACACCCTCACCACCAACGCCGACGGCACCTTCCGGTTCGTGGATCTCTCCTCCGGTGAGTACACGGTGATCGCCGCGGGCTATCCGCCGGTCGCCACGGTGCTCCAGGTGGCGGGCGGCGGACGCACCGAACGCGATCTCCAACTCGGCCACGAGGACTGACCGACACGGCCATGAGAACTGACTGAATTTCAGTCAATAGGGGGTTGTGCGCGGGCGCGCTACTGATTGGTTCATTGCCCGGCGCATCCCCCGCGCCGGGCCGTACCGTGGAGGGCGGAGCCGCGGATCCTGGCGGCAGGGAAGGAGCCTCCCACCCATGGACAGTGGTGTTCCGCCGGGAGTGTCGCGGCAGCGGCTCGCCGCGGCCGGCCGGATTCCGCTCGCCGTGGCCGTTGTGGACGGGGACGGCCTGGTTTCGCACTGGTCGGCCGGAGCACGGAGACTTTTCGGCCATGCGAAGGACGAGGCGCTGGGTCGGCCGGCCACCGATCTGATGCCGGTCGCCGGTGCCCTCGCCGCGGAGGAACGCGGCGTGGCGCACGGCCCGTACGACACCGACACCGCCACCGGCGTCGAGGGCGGACCGGAGCTGCACAGCCGCGGCTCCTATCCGACCGCGGGGTACGCGACGCTCTCCGAGCGGGGCGCCCGGCTCGATGTCGTGTGGTGGGCGTATCCGCTGATCGGCCCGGGACCCGGGCGCCATCTCGTACTCGCCGCGGAAGCGACCCCGTTCAAGCGGGACAGTGTGGACGGCCAGGACGGCGCGGACGACCGGGACGGCGCGGACCGACGGGCCGACAACCGGCGGATCTCCCCGGCCTTCGCCCTGCACACCGAGTTCCCCGACGCCGAGGCGCTGGCCGGGCGGCTGCCGGACATCCTGCCGAACATGAGTCCGGCCGAGTCCGGTCGCATCGTCGCGCAGGTCCTCGAACTCGGCTATCCGGTCCTGGAGTTCAGCTACCACGACCGGGTGCCCGTCACCCCCGACTGGGGTGTGCCGAGGCGGCCCGCGGGCCGGAGCGGCGTGACGGAACCGGTGGACGGGGACGAGGATCCCCGGCGGCGGGCGGCGCCCCGTCCCGAGCTGGACCTCGAATACGCGGCGGTGCGCGAGCGGCTGGAGTTCCTGAACGAGGTCAGCGGCCGGATCGGTTCGTCCCTCGATCTGGCGCATACCATCCGCGAGGTCACCAGCGCGGCCGTGCCCCGCTTCACCGACTTCGCGGGCACGCATCTGCGCGCCGCCGTACTCGCCGGGGAAGGGTTCCCCGACGGACCGCCCGATGTGACCACCATCTGGCACCGGGTCTGGGTCGAGCACAACGACGAACCGGGCCGCTGGGACGACACCGTGCCCATCGGTGAGGCCATGGCCTTCCCCGAACACACCCCGTTCTTCCAGTGCATGAGCTCCGGAGAGCCGGTGCTCATCCCGCGCCTCGGCGAGGAGGCCGGCGACCGGATCTCGGGCGAGTTCGAGAAGCGCGATCTGCGCCCCCTCATCAACCACCGGTCGATGCTCCTCGTCCCACTGAAGGCACGTGACGTGGTGCTCGGATTCATGGTGCTGATGCGGCGGCCCGACCGGCAGCCGTTCGACGACATGGACCGTACGACCGGCGCGGAACTCGCCGCCCGCGCCGGGCTCGTACTCGACAACGCCCGGATGTACACGTACCAGGAGAATGTCGCCGAGACCCTCCAGGACAGCATGCTGCCGCGGGTCCCGCCGCGCATGGCGGGGTGTGACATCGCCACCCGCTATCTGCCCGGCGCCCGGCTCGGCAGGGTCGGCGGCGACTGGTTCGACGCCGTCAAACTGCCCGGTTCGCGCACCGCGCTGGTCGTCGGCGATGTGATGGGTCACGGGCTCAACTCGGCGGCGATGATGGGCCAGTTGCGCACCGCCGTACAGACCATGGCGACCATGGAGCTGCCGCCCGCCCAACTGCTCCGCAATCTTGACGACTTGGCGCAGCGGCTCGGCGAACTGTATCTGGCGACCTGTCTGTACGTGGTGTACGACCCGATCAGGTCCGAGCTCCAGATCGCCAACGCCGGGCACATCCCGCCGGTGCTCGTCCGCGCGGAGGACGGCAGGGCCGAGGTACTCGATCTGCCGACCGGCGCCCCCATAGGGGTGGGCGGAGTGGCCTTCGAGACCGCGACCGTGAAGGTGGGGCCCGGCGACCGGCTGGTGCTCTGCACCGACGGTCTCGTCGAGGTGCGCGGGGCGGACATCGGGGACGGTCTGGCCGCGCTCTGCGCCTCCGCCGCGCACCCCGCCGCCTCGATGGACGACGCCTGCGACACCATCATCCGCGCCCTCAACACCCGTGAGGGGCGCAAGGACGATGTGGCGTTGCTGATGGCCAGGCTGAACGGCATCCCGGACAGGGACGTGGCGGAGTTCCATCTCGCCCCGGACCCGCGCGAGGTGGCCAGGGCCAGACGACTGGTGCGCGGGCAGCTGCTCCACTGGGAGCTGCCGGCCGCGGTCGAGACGGCCCAGCTGATGGTCAGCGAACTGGTCACCAACGCCATGAAGCACGCACGGTCCGGGCAGGTCGGGTTGCGGCTGGTCCGTACGGACGCGCTGCTGTGCGAGGTCATCGACGACGAACCGGCCCCCGCCGCCCTGCTGGACGCGGGCCGGGACGACGAGTTCGGCCGCGGACTGCGGGTGGTGAGCACCCTGGCCCGGGAGTGGGGCACCAGCAGCTCGGCGCGCGGCAAGACGGTCTGGTTCGAACAGGCTCTGGCGCGAAAGGTACGCGCGCGTTCGAACGGAAGCTGAAAGAAGCATCCTTCCCCTTGCCCGCCGACCTGCGCGGACGGTAGTCCGGTCCTCTACCGCCCGCCTTCGGCGGGCCGGAACAGGGGAGGCCGTAAATGGACGTGTCGCAGCGTTACCGCGAGGCATGGGAAGGATTCTGGGCGAAGACCTCCGACACGCCGGGCGAGGCGATCTGGGACTCGGACCCGTCGTTCACCTCCGTACCGGACACCGAACTACTGCTGCCGTACGCCGACACCACCCTGCCCGTGGTCGACCTCGGCTGCGGCAACGGCACCCAGACCCGCTATCTGGCCACCCGCTTCGCACGGGCGATCGGGGTGGACCTCTCGTACGTGGCGATCGAACACGCGCGGCGCGCCGACAGCGCGGGGGCCGCGGAGTTCGAGCAGCTCGATCTGGTCGATCACGACGCGGTGCGTGCGCTGCGGGAGCGTACGGGCGACGCCAATGTCTATATGCGCGCGGTCATCCACCAGAGCGAGCCCCAGGACCGGCCGGCGGTGGCGGGCGCGGTCGCGGAGCTGCTGGGGGAGCGCGGCCGGGCGTTCGTCGCCGAGCTGACCACCGCTTCCAGGGCGGTGCTCCAGCGCGCCGCGGCGGGACCGGACGGCCCGCCCGCCAAGCTGCGGCGGGTCTTCGACCACGGGCTCAAGCCGGCCGGCGCCGGGGACGAGGAAGTGCCCGATCTGCTGCGCGCGGCGGGGCTGCGGATCATGGCGGACGGGGACACCGCGCTGGTCCAGACGGAGCGGTTGCCGGACGGCACCCGTATCGATCTGCCGGCCCGGTGGTACGTCCTCGCTCGCGAGTGAAGCGCCGCGGTCCCTGAGCCCCGATCCCCGAGCCGCGGTCCCCGAGCCGCGGTCCCGCCGAGTCACCCGAGTCAGCCGAGCCGCCCCGGAAATGAGTTGCTCTCCGGGGCGGCTTTTGCTGTACTCCCCGCGACAGCCGATCGATCAAGGAGAAGATTATGTGCCGAGCGTCTATGCCCATCCAGAAGGTCACCACCACCTATCTAGAGGACATGACGCTCCATGAGTACGTTGAACCTGGGAATTCTGGCGCATGTCGACGCCGGTAAGACAAGTCTGACCGAGCGGCTGCTCTTCACCGCCGGTGTCATCGACGAGATCGGAAGTGTCGATGACGGCAGCACCCAGACGGATTCCCTGACGCTGGAACGACAGCGCGGCATCACCATCAAATCCGCGGTGGTCTCCTTCGTCGTCGGAGACACCACGGTCAATCTGATCGATACCCCCGGCCACCCGGATTTCATCGCCGAAGTGGAACGGGTCCTCGGTGTGCTCGACGGCGCCGTGCTGGTCGTCTCCGCCGTCGAAGGCGTTCAGGCGCAGACCCGGGTGCTCATGCGGACGCTGCGGCGGCTGCGCATTCCCACCCTGATCTTCGTCAATAAGATCGACCGCGCCGGCGCGCGATACGAGGAGGTACTGCGTGTCGTTTCGGAGAAGCTCTCCCCGTCGGTGATCGCGATGGGGGCGGCCACCGGCCTGGGCACACGCGACGCCCTGCCCGTGCCGTACGGCGCCGGTGACGCCGCGTTCACCTCCGGCCTCGCCGAACTGCTCGCCGACCACGACGACGGGCTGCTGGCCGCGTACGTGGACGACGCGACGGAGCTCCCCTACCACCGGCTCCGCGATGAGCTGGCCAGCCAGACCGGACGGGCGCTCGTCCACCCGGTCTACTTCGGATCGGCGATCACCGGCGCGGGCGTGGACGCGCTCATCGCCGGGATCGGAGAGCTGCTGCCCAGGGCCGGGGACGATCACGAAGGGCCCGTCTCCGGCACGGTCTTCAAGATGGAACGGGGGCCGGCCGGGGAGAAGATCGCATACGTACGGATGTTCTCGGGCACGGTAAGAACGCGAGATCTCGTGCGATTCCACCGTGATACGGAGAGCGACACGGCGAGCGATACGGCCGGCAAGGCGAGCGATACCGTGAACGAGGTACGGGACGAGGAGGACAAGGTCACCGCGATCAGCGTGTTCGACCGCGGATCCGCTGTCCGCCGCGCGTCGCTCTCCGCCGGGCGGATCGGAAAACTCCGGGGCCTCGGCGGCATCCGCGTCGGCGACGAGATCGGAATTCCGCGCGCCACTCCTTCGGAGCGCCGGTTCTTCTCCCCGCCGACACTGGAAACAGTCGTCGTACCCCGCCGTGCCGCCGACAAGGGCGCCCTGCACTCCGCGCTCACCCAACTCGCCGAACAGGACCCCCTGATCAATCTGCGGCAGGACCGGATCCGGCGGGAAATCTCCGTCTCGCTCTACGGCGAGGTGCAGAAAGAGGTCATTCAGGCGACGCTGCTGGACGAATTCGGGGTCGACGTCACATTCCGTGAGACCACGACGATCTGCGTGGAACGGCCCGCCGGAAGCGGAGCGGCCGTCGAGATCATGGGAAAGGACCCCAATCCCTTTCTCGCGACCGTCGGGCTGCGCGTCGATCCCGCCCCCGTCGGCGCGGGCGTGGAATTCCGGCTGGAGGTCGAGCTGGGGTCGATGCCGTACGCGTTCATGAAAGCCGTGGAGGACACCGTGCGGGAGTCGCTGCGGCAGGGGATCCACGGCTGGCAGGTCATCGACTGCGTGGTCACCATGACGCACTCCGGCTACGCGCCCCGGCAGAGCCACTCCCACGGCGTCTTCGACAAGAGCATGTCGAGCACCGGCGGCGACTTCCGCCATCTCACCCCGCTGGTGCTGATGAGCGCGCTGGAGCGGGCGGGCACCACGGTGTACGAGCCGATGCACCGCTTCCGGCTCGACCTCCCGGCGGACGCGCTCGGCGCCGTACTGCCCGTCCTGGCACGGCTGCGCGCCGTGCCGCGCACCTCGGCGGCGAACGACCACTCGTATCTGCTGGAAGGGGAGATTCCGGCGGCCCGGGTACATGAACTGGAACAGCGGCTGCCTACGCTGACCAGTGGCGAAGGTGTGCTCGAAGCATCCTTCGACCACTATGAGGCTGTCCGCGACACCATCCCGGTCCGGCCCAGAACGGACCACAATCCGCGCAACCGCAAGGAGTATCTGCTGCATGTCGTGCGCCGGGTGTAACGTCCCGCCGACGACCGCCCCCTCCCCATGGAGAACGGAGTACCTGTGAAGATCCTGATCAGCGCCGACATGGAGGGCGCCACGGGGGTGACCTGGCCGGGCGATGTCCTGCCCGGCACACCGCAGTGGGAACGCTGCCGCTCCCTGTTCACCTCCGATGTCAACGCCGCCGTGCTCGGCTTCCTCGACGGCGGGGCCGATGAGGTGCTGATCAACGAGGCGCACTGGTCCATGCGCAATCTGCTGCTGGAACGGCTCGACGAGCGCGCCGAGATGCTGACCGGCCGCCATAAGTCGCTGTCCATGGTCGAGGGGATCCAGCACGGGGACGTCGACGGAATCGCCTTCGTCGGCTACCACACCGGCGCAGGTACGGAAGGGGTGCTCGCGCACACCTATCTCGCCAACTCCCTCACCGGCGTATGGCTGAACGGCACCCGGGCCAGCGAGGGGCTGCTGAACGCGCGGGTGGTCGCGGAGTACGGGGTCCCGGTGGTGCTGGTCACCGGTGACGACCTGACCTGCGTGGACGCGGAGGGCTACGCGCCGGACGCGCGCAAGGTCGCCGTCAAGGACCATGTGTCGCGGTACGCGGCGGTCTGCCGGACCCCGGCCCGTACCGCCGCCGACATCCGCGCGGCCGCCCAGGAGGCCGTGGCCCTCGCCGGACGGTACGAACCGGCCGTCCGCGGGCCGTTCACCGTGGAGATGGAGTTCGACGCCGCGCATCTCTCCGACGTCGCCACGGTCGTACCGGGCGTGGCCCCCAGCGGGGAGCGTCGGGCCGCCTACACCAGCGGGACGATGTATGAGGCCATTCGTACCTTCAAAGCGGTCACGACGATCGTTTCGGCCGCCGTGGAGGAGCAATATGGCTGACATGACACCCAGCGACACGAGTGGTGCCCCTGACGCGGCCGCGCTCGACGAGGTGGTCGCGTTCACCTCGGACCTCATCCGTATCGACACCACCAACCGGGGGAGCGGGGACTGCCGCGAGCGGCCGGCGGCCGAATATGTCGCGGAGCGGCTCGCGGACGCGGGGATCGAACCCACGCTGCTGGAGCGGACCCCCGGGCGCACCAATGTGGTGGCCAGGATCGAGGGGACCGACCCCTCGGCCGACGCGCTCCTCGTCCACGGCCATCTGGACGTGGTGCCCGCCGAGCCCGCCGACTGGACCGTGCCCCCCTTCTCCGGCGAGGTCCGCGACGGCGTGGTGTGGGGCCGGGGCGCGGTCGACATGAAGAACATGGACGCGATGGTGCTGTCGGTCGTCCGCGCCTGGGCCAGGAACGGCATCCGGCCACGCCGGGACATCGTGCTCGCCTACACCGCCGACGAGGAGGCCAGCGCCGAGGACGGCTCGGGATTCCTCGCCGACCGGCACCCGGAGCTGTTCGCGGGGTGCACGGAAGGCATCAGCGAATCCGGGGCCTTCACCTTCCACGCCGGGCACGGCATGGCGCTCTACCCGATCGCCGCCGGAGAGCGCGGCACCGGCTGGCTGAAGCTCACCGCCCACGGCAGGGCCGGGCACGGCTCCAAGGTGAACCGCGCCAACGCGGTCAGCCGGCTCGCCGAAGCCGTCGCCAGGATCGGCAGCCACCCCTGGCCGGTCCGGCTCACCCCGACCGTACGGGCCGCCCTCGCCGAACTCGCCGCGCTCCACGGCATCGACACGGATCCCTACGCCGAGGACTTCGACACGGACGGACTGCTCGGCAAGCTCGGCCCGGCCGCCGCGCTGGTCGAGCCGACCATAAGGAACAGCGCCAACCCGACCGTCCTGGAGGCCGGTTACAAGGTCAATGTCATCCCGGGCCAGGCCACCGCCTATGTCGACGGGCGCATGGTGCCCGGCGGCGAGGAGGAGTTCCGTACCACCCTGGACCAGCTCACCGGACCGGATGTGGAGTGGGAGTTCCACCACCGGGAGGTGGCCCTCCAAGCGCCGGTCGACTCGCCGACGTTCGCCAAGCTGCGCGCCGCCGTCGAGCGCTTCGACCCGGCCGGGCATGTCGTGCCGTACTGCATGTCGGGCGGGACGGACGCCAAGCAGTTCTCCCGGCTCGGCATCACCGGCTACGGCTTCTCGCCGCTCAAGCTGCCCCCCGGCTTCGACTACCAGGCGCTCTTCCACGGCGTGGACGAGCGGGTGCCCGTCTCGGCGCTGCGCTTCGGCGTCCGTGTCCTCGACCACTATCTGAAGTCCGCTTAGGAGCGTGGCTCATGCTGTCCATGGGGGCCTACGGAACGTGGGCGTCACCGATCGACGCCCCGCTGGCCGCCTCGCACGACGGGCGCCCCGAGTATGTGGGGGTGGTCGGCGACGAGGTGTGGTGGACGGAGCCGCGTCCCGCCGAGGCCGGCCGGCGCGCGCTCGTACGGCGCCGGGCGGACGGCCGCGAGGAGTCGCCGCTGCCGGCCCCGTGGAACGTCCGCAGCCGGGTCATCGAGTACGGCGGGGTGCCCTGGGCCGGCGCCACCCGCCCCGACGGCGGCCCGCTCGTCGTCTTCGTCCACTTCCCCGACCAGCGGCTGTACGCGTACGAGCCGGACGGCGGCGGTGAACCCCGGCCGCTCACCCCGGTGTCCGCGACCGGCGGCGGACTGCGCTGGGCCGATCCGGGGCTCCTCCTCGACCGCGGCGAAGTCTGGTGCGTGCTGGAGGAGTTCACCGGCGAGGCGCCCACCGACGTACGGCGGGTGATCGCGGCCGTCCCGCTCGACGGCTCGGCCGCCGAGGACCGTACGGCCGTACGGGAGCTCTCCGACGACCGGCATCGCTTCGTCACCGGGCCCCGGCTCTCGCCCGACGGGCGCCGGGCCGCCTGGATCGCCTGGGACCACCCCCGGATGCCCTGGGACGGCACGGTCGTGATGCTCGGTGAGGTGGCGGAGAGCGGTCCCTTCACCGATGTCGGGGCCGTCGTCGGGGACACCGGCGAATCGGTCGCGCAGGTCGACTGGGCGCCGGACGGCTCGCTGCTCTTCGTCTCCGACCCCAACGGCTGGTGGGAGATCCAGCGCGTCCGCCCCCACGCTCTGGAAGAGGCCATAGGCCCGGACCGGGCCCCCGGCCCCATCCGGAGCACCGGGCTCTGCCCCGGCCGCGGGGAGGAGTTCGGCGGACCGCTCTGGAAGGTCGGCCTCCAGTGGTTCCACCCCATGGACAACGGGCTGATCGCCGTCATCCACGGCAAGGGCTCCACCGCGCTCGGCGTACTCGACCCGGCGACCGGTGAAGTCGTGGACGCCGCCGGGCCCTGGACCGAATGGGCCGCCACCCTCGCCGTCCAGGGCGACCGCGTGATCGGCGTCGCGGCCAGTCCGCGCAGCGCGTACGAGATCGTGGAGCTGGACACCGTCACCGGACACGCCCGGGTGATCGGCGCGGCGCACCGGGATCCGGTGGACCCCGCCTACTACCCCGAGCCCCGGATCCGTACCTTCACCGGGCCCGACAACCGCGAGATCCACGCCCATATCTATCCCCCGCACAGCCCTGATCACAGCGCGCCCCACGAAGAACTACCGCCCTATGTGGTGTGGGCCCATGGCGGACCCACCAGCCATGCCCCGCTCGTACTCGACCTGGAGATCGCCTACTTCACCTCGCGCGGCATCGGCGTCGCCGAGGTCAACTACGGCGGTTCCACCGGCTACGGCCGGGCCTACCGCGACCGGCTGCGCGGGCAGTGGGGCGTGGTCGATGTGGAGGACTGCGCGGCCGTCGCCTCCGCGCTCGCCGCCGAGGGCACCGCCGACCCGGCCAGACTCGCCGTACGCGGCGGCAGCGCGGGCGGCTGGACCACCGCCGCCTCCCTCACCACCACCGATGTCTACGCCTGCGGCACCATCAGCTATCCGATCCTCGATCTGCTGGGCTGGGCCACCGACGAGACCCATGACTTCGAGTCCCAGTACCTCGAATCGCTCGTCGGCCCGCTCGTCGAGGTCCCCGGCCGCTACCGGGACCGCTCGCCGCTGCACCACACCGACCGTGTCAGCGCGCCGTTCCTGCTGTTGCAGGGGCTCGACGATGTGGTCTGTCCGCCCGCGCAGTGCGAACGGTTCCTGGAGCGGATGGCCGGAAGAGGCGTGCCGCACGCGTACCTCGCCTTCGAGGGTGAGGGCCATGGCTTCCGCATGGCCGACACGATGGTCCGCGCGCTGGAGGCCGAACTGTCCCTGTACGCACAGACCTTCGGCATCGACCGCACCGACATCCCCCGGCTGGAGTTCCGCGGATGACGCTCACCCCACTGACCCGGCCCGCGCGACTGCGGCCCGGGGCCCGCGTCGCCGTCGTGGCGCCCAGCGGGCCCGTGCCCGCCGATCGGCTCGAAGCCGGTCTGGACATCCTGCGCGGCTGGGACCTCGATCCCGTCGTCGCGCCCCATGTCCTGGACGTCCATCCCCGGCTCGGCCATCTCGCGGGAACGGACGAGAACCGCGCCCGCGACCTCCAGGACGCCTGGTGCGACCCGGCCGTCTCGGCGGTGCTCTGCGCCCGGGGTGGTTATGGCGCTCAGCGCATGGCCGACCTGCTCGACTGGACCGCGATGCGGGCCGCGCGCCCCAAGGTCCTCGTCGGCTACAGCGACATCACGGCGCTGCACGAGGCGTTCGCCCGGCGTCTCGGCCTGGTCACCCTGCACGGTCCGATGACCGCCGCGATGACCTTCCTCAAGGACACCGGGACACAGGAGTCGCTGCGCGCCACGCTCTTCGAACCCGAGTCGGTGCGCACCCTCGGCCAGGACACCGCCCAGGGCCTTTCGCGACGCGCCCTGGTCCCCGGGCGGGCCGCGGGCGTCACGCTCGGCGGCTGCGTCAGCCTGCTCGCCGCCGAACTCGGCACCCCGTACGCGCGCCCCTCGGCGGCGGGTGGGCTGCTGCTGATCGAGGACGTCGGCGAGGAGTTGTACCGTCTCGACCGTATCCTCACCCAACTGCTCCGCTCCGGCTGGCTGGACGGCGTCGCGGGGATCGGCCTCGGCTCCTGGGCGGAGTGCGGACCGTACGAGGAGGTCAGGACGCTGCTGCTGGACCGGCTCGGCGGCCTGGGCGTACCGGTGGTGGAGGAACTGGGCTTCGGCCACGGCGAGTCGAACCTGACCGTGCCGCTGGGCGTGTCCGCCGTACTGGACGCGGAGAGCGCCACCCTCACCCTGGACGTGCCCGCCCTCGTGTGACGTGGAAGGGCCGGCCGGTCCGGGGTGAGGGTGGCGGCGCTCAGTCCGTGTGGTCTTCGGGACCGTGGCCCATGGCCTCCGGATGGCTGATGGGGTGGTCGAGAAGGATCTCGTCGGAGATGGCGAAACCATGTGTGAGGGCCTGGGCATGGGGAGCCAGCGCGATGACGGTGTCCTCCGCCGCGTCCGGGAGCAGCCTCACCTGATTGGCGGTCAGCCGGCCTTCGGCGAGCAGATCCCCGCTGTGGGCGGCGATACGGCGCAGCGCGAAGAGCCGGTGCAGGGTGTGCAGGAGATGTCGCGCCCCGGGCGCCGCGGCCTTGTCGGCGGCGGTCAGCAGGGCCTCGGCGGCCCGGCGGTGGGCGTACGCGTCGACCAGTTCGAGTGCGGGCGTGACCGTCGCGTTCCACCGGTTGAGCGGGTTGCCGGCCTTGCCGGCGCGCAGCCGGGTCCGGGCCCGCTGGTGCCAGACGCCTTCGATGTCCGCCAGAAGGTCCTGGAGGAAGGCCGGATCGGTGAGATCCCGGTCCCCGGGCGCGGTCGCGCTCGGCTGCCTCGGCGTGAAGTGTCCGAGAAGCATCTCCCCGGCCGCCTTGACCCAGATGACAAGGTTGTCGCCCTCCGCGGTGATGGTGCCCTCATTGGCCGTCAGCTGGCCGGCGATGCCGTTGGCGAGGAACAGCCCCTGGGCGCCGCACCGTTCGCGGCACTCCGTCATGACGGCGCGGGCCCGCCAGGTGATCCAGCCCTTGGCGACCGCTGCCAGACGCTCGCCGTCCTCGCGCTCCGCCTCCGTCGCCTCGGCCCACTGCCGCACGGCGGTGCGGTGCAGCAGGGTCGCGGCATAGGTGGTGGCGAGGGCGTCGAGGAGCGGGGTGTGGTGGCTGCGATGCGCGAACAGCGGCACGCTCCCCCCGGCGGTGACGCCGGAGGTGTGCCGGGTGTGGGCGTGGCGTACGGCGACCGCCAGGGCGTGGCGGGTGACCCCGAGGCTGTAGGCGCTCATGCAGAGCTTGCCGGCGGTGACCCGGCCTATGGAGTGCAGGAAACGCTTGCGGGAGCTGCCGATCGTGCTGGTGAAGACGCCGTCCGGGGTGAGCCGTCCATGGTCGGACTGGAGGAGCGCCTCATGGGGCAGCCGGACGTTCTCGAAGGACGTGACGCAGTGGTCCACCGGGCTGGTGGCCGTCTGCGGCAGCCTGCGTATCTCCACCCCCGGCAGCGGGCCTCCGGTGTCGTCGCTGAGCGGGGTGAGGAACAGGAAGACGCCCCGGTCCGTGCCGTCCGTGATCAGCCGGGCCGCCACGACACCGGTCTTGGGGCCGCCGGTGGAGCTGGTGTTGGGCATGAACTTGCCCGCGGCCGGTGACGGCGTGTGCAGGACGAAGCCGCCGGTCGCCGGGTCGAAGGTGGCGGTCGTCTCCAACTGGGAGGCGCTGTTGCCGTGTCCGGCCTCGGTACACAGGAACGTACCCGTACGCCGCAGTTCGGTGAAGGCGCGGAGGTCCCGTTCCCCATCGGGTCTGTGATCCAGGAGGCTGCCGAGGAAGAGGTTGTAGTGAATGCTCGCGACTGTCGCTAATCCCGCGTCCACCGGCCCGGCCCACTCGTGGAGCGCGCTGAGGCGTTCCACATCGACCACGAGGTCCTCGGGGCTGTCGAGCGCGTCATTGACCAGTCGCAGCCGCTCGTAGGACAGCGCGGCACGTTCCTGCGGTGTCAGCCCCTCGCGATAGCGGAACGGCCCGGTACTGAACAGTTTCCGCCAGGGCTGATGGATCTCTTCGAACCGTTCGCCGAAGAGGGCCCTGGTCAGCGCGGCGGCCGGGGAGTCCTGGACAGGAGGAAGCGGAGAAGGGGAAGTCACCATAGTCACAGGGCGGAACGCTAACCCAACGAACAGTCACGCTAAGTGTGATGATCGACACCCCTCATGAGGGCGCCGGGAACGTTTGACGGAACCGATCCCGAGACACCATGACCGGTCGGCTCAAGATCACGTAGGCTGGCGCGATGCCCGACCTTCCCGAACGGCTCGCCGAAGGCTCTCGCACGTTCGTACGCGCCTACCGCCACGAGGACGCCGACGAGTTCACGGCGCGTGTCCGTGAGAGCGAGGCGCTGCACAGGCCCTGGCTGTTCGCGCCCGCCGACGCGGAGGCGTACGCCGGCTACGCGGGCCGGTTCGGCGAGGACCCCACCAGGGAGGGCTATCTCGTCTGTGCCCGCGAGGACGGCGGGATCGAGGGCTTCGTCAATATCAACAACATCGTCCACGGCGCCTTCCGGTGCGGCGCGATCGGATACGGCGCCTTCGCGCACGCCGCGGGCCGGGGCCTGATGACGGAGGGGCTCGGGCTGGTCGTACGGCACGCGTTCGGCCCGCTGGGGCTGCACCGGCTGGAGGCCAATGTGCGGCCCACGAACACCGCGTCCCTCGCGCTCGTCCGGCGCGTGGGCTTCCGGCTGGAGGGGTACTCGCCGGACTTCCTCCATATCGACGGCGCGTGGCGTGACCACGAACGCTGGGCGATCACCGCGGAGATGGTGGACCGGGACAGCTGAGTGCCTCGGTCCTTCGCGACGGCGCGCCGCTCAGCGGCCCTTGCGGTTGATCTTCATGGTGTCCATGTCGGTCACCGTGGAGCGCAGCTCGCCATGGCCGCGGCCCAGCGCCTTCAGCGCCATCTCCGCGCGGTCCTCGGCGAGCGCGCCCGCCATCTCCTCGCCGTCCGCCGCGTCGGAGACCACCACGAAGCGGTAGCTGAAGTGCTTCAGCGTCGCGTCATAGGTGAGCGAGCCTTCCGGGGTGAACCGCATCTGTGCCAGACCGTGCTGGTCGACCTCCGCGAGCAGCCGGGCGCGGTCGTCGTCCGTCAGCCCGTCCCATGTGCCGCGCACGATCACCCGGTAGGTGTGCTGAGTGGTCATCCCACTGCCCGTCCATTTCCGTGCTCGCTGTCCGCGAACCCATGTTGAGGGTCACACCCTACGGCGGTGAGGATGGCTCACATGCGGAATATTGTGGTGATCGACGCACCCTCCAACCTGGGGCTCCGGCCCCCCGCCCCCGGTGTCGTGCCGGGGTGCTACAAACTCGCCGGCGCTCTGCGCGAGCAGCGGATCGTCCAGCGGCTCGGCGCGTTCGAGGGCGGGGTGGTCGTCCCGCCGCGCTACGACCGCGGCGACTGGAAAGAGGGCGACGGGGTCTTCAACGCGGCGGCGATCGCCGCGTACACGCCCCGGCTCGCCGACCGGATCGAACACCATGTCAGGGCCGGGGACTTCCCGCTCGTGCTGGGCGGTGACTGTTCCATCCAGCTCGGCGCCTCGCTCGCGCTGCGCCGCATGGGACGGTACGGGCTGGCCGCCATCGACGGCTCGGCCGACTTCCGGCACGCGGGCAACTCCGAGAACATCGGCGCGGCCGGCGGTGAGGAACTGGCGATCGGTACCGGCCGGGGCCAGCGGGATCTGAGTGACCTGGAGGGACTGCGTCCGTATCTGCGGGACGAGGACCTACGGCTCTTCGGGATCCGGGACCACGACGAGGACCGCGAGGAGCTCGCCCGGCTGAGAATCCCCACCGCGACAGTCGGCGAGTTGCGCGAATGGGGCGTGGCGGAGCTGGCGGGAGCCGTGCTCCAGACGCTGGAGGTGCCGGTCACCAACGGGTTCTGGGTCCATCTGGACGCGGATGTGCTCGACCCGGAGGTGATGCCCGCGGTCGACAGCCCGGACGCGGGCGGCCTGCTGCCGGACGAACTCGCCGTACTGCTGCGGACCTTGGTGCGCTCCGAGCGCTGCATCGGTCTCAACGTGACCATCTACGACCCGGACCTCGACCCGGACGGGACGGCCGGGGCGCTGCTCGCCGATCTGGTGGTGGGGGCCTTCACCGACGAAGGGCCCCCGGCCACCGGCCGACCGGTCCGGTGATCAGCACCGGCCGACCGGTCCGGTGACCGGTCCGGTGATCAGCCCGGTGTCGGGGCGGCTTTGCGGTCCACGTACTCGAAGACCGAACCGTCGGGGTGCAGGGCGATCACATTGCGCCCTACCGGCGTCGGCACCGGGCCCGCGACGATATGCGCCCCGACACCGGTGAGGACGGTGACCGCCTCGTCGACGTCCTTGACGGCGATCGTCGCCGTGACCTTGCGCAGGACATCGATTTCCGACGCGGGGCCGCTCATGAGGAGGAAGCAGCCGACGGCGGCGACGGAGACCCCACCGCGCTCGAAGCGGAGCGCGGGGCTTCCGGTGAGGCGTTCGTAGAACACCACCGAGGTCTCCAGGTCGTCGACGCAGATGCGCAACGTGGTTCCCAGGATTTCCATGCGCACCAGGTTAGTTGGCCGCGCCGGGACGCGTGATCGATTCGGGCGGCCGGGGCCGGGTACGAGCCCGGTTCATACCCGGCAGAGGATCTCCCCGTGCGGGACCATGAACCAGCCGTCCTCGGCGCCGCCCCACTCCCGCCACGCCCCGGCGATCTCGTCCAGCCGTTCCGGTGTCGTATGACCGCCGCCGACCGCCAGACCGGCGTAGTCCGACGCGGTCGTGCGGTCCGCCCACAGACCGCTCCACCAGGCGCGCTCGTCGGGGGTGGCGAAGCACCAGGTGGTGGCGGTCGAGGTGATGTCGGTGAAGCCGGCCCGCCGTGCCCAGGACAGCAGCCGCCGGCCGGCGTCCGGCTCCCCGCCGTTGGCGCGCGCCACCCGGCGGTACAGCTCCTGCCAGCTGTCCAGCACCGGTACGTCGGGGAACCAGGCGAACGAGCCGTAGTCCGCGTCGCGCGCCGCCACGACCCCGCCGGGCCGGCAGACCCGGCGCAGCTCGCTCAGGGCCTGTACCGGATCGCCCACGTGCTGGAGGACCTGATGGGCGTGGACGATGTCGAAGGAGTCGTCGGGGAAGTCCAGTGCGTGGACATCGGCGACCGCGAAGCGGACATTGTCCGCACCGGCGGCGGCCACCGCCTCCCGCGCCTTGTCCAGGACGTCCTCGGCGGCGTCGACGGCCGTGACCGTGCCCGGGGCGACGGGCGCGGCCAGGTCGGCGGTGATGGTCCCGGGGCCACAGCCGACGTCCAGCAGGTCCTGGCCCGGCCGCAGTTCGGCGAGGAGGTACGCCGCGGAGTTGGCGGCGGTGCGCCAGCGGTGTGAGCGCAGCACCGACTCGTGGTGTCCGTGGGTGTAGACCGCGGTCTCCTTCGGCATGGCGGGACTCCCTCTCGTGACGTGGTCCGGCCACGGTACGCCGCCATGTCGCATCATGAGACCTGCGTCTTGCTATGTGGAGATCTCAGGTCTGTGCGGGTCCGGTGACCGACTCCACCGGCCGCACCGCGAGTCCGTTGATCACCGTCGTCGGCGGGCCGCCCCCGGAGAGCAGCAGAGCGGTGATCGCGTCGGCGGGTCCCTCGGTGAAGTGCACCTGTCCGAGCGGCAGCGGCACCACCGTGGGCGACGCCCCGAGCGGGATGCCGAGCAGCTCGCCCAGCCAGTCCGCCGAGGCGCGCGGATCGGGGGTCTCGATCAGGATCCCGGCGAGGTCGTGCGGGCCCCGGTTGACCCGGCCCGCGCTGTACTTGGCCAGAATCGTCTGCCGGTCGGGCTCGTAGGTCACGAAGAACGGTGCCCACGGCGGGCCGTCCGTCAGTATCGCCTCGCGGAACGAGACGGGGGAGCCCTCGCGGGCGAAGGTCAGCAGCTCCACCCCGTGCCCCCGTGCGCGCAGCCGCTCCGCCGTGGCGCCCGCGTCGGTGACATGGACGCAGAAGACGAGCGCTCCGCCGCCTCGCGCGACGAGTTCGTCGGCCCGGGGCTGCCAGTCCCTCATGGCCCTGCCGTAGGGCGAGTCGAGGAAGACCAGGCGGTTGACGATGCTCGACAGCTCGATATACCGGGCGTCCAGCCGCCAGGCGCCATTGCGGTACCCCAGATACTCCGGGTTGGCGTGGGCGGGCAGGCCCGCTTCGGTGTAGCCGCGTACGGCTGACTCGACGTCCGGTACGCAGTGCACCAGGTGGTCGAACTCCGGTTGCCCGAATTCCTGTTGTCCCAAATCCGGTTGTTCGAACTTTGGTTGTTCGATCTCGAACTCCGGTGATTCCGTGGCGGGTTGTGCGCTCAAGGTGCCTCCCAGGTCGGTAAGGCGAGCCTAACCTTTCCATGCCTCCCGGGTGAGCTCATAGGCCACATCGCCCTGTTCCGACCCCTTGATCGTCTCGGGCCACTCCTCGAAGAAGGTACGGACGTATGTCAGCCCCGCCTTCTCCAGTACGCGCCGCGAGGCCGTGTTGACTGTCATGGTCTGCGCGGTCACCCGCTCCGCGCCGAGTTCGGTGAACGCCGCGCGGACCAGGGCGCGGGCGCCCTCGGTGGCGTACCCCCTGCCCCAGGCCGCCCGACGCAGCCGGTACCCCAACTCGACGACCCGCCAGCCCTGTTCGCTCTCCGGCTCCAGACAGAACCAACCCAGCCACGCGCCCGTGGCGCTCTCCTCGGCGGCCCAGAAGCCCCGCCCGAGCAGTCGCGGCAGCGTCTCGGTCCGTACCGTGTCACGGGAGACCGGCCGGCCGCCGTCGATGAACCGCCGTACGCCGGGGTCGTTGTCGAGGGCGACCACCCGGTCGAGGTCGCTCTCGGTGAACGAACGCAGCCGCAGCCGCGCGGTCTCCAGGAAGTAGCGCGTGTCCATGGCGTGATCCTCGGCCGCGCCGTTCCCGTCCGTCCACCGGGATTCCGGGGGAGTCGCCGGCGGCAGCGCCCGGAGCACTGCCTAGACAAGCGCCTTCGGCCGGTAGACCGTCAGCGCCTCCTCCGCCTTGTCCAGTACCAATTCCCCGGGGGCCTCGGCCACTTCACCGTCGAACGCGAGCGGCGTACCCGGCGCGATCCGGGAGATCCGCACCCGCCGCATCCGCTCCGCCGCGTGCACCGGCGAACGGCTCAGCGGCCCGGCGAGCGCGGCAGCGAGCAGCCGCAGCCCCGGAGCCCGGCCGCCGTGCACGATCCGTACGTCCAGCAGGCCGTCGGCCAGATCGAGCCGGTGGCCCGGGGTGGGCCCCATCGGCTGGTAGATGCCGTTCCCCGCGAACAGCAGCCACAGCGCCCGGTGCCGGCCCTTGAACTCGGCTTGCAGCTGGTGTCCGTCGCGCAGCACCTGCAGTGCGGCCAGTACCCCGGCGGGCCAGTCGCCGATGCGCGGCGCCCAGTGCTCACGCACCCGTACCAGCTCCGGATAGACGCCCAGGCTGAAGGTGTTGAGGAAATGTCCCGTCGCCGCCCCGCCGGGCCCGGGGGTGAAGCGCCCCAGGTCGACCCGTACGGCGTCACCCGCCGTCAGCGCCCGGCAGGTGTCGTGGACGCTCTCGATGCCCAGGTCGTACGCGAAGTGGTTGAGGGTGCCGCCGGGGAAGACGGCCAGCGGCAGACCGTGCCGTATGGCGACGGTCGCCGCCCGGTTGACCGTTCCGTCGCCGCCGAGGACACCGAGGGCCACACATCGGCCCGCCGCCTTCGCCAGCTCGGCGTCCACCTCCTCCGGCGCGCACTCCACGACATCGACGGCCGGCAGCGCGTCCCGTACCAGCGCGGCGGTGTCCGACGATCCGGAGGCCAGGTTGACGACGACCACCAGCCCGTGGCCGCCGGGCAGCGCGGGGGCCTCGGCGTACGGCCGTCCCGGTGAGGGAAGTTGGGAACGGGTCGGTACGATCCCGCGTACCGCGAAGGCGGCCCCCACCCCCAGCGCGGCGCCCACCAGCACATCGCTCGGATAGTGCACCCCCGTATAGACCCGGGAGAGGGCCACGGCGGCGGCCACCGGCGCCACGACGGCGCCCCAGCCCTTCGACTCCAGCGCGACCCCGGTCGCGAAGGCGGCGGCCGAGGCCGCGTGCCCGGACGGGAACGACGTCGTGACCGGCTGGTGCTTCAGCCGCCGTATCACCGGTACGGCGTCGAGCAGGGGCCGCTGCCGGCGTATCGCCCGCTTGCCCACGGTGTTGATGGCGGCCGAGGCGAGTCCCAGCGATACCGCGCCCCGCAGGGCGGCCCGGCGCGAGCGCGCCCCGCGTCCCAGCACGGCGATGCCCGCGGCGGCGCCGAACCAGAGCAGTCCATGGTTGGCGGACCGGCTCAGCCGGGGCAGTACGGGCCCCGCGCCCGGCCAGCGCCGAACGGCTACGGAGCGGAAGGCCCGCTCGTCCCAGCCGTCGAGCAATGCCGCGATCCGGGCGCGGGTGCCCGGGGCCGCCTGACGATACGGAGCAAAGGTGTCCGACATGGAACGCGGGTACCCCGCGTGGGGTCGCCCCAAGCGGGCCGTCCGGGGGAGCGGGCCGAACGGACCCCGAGCGTGTGGCCGGACAGAGCCCGGGGGGCGATGTGTGTCAAACCTCCGTATAAATGGTCCAAACGAGAGACCGGGCGGACGGCGGCCGGGGGAGGTGACGGTATGCGGCGGACGGTTCCCGAGGGCCGGGGCCCCGTGCGGTTCGGCCCGGCCGCCCCCGACGCCGGGCTGCCCGCGCTGCCCGAGCTGGTCGGCGAGTGCGCGGGTGCGGCCGGGCACACCTCGCCGCAGCCGCCCGGCGGTGACGCGGTCCTGCGGGAGGCGGCCGCCGGCTACTGGTCGCGGCGCGGCCTGCGCACCGGTCCCGACGGTGTGGCCGCCGCGCCCGGCGCGCAGCCGCTGCTGTTCGCGCTGCTCGCCGCGTACGACGGGGACGTTCTGATGCCCCGGCCGTGCCCCGCCTCCTGGACCCCGCAGGCCCGGCTGCTCGGCCGGCCCGCCTACCATGTGCCGGCCCCGGCGGACGCGGGCGGCGTGCCCGATCCGTTCGCCCTGCTGGAGACGGTACGGCGGATACGGGCCGAGGGCGGCCGGCCGCGGGTGCTGCTGCTCTCCGTCGCCGACGACCCGACCGCCGCGGTCGCCCCGCCGGAACTGGTCCGCGAGGCCTGCGAGGCCGCGGTCGGCGAAGGACTGCACATCGTCAGCGACGAGACCTGGCGCGACACCCTGCACCGGCCGCACGAGACGGTGCTGCTCAGCCCGGCCGAGATGTGGCCCGACGAGGTCGTCGTCCTCTCCGACCTGGCGGGCGCGCTGCTTCCGGCCGCCTGGCCGATGGCCGTCGCCCGCTACCCGGCCACCGACGCCGGAAGAGCGCTGCGGGCCACGACGCTCGACATCCTCACCGCGCTGGGCGCGATGGTCGCGGGACCGGTCGCCGCTGCCGCCGCCCACGCGCTCGACGAGCCGGACGCCGTCATCGCCAGGGCGCGGGCCACCGCCGCGCTGCACGGGCAACTGGCCACAGCCGCCCACCACGTGGTGCTCGCCGCCGGCGCCCTCGCGGTCGTGCCGCTGGCCGGCCGCCATCTCTACGCCGACCTCGGGCCGCTGCGCGGACAACTGGCCCGGCTGGGCGTCACCGACTCCATGGAGCTGGAGAACCATCTGAGCCGACGCCTGGAGGTGCCCGTACCGGGCGGTCACCGGTTCGGGGACGAACTGGGCGCGCTGCGTGTACGGCTGTCGACGGGACCGCTGCTCGGGGCGACCCCGGAGCAGCGGCTGAAGTCCCTCACCGCGACGGCGCCGCTGGAACTGCCGCATGTCGCGCGGGCGCTGGGCCGTTTCGGAGCGGTCTTCGACGAACTGCGATGAGCGGACCCGGCCGGAACGGATCCCGAACAGACGGATCCCGGCCCGAACGGACGGCGGCCGGAGCGGAACCCGGCGGCCGGAGCGGAAACGCGGACACTACGTCGGCCGGCCCTCCGAGCCCGGACTCTCCGGGCGGCCCGGCCGGCGCAGTCTGCGCCAGAGCGCCGGGGCGCCGCTGACCACCAGCGTCAGCACCACCGCGGCGAGCACCCCCTCCCAGGCCTCGTCGAAGAGCGAGCCGCCGAGCACGCCGATCAGCTGGTACGTCGCCGCCCAGGCCAGACAGGCAGGCACATCGCCCCGGGCGAACCGGCGCAGCGGCCAGTCGCCGAGCAGACAGGCCAGCATCACCGGTATCCGCCCGGCGGGCACCAGGCGGGAGAGCACCAGCACCGACACCCTGTGCTCGCGCAGCTTCGTCTGCGCCTGCTCAAGCCGGTCCGGCGGGGCGTGCCTGCGTATCGCCGCCAGCCAGCGCGAGCCGTTTTTGGAGCCGACACCGCGCCGCCCCAGCCAGTAGAGGGATATGTCACCGAGGAAGGCCGCGAACGACGCCACCAGGAAGACATAGAGCATGGAGAGCGGCGCGGTCTGGTGGAAGGCCACCACCGCCGCCGAGCTCACCACCGCCCCCGTCGGCACCACCGGCACCAGCGAGCCCAGAGTCACCAGCAGGAAGACGGACGGATAGCCGACGGCCTGCTGCGTCGACTCGGGTGGCAGCTCCGCGAGCTGCGCCATGAGCCGGTCGATCACAGGCCGGCCTCCGGCCGCACGCTCTCGCCGTGCCGCAGCAGATGGACGGTCACCTTCGGCGCGAGCCGCGCCGCGTGCCGTACGAACTCGTCGCCCGGGGCGTAGAACTCGTGGGGGCGGACCCCGTCCAGACCGATCGGCCAGTAGGTGCCGAAATGCACCGGTACCGCCGCGCTCGGTGCCAGCTCGGCCAGCGCCCGCGCCGCCCGCCCGGCGTCCAGATGCTCGGGCCCCAGATGAGGCCCCCAGCCGCCCACCGGCAGCAGCGCCACATCGACCGGGCCCACGGCGTCCGCCATCCCGTCGAAGAGTCCGGTGTCCCCGGCGAAGTAGGTCCGCGACGCACCGCTGATCACAAAGCCCAGGGCGGGGGAGCGGTGCGGTCCGACCGGCAGCCGCCGTCCGTCGTGGCGCGCGGGCACGGCCCGTACCCGCAGAGCCCCGATCTCCACCTCGTCGCCCGGCTCGACCTCGGTGATCCGCAGGCCCGAGGGGTTTCTGCGGGCGTCCAGCCTGCGCAGCCCCGGCACCGACCGCTCGGCGGCGCGCGGCACGATCAGCAGGGTGCCGGGCGCGAGCCGGGTCAGCGACCGCAGATGGAGGTGGTCGGAGTGCAGATGCGAGACGAGCACGGCATCGGCGACGGACGCCTCGGGCGGCGGCACCTGACCGCGCCGGCGGCGCAGATGCGCCAGTCGGCGGACGAAGACCGGGTCCGTCAGCACCCGTACCCCGGAGTCCTCGACCGTGCAGGTGGCATGGCCCCACCACGTGATGACAGTTCCCAACCCGACCTCAGCTCCGTCCGCCCGTGGACCGCGCTCCCGCCCCGGGACCCTCTCCGCACTCAGCGTACGGCGGATGCCCGCGCGGGCGGAGCCGGATGCGCTGGTCGCGCGCCGTTGACCGCCCGGCACGCGCCTGCCTCGCGGGGGCGTGCGCCGAGTAGGGTCTGCGGACGGAGACGAGAGCCGGGGGAGCGGGGGCAGGGATGCGTGAGGTACGAGTGGCCGTGATCGCCAGCCTGACACCGCTGGAGGAGCTGGACCGCGATCCCTTCCTCGTGGACACCCGCGGCCAGCACACGATGTGCGCGCGCTGGGCCGAGGACAAGGGGTATCTCGTGACCCGGCAGCTGCTCCTCTACGGGCTGCGCCCCGATCACTGCGGACTGTGGGGGGATGTCGAGGCGGGGCTGGTGGATCTCTTCGTCGCGGCGAACGAGCGCGTTCTCGAACGGGCGTTCAGTTCGGTGTCCGTCTTCTCCGCGGAGTGCGCGCGCAGAGGCGTACCGCTGGAGACCGTCGGACTGGACGAACCGCTGTACGACGCCGCCATGAAGGCCGACGTGCACCGCAGGCTCTCGATGCCCACGGCCGGGTACGACGGCTGCTGACCCGCCTGTGTCCCCGGACCCCGGGGGACTCGACGTCGCTCTGTGCGAGGCTGGGCCGAGCCCGTGAGTGCGTACGGGCCAGGACGTGAGTGCGTACGGGCCAGGACGTGAGGTGACGGAGCGACGTGTTCAAGGGGCGGTGGCGTACGACAGGCGGAGCCCTGCTGCGGGTGGTCGTCGTATGGGCGGTTTCCACGCTGACGATGCTGGCGCTGGCAGGGCTCCTGCCGGACTTCAAGCTTCAGTCGGACAACCGGGACAGCATCACCAGGATCGCGATCACCGCGGCCTGGGGGGCGGGCGCGTTCGGCCTGCTCAGCGCGCTGGTCTGGCCCCTGCTCGTACGCGCGCTGCTGCTCGTTCCCGCGCTGGTCCTCGGTCTGCTGGTGTTCTTCCTGAACGGCTCGCTGCTGCTGATCGCGCTCTGGCTCATCCCCAACGGGCGCGGGGCGGCCAATCCGGAGACCGCCGTGGTGGTCGCGGCCGTGATGTCCGCCGTCGCCTCCGCGACCTCGACGGCGCTCGCGGTCGGTGACGACGACGCCTACCGGCGCCGGCTCTCCCGCCTCGCGGACCGGCGGCGGCGCAGGAGCGGTGAGGACGGCGGGCACGGTGGACCGCCCGGCACGGTGTTCCTGCAACTCGACGGGGTCGGGCACCAGGTGCTGCTGGACGCGGTCGCCGCCGGGGTGATGCCGTATGTCGCCGGCTGGCTGGGCGTGCGCCCACCGGACCCGGACGGCGGGTGCGGTACGGCCGACGACCCGGCGCGCGTCTCTCCGGGGGGCCCGGCGGACAGCGCGCCGGGCGCCCCGCGGCCGACCCACCGGCTCACGCCCTGGCGCACCGACTGGTCCAGCCAGACGGGCGCCAGCCAGCTCGGCATCCTGCACGGCTCCAACCACGACGTCCCCGCCTTCCGCTGGTACGAGAAGGACACCGGCCGGATCATGGTCAGCAACCGGCCCGCCAGCGCCGCCGAACTCCAGCGCCGCGCCATCGCCCGTACCAGCGACGGGGGTCTGCTCACCCTCGACGGCGCCAGCCGCGGCAATCTCTTCAGCGGCGGCGCCGACCAGCTCGCGCTGGTGCTGTCGATCGCCGCGCGGCGCGGCCGGGCCAACCGCTCCCGCGCCGGCTACTTCGCCTACTTCTCCGACCCGGCCAACGCCGTCCGTACGGTGGTCTCGTTCGTCGCCGACGTCGGCCGCGAGATCGCCGAATCGACCCGCGCGCGGATACGCGACGACCGGCCGCGGGTCGGCCGGGGCGGGCTCTATCCGTTCATCCGGGCCTTCGCGACCGTCGTCGAGCGTGATGTGGTGGTCACGGCCGTGATCGGCGACATGCTGGCCGGACGTACCGCCGTCTACGCCGACCTCGTCGCGTACGACGAGGTCGCCCACCACTCGGGACCGCACAGCCGGGACGCCGAGCGGGTCCTCGCCCGGCTCGACCGCGCGGTCGGACTGATCGCCAGGGCCGCCGAGCACGCACCCCGTACGTACCGGATCGTGCTGCTCTCCGACCACGGACAGAGCCCCGGCGAGACCTTCGAGGGGGCGTACGGGCTCAGCCTCAAGGACCTGGTCAGGGCCGGCTGCGGACTGCCCGTGCCGCGCCGGGCCGAGCGTACGAAGAGCGGCGCGGAGGCCCGCGACGCGGCCCGGCACGCCGTCCTCGGCGCGCTGCACCGGCCCGAGCCCGAGGGTGCCGACGAGAAGCCGGCGCTCGGCTCGGACCCGGTTGTCCTCGCTTCCGGCAATCTCGCCCTGATCTCCTTCCCCGATGTGCCGGAGCGGATGAGCCGCGAGCAGATCGACCGGCGCCATCCCGCGCTGCTGCGGACCCTCGCCGGCCATCCGGGGATCGGCTTCCTGCTGGTACGGAGCGAGGAACACGGCTCGGTGGTGCTCGGCCCCGGCGGGGCGGAGGTGCCGCTCGACGCGCTCGACGACAGCGGTCCGCTCGCCGGTATGGGCCCCGGCGCGGCCGACGCCGTACGGCGCACGGACTCCTTCCCACATGTCGCGGACATCATGGTCAACTCGATGTACGACCCGGCGACGGGCCGCGTGCACGCCTTCGAGGAACAGATCGGCTCGCACGGCGGACTCGGCGGCGAACAGGCGCGGCCCTTCCTGCTGTCGCCGCTGGCGCTCTCCGCGCCGGTCCCCGACAACGGTGAACTCGTGGGCGCCGAGCGGGTGCATCATGTGCTCAGACGGTGGCTGAGGGAGGGCAGCGGACCACAGGTGCCGTTGGGAACGGTGTCCGTTCCCGTGGCGAATACGCGCTCTGACGAAGCACGAACCGCCGAGGAGGAGAAGGACCGGGCGTAGGCCGCGTACCCCGTGTGAGCGGTTTCCGCCGGTAGCAGGACCGCGTGGGTGTGTTTCTGGGCAGAGGTGCGTTGTCCAGGAGGTCGTGCCCATGAAGCGTGCCACGTCCGTTCCCACCCGCGCCGCGGTTGTCCGCGCCGCCACGCGCCCGGCCGCCCTGGTGGCGCTGTTGGTGCTGATCGCCTTCCTGGCCATGTCGATCGCGCCGTCCTCCGCGGCGATGCGGGACCCCGAATCCCTGCCGCCCGCGTCCGGTTCGCGCGACCCGGCCGGCGAGGGACACCAGGACACCGCCGAGACCGAGCAGTCCGCCCCGGCCAGGACCGAGCGGACGGGCAGGGAGCCCCAACAGCCCCTGCCCCGGACCGGACTGTTCGGCGAGCGGGTACGGGTTCCGTACGTCGGACGGTGCGCTCCGGTCTGGCCGCCGCGCGCGCCGGTCACGCCGCGCTGTGTGGTGCTGCGCTGCTGACAGGTCCCGCCCTTCAGTGCCTCGCCCGGCTCTGAAGTGCCTTTCGGACCACAGCAGTCGCGTTCTTCAGCACCTTCTCACCGTGAGGACACAGCCATGCCCATTGACCCCTTCGCCGCGCTCAACGCCATGATCCGCGCCGAGGCCGCACGCTCCGACGCGTCGAACCTCCGTCGCCGGGCCCCGAGTCCGGGCGGTGGCTCGGACGACTCCGGGTGGGACTCCGAACCCATCGCCGCCGCCGACCGGCGCCTCGCCGAGCGGCGGTCCCTCGACCGACGTTCCGTCGACCGTCGCTCGAAGGGCGAGGAACGAGGTGAGCGCGGTACCGTCAAGTAACATCCCCCGCGCCCTCGGGCGCTGTTGAGGACGGCCGGCCGCGTGGGCGCGACCGGCCGTCCGGCGCTCCCGGTCAGACGACGGTCACCCGGTGACGTACCACGGCGTCGAAGAGATAACCCTGCGTGTTGTGGACGGCCACCTCGGGCTGGACGCGGCCCGAGTCGTCCGTCGCGCGCGCCAGCAGTACGGCGGGGCCAGGACCGCCCGGTGTCCAGTCGGCGGACCAGCGGACCCAACTGCCGCGCCGGGGCGCGTCGTGGAGCCGCGCGCGCCGCCAGCGCGTCCCGCCGTCGGTACTGATCTCCACCGACCGCACCGGCGCCCCGCCCGACCAGGAGCGCCCGGTCAGCACCCGCGGCCGATGAGCGGCCACGGTGGCGCCGTCCGCCAGCTCGAAGGCGCTCTTCAGGGTCTGCCGGGTCAGCGGCGCACTGCCCTCGGGCGGATACCCGGCGCCGAACAACCGGTAGAGCGTGGTGTTCCAGGGGCTGTACAGCGGCTCGGTGCTCACCTCGATGTCACCGAGCCACTTGATGTTCGCGATGCCCACCCAGGACGGGACGATCAGCCGCACCGGATATCCGTGGTCGGGCGGCAGCGGCTCGCCGTTCAGCTCGTACGCGAGCAGTACGTCGTCCAGCGCCTTCGCCACCGGCAGCGGCCGGCGCACCCGGCCCAGATTCGTTCCCTCGCTGATGACCTCGTCGTCGAGGCCGCGCGGCAGGATGTCGACGGCGTCGGGGCTCAGGCCCGCGCGGCGCAGCACCTCGGCGAGCCGCACCCCGCGCCACCGTCCGACCCCGATGGCGCCCAGGGTCCAGGCCGTACCGGACACCTGCTGGTTCTGCTGGGTGGCGTAGTAACTGCGGCCGTTGCCCGCGCACTCGATGAACGCGGTGCGGGTCACGGACGGGAGCGCGCGCAGCTCGTCGTAGCCGAAGTCCACGGGGCCGCCGCGCAGTCCGCTGCCCCAGATCGTCAATGTCCAGGCGGCGGCGTCGATCCGGGGGGTGACGGTGTGGTTGCGGACGAAGAAGTGGCCGGCCGGCGTGTACGGGCCGGTGGTGCGCAGCGCCGCGAAGTTGGTCTCGGCGTTGGTGCCCCGGATGCTGAACACCTCGGACGGCAGCGGCTTCACGATGCCGGGGGCCGCCACGGGTACCGCCGGAGCCGCCGGGCTCGGGGTCGTCGGCGAGGCGGCCCGCGCGTTGCCCGGCGCCGCCGCGGTGAGCGGTCCGGCGGTGGACGCCGCCGCGAACAGCCGTAGCAGATCGCGGCGTTCGATCCCGGCGGAGCGGGCCCGACCGCGCCGCCACTGGCGCAGCCGCGTCCGGTCGTACACGGATTCAGCGGACTCCGCGGACTCCGCGGATTCAGCGGACTCTGTGGAGTGGGCGGAGTGGGCGGAGTGGGCGGATTCGGCCGGAGGAACGGGTGCCACGGACATGCCCGGAGAGTCGCAGCGGCCTGATCGCTCCGTCAACCGCCATGCGGGGTTCTTCACACCGCCGCAATACGGGGCGGGAAATTCTCCGATGATCCGCGTGACCTTTTGGTCCGCCCAACAGATAAACGGAATGAAAGGTACCGCTGTCCGAGGGGCATGAGCGTGAGGAGCGAACAGTGAAGGGCACGACAAGGACCATCTCCCGGTGGGCGGTCGGGATCGCGGCGACGGCGGTGGTGACCGGGGGGCCGGCCGGCGCGGCGAGCGCGGACGAGACGCACCGCGACTCCCACAACGGTTCGCGGTTCGCGCTGATCCATACCGGCCAGATCGACGACCCGATGGAGGATGTGCTGGAGCACACGCTCCTGTTCGGTGACGGCTACGCCTGGGACTGACCCACAGCACAGCCGACGGTCACAGTACAGCCGACGGTCGCGACACAGCCGACAGCCCCAGCACGGCCGTTGAGAGGGGAGGGCCTCCCCGGCCCTCCCCTCTTCCCGAGTGCCGGCTCAGCGCACCGGAGCCCCCGGGCCGAGCGGAATGCCCACCGCCCACCAGACGAGGAACAGCGCGGTCCACGCGACCGTCATGGCCACGGCCAGCGGCAGCGTGTAGGAGGCCAGCGTGCCGATTCCCGCGCTCTTGCGGTAGCGCTGGAGGAAGCCCAGAGCCATCACGAAGTACGGGCTCATCGGGGTGATCGCGGTCGACCCCGAGTCGGCGATCCGGAACAGCGCCTGGGTCGTCTCGGCGGGCACGCTCACCAGCATCAGCATCGGCACCAGAACGGGCGCGCACATCGCCCACATCGCCGACCCGCTGGTGACCATGACATTGACGAGCGTCAGCAGGACGAGGATCAGCAGGAACACCAGGACGATCGGCATCCCGCTCTGCTCCAGCGCCTCCGCCGCCCTGACCGCGAGCACATCACCGATATGGGTCCAGTCGAAGTACGCCAGGAACTGGGCGATCGCGAAGAACAGCACCAGCACCGGCGCCATCTGCATGATGCCGCGGCCCATCAGCTTCGGTATGTCGGCGGCCGAGGTGACGGAGCCCGAGCGGTACCCGTACACGATGCCCACCAGCCCGAAGACCAGCGCCACGACCGCCGCGATGCCGTCCAGGAACGGCGACTCCACGATGCTGCCGCCCTCACCGCGCAGCGGCGACGACTCGGGCACCATGACCGCGACGAGCACCACGAGCGCCGCCAGCAGGGCGAGTACGGCCACACGCAGCGCCGAGCGTTCCCGGGCGCTGAGGCCGAGTGTGCCGAGGTCCTCCAGATCGGCGTCGGGGTCCGCGTCGAGATCGGGCCGCTTGCTCAGGACGAACTTCGTCACCAGCGTGATGACGAGGGCCAGCAGCAGCGACGAGGCGATATTGAAGAACCAGTTGCTCAGCGGCGACACATACGCGTCGTCGCCGCCCACGATCCGCGCCGCGGCGGTGGTGATCCCGGCGAAGATGGCGTCGTTGGGCGTGGGGACCGGGCTCGCGTCGTACCCCGAGGCGATGGAGGTGTACGCGACGACGATGCCGAGGATCGGGGAGCGCCCCACGGCCCGGAAGGCCAGCCCGCCCAGTGGTACGAGGATGATGTAGGCGGCGGCCGAGGCGACATGGGAGACGGTGCCGGCGAAGGCGACGGCGAACACCACCCACGAGGCCGGTACCCGCGAGACGCCGACCCGCATCAGCGCCGCGAGGAAGCCGGTGCGCTCGGCCACGGCGACACCCATGATCACCACCACGATGGTGGCCATCGGCGGGAAGGTGGCGAAGTTCTCGATCATCGTCGAGACGGCCATGGCCAGCCCGTCACCACTGAGCAGATTCTGCACCGTGACGGTCTTGTGGTCGCTGGGGGAGACGACGGAGACATCGGCCGCGGCGAGTATCGCGCTGATGACCGCGAGCAGCGCGGAGAGGATCCAGAAGAGCCAGAACGGGTGCGGCAGCGCGTTGCCCGCCCGCTCGATGACGGCCATCGCGCGGACGATGAGCGGGAGCCGGGTCCCGTCGTCGGTCGCGGGTGGTGGGGCGGGTCTGCCGGGTGGCGCGGGTGGCGGCGTGGACATGGGAGCGGGCTCCTTGCTCGGTTCCTGCGGTCGGCGGGGGGGGGCGGGTCTCAGTGACGGGGGGACGCGGGGGTACGGAACGTGCGCAGGAACTGCCACATGACCTCGTGCGCCTCGATGGTCTGCGTGGTGTAGCCGCCGCCGCTGTAGATGTCGGCGCCGGGCCAGGTGTGTCCGCCGCCGGTGACCGCGACATGCCGTACCTCGGCCCCCCGGTCGCAGCCGCGCCAGCGGGAGACGGTGATGTCGGGCTCGGTCACCCGGTCACGGGCGCGGGAGGAGCAGCCGTCGCGCTCGGCCCACTGCGCCACCCAGTCCGGGATGGCGGGGAGTCCGCGGTCGGCGTCCCCGGCGTACGGGATGGTGACGTCACCGGTGCCGTGGAACTCGATGACGGGCACCGGACGGGACGGCTCGCACGGCTCACCGGTGGGATAGAGGGCGGCGGCCACGGGCGCGATGGCGGCGATCCGGTCCGCCAGGCGGCACGCGAGCAGGGTGGAGACGAACCCCGCCCCGTTGGACTTCCCGGTGGCGTACACCCGCCGCTCGTCCACGCACAGCGTGGACTCCAACTGGTCGAGCAGGTCTTCGGTGAACCGGACGTCGTCCACCCCGGCCGCCGCGTACGGAGCGCCCTGCCACGCCTGGCGGTCCCCGTCACCGGTGCCGATGACCCCGTCGGGATAGACCACGACGGCCGGCAGGGTGGAGAGCTTGGAGAACTCCTCCGTCCCGGCACCGGTGTTGCCCCGGCCGTGGAAGGCGAGGACGACCGGCCAGTCACGCTTCTTGGCGTAGTCGGCCGGGAGATGGAGCTGATACGCACGGTCCCGGCCGCCGCTGCTGATCGTGTGCGACGCGCTGGTGCCGGGCTCCTGCGGGGCGGGCGGCCGGCAGACGGTCTTCGACGAGCCCCGCGATTCGGGGGCGGCGGTAGCGGTCCCGGTCGTCGCTCCGGTCGCCGTGAGGCACAGGACGAGGCCCACGGCGGCTGTGGCCATCCGCTGGAGGGAGTTCATGGCAGGCTCCTTCTGCCGGACGCCTGGGGCGGCGGACGGCTCATTGGATTTCAACGGGGGTGCCCCATGCGGCGGGGCGGGATCGCGGCTCGGAGGCGCGATGCGTGAGGACCGATGCGGGGGGGGGGGGGCTCACGCGCGGGTGGTGCGCGCGGGGTGGTGCGCGAGGGGTGTCGTACGGACCCGGCGGGTGCGGGCGGGTGCTGCCTACGGCACCACGCACGCCGTCGCCGCGGCGTGGGCGGCGCGGTGCCGTCTGCGGGGAAGTGGCGGGCGCGGGCGCCCGGTTCAGACGTCCAGCCACTCCTTGACGAAGGCGACCATACGGACCACGACGGCGTCGACGACCGCCTGTCCGTCCTCGGTGGTCGCCCGGCGCGGGTCACCGAGGATGCCATTGGGGCTGAGCCGGTCGTAGCGCACGGCGAGCGCGGGGTGGGCGCCGTGGCGCGAGAGCCGGGAGAGCGGATCGAGTTGGGCGGTGGAGGTCGTACCGGCGGTGAGGCGGTCGGTGCGCACCAGTCCGGGCGCGAGATGGAGCATCTGCGCGGTCTCGGCCTCGCCGCTGTGACCGTGCACCTCGCTGACCCCCATCCCGGACACGACATCGGCCGCGAGCGCGGTGACGGGGGTCCAGGCGAACTGGAGATCGGGGTGGGTGGTGAGCAGATCCTGCGCCACGGTGGACAGCGTGGCGTTGTTGCCGCCGTGGCCGGTGATGACGAGCACCTTCCGCCAGCCGTGCCGGTACAGGCTCTCCACGTACTCACGGACCACCGCGGCCAGGGTCGTGGTGGTGAGCGTGACCGTACCGGCGAAGGCGAGATGGTGCGGGGAGACCCCGACCGGCAGCGGGGGGCCGATCACCGCGCGGCCGGCCAGTGCGGCGGCCACGCGTTCGGCCACGCCCTCGGCCCGGATCGTGTCCGTGGCCAGGGGCATTGCCGGACCGTGCTGTTCGAACGCGCCCGCCGGGATGATCACCACGGGGCTCGCCGTGACGGCGGTGGCAGCCTCTTCGGTGGTCATCTCGGCGAGTCGCACCGGCTGTGCGGGGTTCATCGGCGGATCTCCGTATCTGTTTCCGCGCTGTCTTCCAGGGGCGCCGTCGTGCCGGTGTCCGCTGCCGAGGTGTTCGCCGTCGCCGTCCCGGTGTCCGGGAAATCGGCGGCGAGGACCGCCTCGCGGATGGAGCCCAGATGTTCCCGGGTCAGCCGCTCGGCCGCGTCCGCGTCCCCGTCCCGTACCGCCTCGAAGATCTCCACATGCTCCGCGTGGTCCCGTGGGCGGTCGTTGTAGCGATGCCGGATCTCGACCTGCTCCAACGCTCTGACCTGGAGCAGCGCCTCGACGGTCTCGCGCAGCAGCGCGTTGCCGCTCGCGGCGGCCAGCGCCACGTGGAAGTGCACCGACGCCCGCAGGGACTCGCGCGGCGGATGCAGCGCGTTGGCCGCCGCGGTCCGCAACCGCTCCACCGCCTCCGGTACGCGGGTACGCGCCGCGGCGGCGGCCACGGCGGGTTCCAGGACCAGTCGCGCCTCGACGAGTTCGAGCACCGACTCGCGACTGCCGCGCGGAAGGTGCGGGTTGGCGAGCAGACGTCGCTCACTGCCCGCTCCCACATACGTTCCCGAGCCGTGCCGGAACTCCACCACACCGGTGGCCTCAAGCCTGCGCAGGGCCTCACGGACCGTGGGCGTGGTGACGTCGAACCGGCGGGCGAGATCACGCGAGGACGCCAGGGCGTCCCCGGGGACCAGCCGTTCGGTACGGATGATCTCGACGATGCTGTCCGCCAGATGCTCGGACAGTGACAGTTCACTGCGACTCATGAAGTGAATAGATCACTTGATCTCTTCGGGTGTCAATGGTCGTGCGCCGGTGTATTTCCGGCGCGTTACGCCCGCGCCCGGTCCAGACTCTCCCGCTCGATCAGCCGGGGGAGCGGCACTTGTACGGTGCGCGCCCCGCCGCCGTCGAGCAGCGCGGCCAGCTCCGTCGCGGCGATCCGGCCGAAGGCGACCGAGTCACGGGAGAGCGCGGTGAGCCAGGGGCGCACCAGCCGGCACAGGGCCGAGTCCTCCCAGGAGATGACCGAGACATCGCCGGGTACGGAGAGACCGAGCCCCGTCGTCACGGCCGCCCCGGCCGCGGCCATCACATCGTTGTCGTAGATCAGGGCCGTCGGCGGGCGGTCCTCCTCCAGCACCCGGCGGGTCACCGCCGCGCCCTGGGTGTCGGAGTAGTCCGTGGTCAGCGAGCGCGCCTCGGGCAGCCCGCGCCGGTCGGCCTCGATCCGCAGCGAACGGATGCGCCGCTCGGTGTGGGCGAGCGAGGACAGCCCCGCGATATGGACGATGCGCCGGTGCCCCAACTCGTGCAGCCGGCCCACGATGGCGGCCATCGCGCCCGCGTCGTCGGCCCGTACCTGCGACAGGCCGGGGTGGCGGCCCGTATCACCCGCGGGCAGCGCGCCGATGACGACACCGGGGAGTCCCAGCTCGTCCAGGAGATCGGGCCGGGGGTCGTCGGTCCTGGGGTCCACGACCAGTACGCCGTCGACGCGGTGCTCCGCCCACCAGCGCCGGTAGACCGCGCACTCGGCGTGCACATCCTCCACCACCTGGAAAAGCAGGCCGAGTTGACGTTCTGACAGGATCTCCTGGATGCCGGAGATCAGCTGGAGGAAGAACGAGTCGACACCGAGGGTCGCCGCCGGACGGGCCAGCACCAGGCCGACCGTCGCCGAGCCCTCGCCCGACAGCGCGCGGGCGGCGGTACTGGGCCGCCAGCCCAGTTGTTCGGCGACCCGGCGCACCCGGTCGCGGGTCACCTCGGAGACGCCGGGGCGGTCGTTGAGCGCGAAGGAGACCGCGCTCTCCGAGACACCGGCGCGCTGGGCGATGTCCTTCATGGTCGGACGGCGCGGGGGAGTACGTCTGGGCGTGGGCGTGCCCCTGTCCGACGGCGGGTTCGCTGCCACCCGTGTGCCTCTCTTCTCGCGTTCCCCGTCGCGTCCGCGCTCCCGGTCCCGGGTGTGCAACGGGGGCATCGCAGGGTTTTCCGGCCGTACCGGACGAGCCATGTGGACCCCGTACTAATGCGCTTGAGTCCGAGCATCCTAAAGCGCATTAGTGTCATATCGCAAGGAAAGCAAAAGAACGGATCTGACCTGCTGTGATGTCAGGATGACAGGCCTTTGTCGCCCGAATGTGTTGACTTTCACCCGAACGCATTGCAAGGTCTGCTTGAAATTCGCAGCCGTGGCCCGAAGCTCCGGCTGGCCGTACGCACGCCTGGTCCGAGCAAAGGAGCCGTTCTCCGTGCGCATCTCCCGAAGAGCAGTCGCTGTCGCCGCTGTTCTCGCCACCGTTCTGCCGCTCAGCGCCTGCAGTGGAGGTTCCGGTGACGACTCCTCCGACGCCTCGGGCCCGGTCAAGGGCAAGATCACCTTCCAGACCTGGAACCTCCAGGCCAACTTCAAGGACTACTTCAACGGAGTCATCAAGGACTTCGAGAAGAAGTACCCCGACACCGAGGTGAAGTGGGTCGACCGGCCCGCCGAGGGCTACGCCGACAAGCTGAGCGCCGACGCCGCCGGCGGCACGCTGCCGGACGTCGTCAATGTCTCGCCCGACCTGGTGACCCCGTTGGCGAAGGCCGGGCTCGCGCTGGACCTCGACAAGGACGAGACGGCGGCCTCGTTCCGCGACGAGTATCTGCCGGGCGCGTGGCAGAGCCACCAGATTCCGGGCATGGACGGGACGTACGGCTTCCCCTGGTACCTGAACACCGGCCCGATGTTCTACAACAAGCGGCTCTTCGAGGAGGCGGGACTCGACCCCGAGAAGCCGCCGACGACCTACGACGAGGTCTTCGACCAGGGGCTGAAGCTGGCCGAGCAGAGCGACGGCGAGATCGCCACGCTCGCACAGGTGCCCACCATCGAGGACTTCGGCCGCTACGGCGTCCAGCTGATGAACAAGGAAGGCACCGGCTTCGCCTTCAACGACGCCAAGGGGGTGGAAATGCTCACCCGCTACAAGGAGTTGTTCGACAAGAAGGCGCTCGACCCGCAGGCGCTCACCGCCACCCCCGAGTCCTCCGGGACCAAGTTCCTCACCGAGTCCGTGGCCATGAACCCGGGCAGCGCGCTGGACCTGGAGAACTTCAAGACCAAGGCCCCGACGCTCTACAAGAACATCGGGATCACCGACCAGGTCACCAGCACCGGCAAGGTCAACATGTACGTCATGGGCGTCATGGTGAACGCGAAGACCGAGCAGAAGCCCGCCGCCGTGGCGTTCGCCCACTTCGTGACCGACGCGACCCGCCAGATGTCGTTCGCCAAGCAGGTCGCCATCTTCCCGAGCACCAAGGGCTCCCTGGACGACCCGTACTTCACCAAGGAGGACGGCACCGACGAGACACGTGTACGCGTCGCCGCCGCCAAGTCCCTGAAGACGGCCGTCAATTACACGCCCGTCCTGTTCAGCGAGCAGATGAAGACCGAGCTGCGCAACCAGGTCGCCAAGGCGCTCCAGGGCAAGCAGAGCCCCCAGGAGGCGCTCGACCGCGCGGTCGAGGCCTGCGACACCCTGCTCAAACAGAGCTGAGAGCCGAGCCCCGCACCATGAAAAGCACCACCGCCCCCAGGGCGCTCTCCGCGGACGCGGCCGCGGTGGGGACCGCGCTCCGGAGCCCCGGCTCCGGGCGTGGGCCCCGCGGCCCCGCGACCCGCATCAGACGCCAACTGCCCTTCAGCCCCTGGCTGTTCGCGGCGCCGGGACTGCTGATCGTCGGCGCCTTCAGCCTCTACCCGTTCTTCAGCACACTGGTCAACTCCTTCACCGACCGGCGGGCCCTGGTCCCCGGCGAGTTCGTGGGGCTGGCCAACTTCCGGGAACTGATCCAGGACGAGATGTTCTGGATCGGCCTGCGCAACAGCGCGCTGTATGTCGTCGGGGTCGTCCCGGCACTGATCATCCTGCCCCTGCTGCTCGCGCTGCTCGTGCAGCGCGACATCCCCGGCATCACCTTCTTCCGCTCCGCCTTCTACACCCCCGTGGTCGCCTCGATCGTGGTGGTCGGGCTGATCTGGGTGTGGATGCTGGACGACCGGGGGCTGATCAACGCGGTGCTGGAGGCGGTGGGCGTCGGCAGGATCGGTTTCCTCAGCGACCAGTGGCTGCTGCTGTTCAGCGCGATGGCCGTCACGGTCTGGAAGGGCCTCGGCTACTACATGATCATTTACCTGGCCGCGCTGGCCAACGTACCGCGCGAGCTGCACGAGGCCGCCGCCGTCGACGGGGCGGGCGCCATCCGCCGCTTCATCACCGTCACCGTACCGGCGGTCCGTTCCACCATGGTCCTCGTCGGGGCGCTGTCCTCGGTCGCCGCCTTCAAGGTGTTCTCCGAGGTCTATCTGATGGCCGGGCCCAGCGGCGGCCCGGCGGGCGAGGACACCACGCTGGTGATGCTCGTCCAGCGCGTGGGGACCGGGCTGAGCGGCCGGGTCGGTTACGCCTCCGCCATCTCCGTGGTGGTCTTCGTCGTCACGGTCGCCCTGATGCTGCTGGTGCTCCGCGCCGACCGCAAGGAGGACGCGTGAGCTTTCCGAGGACCGTCGAGGCCGACGGCCGGCGCATCGCGCCCTGGCAGCTCGCCCTGCGGTACGCCCTGCTGCTCGTGATGCTGGCCGTGATGATCGGGCCGTTCGTGTGGCAGCTGTCCACCTCGCTCAAGGGCATGCACGAGGACATCTACAGCTCCCCGCCGAAGTTCCTCCCGAGCGAGCCGACGCTGGACAACTTCGGACGGGTCGCCGAGATCATCCCGGTATGGGACTACGCGTTCAACTCCCTCAAGGTCGCCTCCGCCAATGTGATCACCAACTGCGTCGGCGCCGCGCTGGCGGGCTACGCGCTGGCCCGGATGCGCTACCGAGGCCGCCGCGCGGCGACCCTCGCGTTCATCCTCGCCATGCTCGTGCCCGTCGAGGGCATCATCATCGCCCAGTTCACCACCATGCGTGATCTCGGTCTGAACAACACCCTGCTCGGGGTGCTGCTGCCCGGATCCATCGGCGCGATGAACGTCCTGCTGATGCGCAACGCCTTCCTCAATCTGCCGCACGAGGTGGAGGAAGCGGCCTTCGTCGACGGGGCCAACACCTGGCAGCGGTTCCTGCGGATCGCGCTGCCGTCGGTCAAGGGCACCCTCGCGGTGGTGGCGATCTTCGCCTTCATGGGCGCCTGGGACGACTTCCTCTGGCCGCTGATCGTCCTCAGCGACCCGGAGAACTTCACCCTGACCATCGGACTGAACTATCTGCACGGCACCTTCGCCCAGGATCCACGGCTGGTCGCCGCGGGTACGGTCATCGCCGTGGTGCCGCTCATCGTGCTCTTCGCCTGTCTCCAGCGATACTTTTTCCGAGGCGTCGGCGAAGGCGCCGTGAAAGGCTGACAACAGGCCCGGCCGCAGATCCCGTACAACCGCCCGCTCCCCCCGTACGCCCGCCCGCTGTCCAACGCACCACAGAAACCAGGACGACGTCGCCAGTATGAGTACTCCCGCGCCGCGCTTCGGCGCCAACTACACGCCCAGCCAGGGCTGGTTCCACCACTGGCTGGACTTCGATCTCGACGAGGTACGCGCCGACCTGGACTCGATCGCGGGACTCGGCCTGGACCACATCCGGGTCTTTCCGCTCTGGCCGCTCTTCCAGCCCAACCGCACGCTGATCAGGCCCCGCGCCGTCGAACAGCTCGTCCAGCTCGCCGACGCCGCCGCCGAACGCGGTCTGGACGTCAATGTCGACGGACTCCAGGGCCATCTGTCGAGCTTCGACTTCCTGCCCGCCTGGACCCAGACCTGGCACCGGCGGAACATCTTCACTGACAACGATGTCGTCGCCGGTCAGGTGGAGTATCTCCGTACGCTCGCCGCCGCGCTCGCCGACCGGCCGAACTTCATCGGCATGACCATCGGCAACGAGATCAACCAGTTCTCCGGGCCGCCGCACCCCGATCCCGACCCCATCACCCCGGCGCAGGCCGCCGACTGGCTCCGCCGGCTGCTGGACGCCTGCGAGGAGGGGGCGCCCGGCAAGCTGCATCTGCACGCCGAGTACGACGCCGCCTGGTACCAGGACAAGCACGCCTTCACCCCCGCGCACGCGGCCAGGATCGGCGCCGTCACCGCCGTACACTCCTGGGTCTTCAACGGCACCGCGCAGCGGCACGGCCGGACCGGCACCGCCACCGAGCACCACGCCGCCTATCTGATCGAGCTGTCCAAGGCGTGGGCGCTGGAACCGCACCGGCCGGTCTGGCTCCAGGAGGTCGGTGCCCCGGCGCCGCTGATCCCGGCCGAGCACGCCGCCGCGTTCACCGAGGCGACCGTGGCCAACGCGCTGGACTGCCCCGATGTCTGGGGCGTCACCTGGTGGTGTTCGCACGATGTGTCGCGCTCGCTCGCCGACTTCCCCGAACTGGAGTACAGCCTCGGCCTGCTGACGAACGACCGGAAGGTCAAGCCGGCCGGGGAGTCCATCGCCCGGATCGTCGAGGAGTGGCGCGGCAGAACGTACAGCCCGGCCCCCCGCACCACCGCGCTCGTGGTCGACATCGGAGACGACGAGACCGCGGACCACTCGACCGGAGACGGCGAGCACGCGCCGTCGGCCCGGAGCACTTGCCGGCCCGGAGGGGCGTTCTTCGAGGCCTTCGCGCGGCTCACCGAGGCCGGCGTCCGCCCCACCGCCGTCCTGGCGAGCCGCGCCGAGGACACGGAACATCTGGCGGGCCGCCACATCACCGAGGTCGTCCATCCGGACCAGGTCCGGTGAGACCAGTGAGTCCGGTGAGTCCGGGGCCGGGGGAAACGGACAGGACCCAGTCCCTCCCCATGGCCAGTATCCCGTGATCCGTGTACGTGTAGTCCCTGACCCTTCCCGGTAGCCCGCACCCACACGCACCTCAGGAGCACCCCTTCATGCACGACGACCGCAGCTTGGTGGAGGCCCGCCTCAAGCGCGTCCTCGACGAGCGCATCCGGCCCGCCGTATACCCCGAATCGATACCTCTGGACGTCGCCGTCTGGAACGCGCCGGGCGAACCCGTACCCGTCGAAGAGGGCCTCGCAGGCCCGGCCGAGCCGGTCAAGACCGGTGACCGGTGGGGCGCCCCCTGGGGCACCAGCTGGTTCCGGGTCTCCGGCACCGTCCCCGAGAAGTGGGCGGGCCGTACGGTCGAGGCGATCCTCGACCTCGGCTTCGACGAGAACATGCCCGGCTTCCAGTGCGAGGGCCTGGTCTACCGGCCCGACGGCACCCCGGTGAAGGGCCTCAACCCGCGCAACCAGTGGGTACGGATCGGAGCGCCCGTCGCGGGCGGCGAAGAGGTGCTCCTCCATGTCGAGGCCGCGTCCAACCCGGTGATCCTCGACTACCACCCCTTCCTGCCGACCCGGCTCGGTGACAAGGAGACCGCGGGCAGCGACCCGCAGTACACCCTGGCCCGGATGGATCTCGCGGTCTTCGACGAGACCGTCTGGCAGCTGATCCAGGACCTGGAGGTGCTGGGGGAGCTGATGGCCGAGCTGCCCGTCGACGGCGCCCGCCGCTGGGAGATCCTGCGCGCGATCAGCCGTGCGCTCGACGCGGTCGACCTCCAGGACGTGAACGGCACCGCGGCTGCCGCCAGGGAACGGCTCGCCGAGGTCCTGGCGATCCCCGCGCCGTCGACCGCCCACCGTCTCAGCGCGGTCGGCCACGCCCATATCGACTCCGCCTGGCTGTGGCCGCTGCGCGAGACGGTACGCAAGGTCGCCCGTACGACCGCCAATATGACCGCGCTGCTGGAGGACGAGCCGGAGTTCGTCTTCGCGATGTCGCAGGCGCAGCAGTTCGCCTGGATCAAGGAGCACAGGCCCGAGGTCTACGCCAAGGTCAAGCGGGCGGTGGCCGACGGCAGGTTCGTACCGGCCGGCGGTATGTGGGTGGAGTCCGACACCAATATGCCCGGCTCGGAGGCGATGGCCCGGCAGTTCGTGCACGGCAAGCGCTTCTTCCTCGACGAGTTCGGCATCGAGAACGACGAGGCGTGGCTGCCGGACACCTTCGGCTTCGCGGCGGGACTGCCGCAGATCATCAAGGCCGCCGGGTCCAAGTGGCTGCTCACCCAGAAGATCAGCTGGTCCAAGATCAACAAATTCCCGCACCACACCTTCCGCTGGGAGGGCATCGACGGCACCCGCATCTTCACCCACTTCCCGCCCGTCGACACCTACAACTGCTCGATGACGGGCCAGCAGATCGCCCACGCCGCGAAGAACTTCAAGGAGAAGGGCGTCGCCAGGCACTCCCTCGCGCCGACCGGCTGGGGCGACGGTGGTGGCGGCACCACCCGCGAGATGATCGCCAAGGCGGCCCGGCTGCGCAGTCTCGAAGGCTCCGCGACGGTCGAGTGGGAGACGCCCGGGGAGTTCTTCGCCAAGGCGGAGGCGGAGTACCCCAACCCGCCCGTCTGGGTCGGCGAGCTGTATCTGGAGCTGCACCGCGCCACCCTCACCAGTCAGGCGAAGACCAAGCAGGGCAACCGGCGCAGCGAGCATCTGCTGCGGGAGGCCGAGCTGTGGGCCGCGACCGCCGCCGTACGCACCGGCGCGCCGTACCCGTACGAGCAGCTGGACCGGATCTGGAAGACCGTACTGCTCCACCAGTTCCATGACATCCTGCCCGGCTCGTCGATCGCCTGGGTGCACCGCGAGGCGGCGAAGACGTACGCGGCCGTCGCGGCCGAGCTGAACGGGATCGTGGACACGGCGCAGCGCGCCCTCGCCGGGGACGCCTCCGGCGGAACGACCCTGCTCTTCAACTCCGCGCCGCACGCGCGCGGCGGCGTCCCGGCGGGTGCGGCGGGACCGGTCGGCGGGAACCGCAGCGCGCAGCTGTCGCCGCGCGAGGGCGGCGGACATGTGCTCAGCAACGGGCTCCTCGAGGTGGAGATCGACGACCGCGGTCTGGTGGTGTCGGTCTACGACGTCAGCGCGGAGCGCGAGGCCGTCGCCCCGGGCGAGGCGGCCAACCTCCTCCAGATCCACCCCGACTTCCCGAACCAGTGGGACGCGTGGGACGTGGACGAGTTCTACCGGAACACCGTCACCGATCTGACCGACCTCGACGAACTCACCCCGGTCGAGGGCGGTGACCCCTCGGCCGACGCGCTGCCGGCCGGCGCGGTCGGTGTCCGGGTCGTGCGCGGCTTCGGCTCCTCGAAGGTCACGCAGCTGCTGACGCTCGCCCCCGGGGTCAAGCGGCTCGACATCGACACCGAGGTGGACTGGCACGAGACCGAGAAGTTCCTCAAGGCGGCCTTCCCGCTGGATGTCCACGCCGAGCGGTACGCGTCGGAGACACAGTTCGGCCATGTGTACCGGGCCACCCACACCAACACCAGCTGGGAGGCGGCCAAGTTCGAGGCGTGCAACCATCGCTTCGTGCATCTGGAGGAGCCGGGGTGGGGCGTCGCGCTGGTCAACGACTCGACGTACGGACATGACGTGACCCGTACGGTCCGCGCCTCGGACGCCGGTACGACCACGACCGTCCGGGTCTCGCTGCTGCGCGCCCCGCGTTTCCCCGACCCCGAGACCGACCAGGGCGTCCACCGCTTCCGGCACGCCCTGGCGCCCGGCGCGTCGATCGGTGACGCGGTCCGCGAGGGCTACCGCGTGAACCTGCCGGAGCGCCGGATCCCGGGCGACGCCGAGGTGGCCCCGCTGGTGAGCGTCGACAACGATGCCGTCGTCGTCAGCGCCGTCAAGCTGGCCGACGACGAGAGCGGCGATCTGGTCGTACGGCTCTACGAGTCGACCGGCGGACGGGCCAAGGTACGGGTCGATGTCGGCTTCGCGACCACCGCACTGGCCGTGACCGATCTGCTGGAGCGTCCGCTGGCGGATGTGGAGCCGCCCGAGCCGGCCGACGGATCGGTCCAGCTGGCGCTGCGCCCGTTCGAACTGGTCACACTGCGGCTGACGCGCGGCTGACTGCAGGCGGGCACACGCGGCGGGCGCCCGGGAGAGCGTCCGCCGCCGTGCCGTCATGTGTGGGGCCGGTGATCCAGTGCCTGCGCGGCCACCAGATGGAGGAACTCCCGTTCGTTGCCCGCCAGGCCCGCCGCGTCGAGCGCTTCGTCCGCCTCGGCGATCGGGGCGGCGAGCAGCGGCGCCGCGAGGGATGTCTGGAGCGGGTCGTCCAGCACGGCGCGCACGGCCGCGAGGAGGCGCAGATAGGCCCGCGCGGCGGTGCACTCACCCGACGTGCTCGATGTGAGGGACGTGGTGGTGGTCATCCGGGCTTCCTCTCGATGGATCTGTCGGGCCCTCAAGTCTGGGTCATGGGTCTGACAACCGGCCCGTCCGCGGCCGCCGCCACGGCAGGTTCGGGCGGCGGGACCACAGATCCGGCCACGTCCGGACCAGCAGCCAGCCCGCGGACAGCGCGAACAGCACCGCGGTGATCAGCAGCCAACGGCCGAGGAAGACATCGATATCGAGCCGTGTGGCCGGCTCGTACGGCTCCGGGGTCCGCAGCACCAGCGGCCAGTACACCAGCAGCAACAGCAGCGAGAGGAAGGCCGGAACACGTACGTAGTTGACGCCCACGCGCGGCACCGGCCGCCGACGCCGTCCCACGGCCGCCCTGACGGCCCGGTCGCCGAGCGTGTACAGCGGCACCAGCACGAGATCGTGCAGTACCGCCGCGCCCACGAACCAGAGCAGGATCAGTGGCCAGTCGCCCCCCAGCAGCCGGATCCCGGCGTATCCGCAGAGCGCGAACGAGGCCAGCAGAAGGAGCAGTTGGCCCGGCGATTCGCCGTACAGCCGGCGGAAGCGCCGACGCACGTCCAGATGACGGCGCAGCTTCCACCAGTTCGGCCGCGGCTTTCTCATACGGGCCATGACGACTCCCCGAAACTCAGCCGGCGGACCCACTTGGTGTTCATCACACCCGGCGCGCCCGGCACTATGATCCGTGCCGGATAACCGTGATCCGCCGACAACTCCGCGCCGTTGACCCGGAGCGCGAGCAGCGAGCGCGGATCCCGTACCTGGTTGTCCCGCAGTGCCACCGAGCGGAAGGAGCCGTGCGACTGCACCGACTCCACGAACACGCTCGGCGGCGCGTCCCCCAGCCCCACCAGGGCGGCGAGATCGGTCAGCCGGACCCCGTCCCACCGCTGGTCCGAGGTGGACCAGCCCTCCACACAGGCGATCGGCAGCGCGGAGCCGTGCCGGGGTAGCCGTTCCAGCTCGGCCCGGGACAGTACGGTCTCCCGGCCGCCGCCCCGTACGGTCAGCCGCCAGTCGGGACCGATGTCCCGCGCCCGGATCCCCACCGCCGCCACCCCCTTGTTGATCTGGAAGCCGTTCGGACCAGGACCGGGCTCGCGGCCGTGCGGGGCGAGCAGCGCAGTACCGCGCAGCGAGCCACCGATACTCTGACCGGCCGTCACCACGAACAGCGCGAGCGAACCCAGCCCGACCATCCCGAGCGCGCCGCGCCGCGAGAGGGTGGGCGGCGCCGGATCGCGGGAGACAAGACCGGTCTCGTCCAGCGGCTCGGGTACGGTCCGCGCCACCGGAGTACGCAGCTCGGCGCGGAGATTCCGGCCGCGCAGCGCCCGCACCGTACGCGGCAGCCGCAGGGCCACATGGGCGATGAACGCCCCGATGAACACCCACGCGCCGTAGAAGTGCAGCGGATAGAACGAGCCCGGGAAGATGTACTCCAACTGGACGTTGAGCACGCCGGTGACGAACTCGAAGAGCCCGCCACCGACGAGGAGCAGCAGCGACAGCCGGTCCAGCGCGTGGCCCAGTGAGCGCACCGGCGGCATCACGAACAGCTTCGGCACGACCGACCACAGCTTCGCGAGCAGCACCGGTACGAGCACGATCCCGAGCGTCACATGCACGCCCTGCGTGACGCGGTAGAGCCAGTAGGGGTCGGTCGGCCAGTCGAAGAGATAGAAGCCGAGCAGCCCCTTGTCCGGGGTCTTGTCATTGACCGGGGACAGGTCGGGGTTGTAGGCGAGATAGGACACCAGCCCCGTCAGGAAGAGGACGGGGATACCGATCAGCAGGACTACGGCGAAGACGGAGGTCAGCCAGGGCCCACGCAACGGGCTTCGCCACGGCGGGGTGAGGCGGGCGGGGACTTTCATACCGGCGACCGTAGGGCGCGGAACGCGCGGGAGGCTGTTTCGACTCATGACGAAACCCTGACGTCGGCCCGGCCGACCCGGACGGCGGAGATCTGACGGTTTGATGACGTGGCCTGTCGCTCGCACCCTGACGGGGGACCGCGTGCCTAACGTGACGCCGTGACCCTGCTACCCCGCCCCGGCGCAAGCTCAGAAACCCCGGAAACGCCGGCACCGCCAGAGACGCCGGTAGCGCCGGCACCGCCAGAGACGCCGGTAGCGCCGGTAGCGCCGGAAACGCCGGAAACGCCGGAGACTCCGGAAGCCCTGGAAGCCCTGGAAGCCGCGTGCGCCCCGCCCGCCCCCGCGGAGCGCTCCGGCCGTCGCCCCGACCTGATGGCGGCCGCGGCGGGCGCGCTGCTCTTCGCCGTCGCCGCCGTGGCCGGCACCCTGATCGAGCACTACGACGGGACGCTGCATGTCAGCTGGCCGCCCCTGCTGGCCCAGTGGATGCCGCACCTCGGACCCGGGACGCTCCCGGCGCTGCTGACCGCCGTCGCGGTGATCGTTTACGGCCCGTCCCTCGCCGCGCGGCTGTCCTGGCGCCGGCTGACCTGGGCCAGTTGGGCCGCCGCGCTGGCCTGGACCTGGTCACTGGCGCTGGTGGACGGCTGGCAGCGCGGCGTGGCCGGCCGGCTGACCACCCGGCACGAGTATCTGAGCGGTGTCGACCGGTTCGACGACATCCCCGCCACCCTGCGCGACTTCACCCGGCACATCCTGATCGGCCCGCCGGACAACTGGCCGACCCACATCGCGGGCCATCCGCCGGGCGCCGTCCTGACCTTCGTCGGACTCGACCGGATCGGGCTCGGCGGCGGCGCGTGGGCGGGCGCGTTCTGCGTGGTCACCGGCGCCTCGACGGCCGCCGCCGTCCTCGTCACGCTGCGCGCGCTGGGCGCCGGACGCGCGGCACGCGCCGCGGCCCCCTTCCTGGTCCTCGCCCCGGGCGCCGTATGGGTCGGCGCCTCCGCCGACGGCTACTTCGCGGCCGTCGCCGCCTGGGCGCTCGCCCTGCTGGCGCTCGCGGCCACCCGAACCGTCCGCGCACCCTGGGCGGCGGCGCTCGGCTCCGGCCTGCTGTTCGGGGTGACGGTCCATCTGTCGTACGGGCTGACGCTGATGGTCTTCCCGGCCGTGGCGGTGCTCGTCCTCGCCCGTACGGCACGGCCGCTGCCGGTGGTGGGGTGCGCGGTGCTGGGGTTCGCGGCGGTGGCGATGGTGTTCCTGCTGGCCGGGTTCCACTGGTGGGAGGCGTACGGACTGCTGGTGGAGCGCTACTACCAGGGCGTGGCCAGGGAGCGCCCCTACGGCTACTGGGTATGGGCCAATGGAGCCGGTGTGGTGATCGCGGCGGGACTCGCCGCGGTCGCCGGGATCCGGCGCCTGCCGGCCGCCGTCCGCGGTGCCCGGGGCTCCCGCCGGGGCCACCGGACAGGGCCCAGGAGCACCGACCGGACGGTCGCCCTGCTGGTGGCCGCCATGCTCCTGGCGCTGCTGGTCGCGGATCTCTCCGGAATGAGCAAGGCCGAGACGGAGCGCATCTGGCTGCCGTTCACGCTCTGGCTGCCGGCCGCGGCCGCGCTGCTGCCCGCCCGCGACCACCGCGGCTGGCTCGCGGCCCAGGCCGGCCTGGCTCTCCTCGTCAACCATCTGCTGCTGACGTTCTGGTGACCGCGGCGCGGGCCCGGGAGCTGCTCGTCCCCCGGGACCTACTCGTCCGGGGTGGCGGCGCGGGCTCGGGCGCCGGCCGCGTACCGCCAGAAGTCACGCATCAGCGGAGGCGGGGTCGGGCCGGTCATCGCCAGTTGGCTGAGCAGGATCGTGACCGTCCCGGTGGACGGGACGAGATGCCCCGCCGTGCCCGTACCGCCGACCCAGCCGTACCGGCCCGGCACATTCCAGGGATCGGTCTCCGCGACATCGACCGAGCCGCCGAAACCCCAGCCCTGGCCCTCCAGGAACAGCGTGCTCGCCGCCCGCTGGGCCGGGGTGAGATGGTCGGTGGTCATCCGCCGGACCGACGCGGGCGACAAAATCCGGTGGCCGCCGAACGTCCCTTCGGCGAGCAGCATCCGGGCGAAGGCGTACCAGTCGTCGGCGGTCGAGACCAGTCCGCCGCCGCCGGACGGGAAGGCGGGCGGGCTGCTCCACTGACCGCCGGGGGCGTCGATCAGCTCGGGGCCGCCCGTCGGCCCCGTCCCGTAGTAGCCGGTGAACCGGTCGAGCTTGCCGGCCGGTACCTCGAATCCCGTGTCGGCCATGGCGAGCGGTTCGAACAGCCGCTCCGCCAGGAACTCGGGCAGCGGACGGCGCGCGACCCTGGCGATCAGCACGCCCAGGATGTCGGAGCAGGTGTTGTACAGCCAGACGTCTCCCGGCTGGTGCAGCAGCGGAATGCGGGACAGCGCCGCCATCCACGCCCGGGGCGCCGGCACGCGCTCCGGCTGCGGCGATCCCTGCCGCAACTCGCTGAACAGCAGTCCGACCGCGGGCAGCGAGAAATCGGACGGGAACCCGTACCCGGCACGGAAGGTGAGCAGATCGGCCACGGTGATCGCCCGTACGGCCGGGACCACATCGTCGACCGGGCCGGCCGGCGTACGGACGACGCTCGGCGACGCCAGCTCGGGGAGCCAGGGCCCGACCGGGTCGTCCAGCGCGATCAGGCCGTCATCGACCAGCATCATGACCGCCGCGGCGGTGACGGGCTTGGTCATCGAGGCGATCCGGAAGATCGAGTCCCTGGCCATCGGGGACGTGCCCTCGACATCGGTGGAGCCGGCGGCCGCCACCTCGACGCGGTCGTCATGGGCCACCAGGCCCACGGCTCCCGGCATCGAGCCGTTGCCGACATGCTTCTCCAGGGTGCTGTGCAGAGTGGTCATCGGTCCACCTTCGGCGAGTGTGCGGTTCGGAGGGGAGACTCCCTCCACCGGGCGAACTCATCGGACCGCGCGTTCATCGGACCGCGCACGCATCGGACCGACCCCCTGCCCCCGACGCGGTGCGTTACGCGCCGCGCGAGGTCAGATAGGCGACCGTGGCCGGATCCGCCGGGACGAACGTCTCGATGGCCAGTTCGGCGACGGTCACGTCCATCGGGGTGTTGAAGGTGGAGATGGACGACAGGAAGGAGAGCTCCCGCCCGTCCCGCTCGATGATCATCGGCAGCGCGAAGCTCGGCCCCGCGCCGGACCGGAGCGCACTCGCGTCCACGGCCGGTGAACCGTCCTCTTCCGCCGCGGACTCCGGCAGCGGATACGCCGCGACCTCGTCGTACACCGCGCGCAGCGCCGGGGAGCGGTCCAGCGCGAGCTGCCGCTCCATCTGGTCGAGCAGATGTCCGCGCCACTCCCGCAGATTGCGGATGCGTGGAGCGAGTCCTTCCGGGTGGAGGGTGAGCCGCATCGCGTTGAGCGGCGGCGCGAGCAGCTTCGCGGGCAGCCCCTCCATCAGCATGGCGACGCCCCGGTTGGCGGCCACCACGGTATACGCCCCGTCCACCACGACCGCCGGATACGGCTCGTACCCCCGGAGCAGCTGGTCCAGACCCTCGCGCACGGCGTCCATGGCCGGGTCGTCCAGCGCCGTCTCGGTGAACCGGGGCGCGTAACCCGCCGCCAGCAGCAGGGTGTTGCGCTCCCGTACCGGTACGTCGAGCCGCTCGGCGAGCCGCAGCACCATCTCCTCGCTGGGGCGCGCCCGGCCCGTCTCGATGAAGCTGATGTGCCGGGCGGACGAATCCGCCCGGATCGCCAGCTCCAGCTGGCTGACCCGACGCCGCTTGCGCCAGTCGCGCAGCAGGGGACCGACGGCCGGCTCGGCGGCACGAGCCGCCGTGACGCCGGGCGCCGCGATCCGAGCCGTACCGGAAGCCGCCATACGAGGACCGTAATGCACCGGTCCGGGCAGGCGGCGTACGGGGTGCGCGCGGCACGGCGGGCCCGGCGGCGCGCGGGGACGACGTATCGTCGGCCGCGTCGCTGCCCGTTCCCGTAAGGAGCCCCGGCCATGGCCACCGAGCCGCTGTCGCAGAACGAGATCGAGGACGGGCTGCGGGAGCTTCCCGGCTGGTCCGTGGAGAACGGCCGGCTGGCCCGTACCTTCCGGCTGGGCACGCACTTCGCGGCGACCGCGATGGTCGTCCATATCGCCCAGACCCAGGAGGAGTTGAACCACCACTCCGCTCTGACCCTGGGCTACAACACCGTTTCCCTGGCGGTCAGTACGCATGACGCGGGCGGCGCCCTCACCGCGCGCGACATCGAACTGGCGCGGCGCGTCGAGGCGTTCGCCCCCGCGCACGGCGCCGCCTGACAGCCGCAGGTCCCGCGGCCGGCCCCTCGGCCGGTCCATTTACGCTGGTGACCGTGGACGTACTGGCGGGACTCCTCGATGGACCGCGGGCGCGCGGGGCCTTTCTGCTGCGCATGGTGATGGAGCCGCCGTGGTCCGTCCGTATCGAGGACCGGGCCCCGCTCTGTCTGATGTGCGTCACCCGTGGTGAGGTCTGGATCGTCCCCGACGGGGGCGGCGATCCGGTGCTGCTGCGCCCCGGGGATGTCGCGATCGCCCGCGGCCCCGAGCCGTACACCACCGCAGACAGCCCCGGCACCGCACCGCGCGCGCTGATCGGCCCCGGCGGTGTCTGCCACACCCTGGCGGGCGAGCCGCTCGCCCAGTCCATGCGTCTGGGCGTACGGACCTGGGGCAACGCCCCCGACGGCGGGACGACCGTCCTCATCGGTACGTACCAGATGGACGGCGAGGTGAGCAGACGGCTGCTGGACGCGCTGCCGCCGCTGCTCCAGCTGCCGGCCGATGTCTGGAGCCACCCGCTGATGCCCGTGCTCGACGACGAGATCTCCCGGGACGAGCCGGGCCAGAGCGTGGTGCTCGACCGGGTGCTCGATCTGATGCTGATCGCCGTGCTCAGGGCGTGGTTCTCCCGGCCCGGCGCGGAGGCACCCGGGTGGTACCGCGCCATGGCCGATCCGGCGGTCGGCAACGCCCTGCGGCTGCTCCAGAACGAGCCGGCCCGTCCCTGGACGGTCGCCTCGCTCGCCATCGCGTGCGGTGTCTCACGGGCCGGGCTCGCCCGCCGCTTCACGGAACTGGTCGGGGAGCCCCCGATGGCCTATCTCACCGGCTGGCGGCTCGCGCTCGCCGGGGATCTGCTGCGCGGCACGGACGCGACGGTCGAGTCGGTGGCCAGGAAGGTCGGCTACAGCGGTTCGTTCGCGCTGAGCGCGGCCTTCAAACGGGTACGCGGCGTCAGCCCCCAGGAGTACCGGTCGGGCGCGCTGCCCGTCGGGTCGTAGCCCACGCCCCGGGGACCGTGGCGCGGCCTGCCGGAACCGGCCGGCGGCGCCACGGTGTCCGGGGTCAGCCGTTGACCTCCGCCGGGTGGGAACCGAGGCGCTTGCCCTCGTCCAGCGCGGCGAACGCCGCCAGATCGTCGGCGTCCAGCTCGAAGCCGAAGACGTCGATGTTCTCCTGGATCCGGGACGGGGTCACGGACTTGGGGATCACCACGTTCCCCAGCTGGAGGTGCCAGCGCAGGACCACCTGCGCCGGGGTCCTGCCGTGCTTGTGCGCGATGGCGACCACTGTCGGGACGTCGAGCAGCCCCTTGCCCTGGCCGAGCGGCGACCACGCCTCGGTGGCGACGGAGTGCTTCGCGTGCCAGGCCCGGGACTCGGTCTGCTGGAGCTGCGGGTGCAGCTCGATCTGGTTGACGGCGGGGACCACGGAGGTCTCGCCGAGCAGCCGCTCCAGGTGCTCGGGGAGGAAGTTCGAGACACCGATGGCCTTGGCGCGGCCATCGCTCAGGATCTTCTCGAACGCCTTGTACGTGTCGACATAGGCGTCGACGGCCGGCCTCGGCCAGTGGATCAGATACAGGTCGAGGTACTCCAGGCCGAGCCTCTTCAGCGAGGCGTCGAAGGCGCGCAGCGTCGAGTCGTACCCGTGGTCGTCGTTCCGCAGCTTGGTGGTGACGAAGAGTTCCTCACGGGCGATGCCGGAGGCTTTGATGGCGTTGCCCGTGCCCTCTTCGTTGCCGTAGGCGGCGGCGGTGTCGATGCTGCGGTAGCCGGCCTCCAGAGCGGTGCCGACGACCCGCGCCGCATCGTCGTCCGGGACCTGCCAGACGCCGAGACCGAGCTGGGGCATCTCGATGCCGTTGTTGAGAGTGAGGGTGGGGACCTTGCTCACGAGCGGTCGATCCTAACGTCGTCGGTTGCTTCTCCGGACCACAACGATCACGGCGGCGGGCGGATTCCCGTGGGCGTGGACGTCGGTGGGCACCTCAACGGTAGAGCGCGTCCACTTCGACCGCGTAGGCGGCCTCGATCGCCTTGCGCTTGAGCTTCAGCGACGGTGTCAGCAGTCCCAGTTCCTCGCTGAACGGATGCGCGAGGATCCGGAACGTACGGATCGACTCGGCCTGCGACACCGCCGTGTTCGCGGCCACCACCGCGCGCCGGATCTCCATCTCCAGATCCTTGTCCCGCACCAGATCGGTGGGTTTGAGCGGTGGCCTGCCCTGGATATCCAGCCAGTGGTCGACGGCCTCCCGGTCCACGGTCACCAGCGCCGCGATGTAGGGCCGGTCATTGCCGACCACGATGCACTGGGACACCAGCGGATGCGCCCGTACCCGGTCCTCCAGGACGCCGGGCGAGACGCTCTTGCCGCCGGAGGTGACCAGGATCTCCTTCTTCCGGCCGGTGATGGTCAGATAGCCGTCCTCGTCGAGCGACCCGAGATCGCCGGTGGCCAGCCACCCGTCGTGCAGTGCGGCGTCGGTGGCCTTGGGGTCGTTGAGATAGCCCGAGAAGATCTGGCCGCCGCTCAGCCACACCTCGCCGTCCGCCGCGATATGCACCGAGGTGCCGGGGATCGGCTGGCCGACCGTGCCGTAGCGGGTGCGTTCCGGCGGGTTGGCGGTGGCCGCCGCGCAGGACTCGGTGAGCCCGTACCCCTCGTAGACGGTGACACCCGCGCCCGCGAAGAACAGCCCAAGCCGCCGGTCCATCGCCGAACCGCCCGACATAGCGTGCCGTACCCGGCCGCCCATCGCGTCACGGACCTTGCTGTAGACGGCCTTCTCGAAGAACTGGTGCTGCACCCGCAGCGTCGCCGAGGGGCCGGGACCGAGGCCGAAGGCCCGGTGCTCCAGCGCCTCCGCGTAACGCACCGCCACCTCCACGGCCTTGTCGAAGGGCCCGGCCCTGCCGTCCCTCTCCGCCACGCGGCGCGCCGCGTGGTAGACCTTCTCGAAGATGTACGGCACGGCCAGGATGAAGGACGGCCGGAACGCCACCAGATCCGGCAGCAGCGCGCTCGCCTGGAGGGCGGGCTGATGGCCCAGCTTCACCCGGCCGCGGATCGCAGCGATCTCGATCATCCGCCCGAAGACATGGGCGAGCGGCAGGAAGAGCAGGGTCGACGCCTCGTCACCGGCCTTGGTGTGGAAGACGGGCTCCCAGCGGTCGAGGACCGTGTCCGCCTCGAACATGAAGCAGGCGTGGGTGATCACACACCCCTTGGGGCGTCCGGTGGTGCCCGAGGTGTAGATGACGGTGGCCACGGAGTCCGGTGTCACCGCCTTGCGGTGCCGGTGCACCATCTCGTCGTCGATGTCGGCGCCCGCCGCGAACAGTTCGTTCACCGCGTCGGCGTCCAGCTGCCAGAGCCGTTTGAGCCTGGGCAGCCGGTCGATGACCGAACCGATGGTCATGGCGTGGTCCTCGTGCTCGACCATGCAGGCCGAGACCTCGGCGTCGTACAGCATCCAGTAGACCTGCTCGGCCGAGGAGGTGGGATAGACCGGCACCGACTGCGCGCCGACCGCCCAGAGCGCGAAGTCGAACAGCGTCCACTCGTAGCGGGTACGGGACATGATCGCGACCCGGTCGCCGAACCGTACGCCGTGCGCCAGCAGGCCCTTGGCCAGCCCCAGCACCTCGTCGCGGAACGCGGCCGAGGTCATGTCCCACCACTGGCCCTGCTCGTCCTTACGGCCGAGCGCGACCCGTTGCGGATCATCGACGGCATGATCGAACACGGCGTCCGCGAGCCCACCGACGTGGGGGGCGGCCGGCAGAGGGGGGACGGTGAACTCGCGCAATGACCTGCTCCTTGTGGCGCTCCGCACAGCGCGGGTGACGGTACCCCAACGGGCGTGACGGGGCGAGAGCGTCCACGGAACCGGAACGAAGCCGTATCACCACAGGTCAGCGCCCGATTCGCGCCCGCTTCCGCAGGTCCGTGACAGACATCTGACCCTGGAGTAAGTGGCCGGCGGGGGAATCTCCACCGAATCCGTACGCCGCGGTCACGCGCGCTCTACCGGGCCGGGGTCATTGGTCTGTACCTGTGGCCCTGTCCGTGCGCTCTCCGCCGCGGGTCAGCGACTGTCAGCCATCCGCCGCCGGTTGTACGCCCGGCTGTCCGCTCTCAGCTGTACGTGCTCAGCTGTACGTTCTCAGCCGTCCGCCGCCGGACGGTGCAGCCGGTCGCCGCCCGCCAGGATCGCCGCCGCCAGCGCGTCCGCCGCCTCTTGGGTCTCCGAGCGGCCACGGCGCCGGCCGTGCAGCAGGACGAAGTCCACCCCGCCCAGCTCGGGCAGCCCCGCCTTCGCCGGGACCGGCACCAGGCCCTGGGGTATCAGCCCCCTTGTATGCGCCATGACGCCGAGCCCCGCGCGGGCCGCCGCGATCAGTCCGCTCAGGCTGCCGCTCGTACACGCGATGCGCCAGCGCCGGTCGTGCGCCTCCAGCACTTCCAGCGCGCGGGCACGGGTGAGGGCGGGCGGCGGAAAGGCGATCAGCGGGACGGGACGTTCCGGGTCGAGGCGCAGCCGCGGCGCCCCGATCCAGGCCAGGGTGGACTGCCAGACCAGCTCGCCGTGCCGGTCGCCCGTGCGGCGTTTGGCCAGCACCAGATCGAGCCGGCCGTCCGCCAGCTGTTCGTGCAGGATGCCGGAGAGCTCCACGGTCAGCTCCAGGTCGACCTCGGGATGGTCGAGCCGGAAGGTCTCCAGGATCTCCGGGAGCCGGGTGAGGACGAAGTCCTCCGAGGCGCCGAATCTGAGCCGGCCGCGCAGCCGGGTGCCGGTGAAGTAGGCCGCCGCCCGGTCGTGGGCCGCCAGGATCGTCCGGGCGAAGCCGAGCATGGCCTCGCCGTCCTCGGTCAGCTCCACGCTGTGGGTGTCCCGGGTGAACAGGACCCGCCCCGTCGCCTCCTCAAGACGGCGGATGTGCTGGCTCACCGTGGACTGGCGCAGTCCGAGCCGGTGCGCGGCCCGCGTGAAACTCAGGGTCTGGGCCACGGCCAGGAAGGTGCGCAGCTGTCGTGGGTCGTACATACGGCCAGGTTAGAGCGTTATCACGGAGCACGATGACAGTCAGAGTGGTATGCGGGATTCCCGATCATGGAGAACCAGGGGAACATGGGGAGGCACGTACTGCACCGACAGCCAGTAGTGGAGCACATGAACCGCCGCCTTTCCCCGCGCATCCGGATCCCGTCCTGGCTGCCTGTCGACCCCTACATCCTGGCGCTCATCGGAACCGTCGCCCTCGCCGCGCTGCTGCCGGCCTCCGGCACGGCCGCCGATGTCGCGGGCGGGGCCTCGACGGGCGCGGTGGCGCTGCTGTTCTTCCTCTACGGGGCGCGGCTCTCCACTCGCGAGATGGTCGACGGGCTGAGGCACTGGCGGCTCCATCTCACCGTCCTCGCCTGTACGTTCCTGCTCTTCCCGCTGCTGGGGCTGGCCGCGCGGGGGCTCGTACCGTTCGTTCTGACCCCCGAGCTCTACAGCGGACTGCTCTTCCTCTGTCTGGTGCCCTCCACGGTCCAGTCGTCCATCGCCTTCACCTCCATGGCCCGTGGCAATGTGGCCGCCGCGATCTGCGCCGGATCGTTCTCCAGCCTCGTCGGCATCGTGATCACCCCCCTGCTCGCGGCGCTGCTGATCGGCGGCGGGGCGGCCGGCTTCTCCGCCGACTCGCTGTTCAAGATCGTCGCGCAACTGCTGCTGCCCTTCCTCGCGGGCCAGTTGCTGCGCCGCTGGGTCGTCGGCTTCCTCACCCGGCACCGCACGCTGCTCGGCCTGGTCGACCGCGGCTCGGTGCTGCTGGTCGTCTACACCGCCTTCAGCCAGGGCATGGGCGCGGGCGTCTGGCACCAGGTGACCCCCGCCAGGCTGGTGGTGCTGCTGGGAGTCGAGGCGGTGCTGCTCGCCGCGATGCTCTCGCTGAGCTGGTACGGCGGCAAGCGCCTGGGCTTCGGCCGTGCGGACCGGATCGCGATCCAGTTCGCCGGATCGAAGAAGAGCCTGGCGGCGGGGCTGCCCATGGCGAGCGTGCTGTTCGGCGCGCAGGCCAGCCTGGCCGTACTGCCGCTGATGCTGTTCCACCAGATGCAGTTGATGGTGTGCGCGGTGATCGCGAAGCGCCGCGCGGAGGCCGCCCGGCCGCCGGAGCAGCCGGGCGGCCCGGGGCCATCGGAGCAGCCCGCGGCCAGGCCGCGGACTCACACGGTGACGGTGAACACGTAGTACAGCGCGTAGAGGATGGCAGGCAGCACCCCTACAAGCCCCGCGATGGCGGTGATCAGCCCCGGCACAACCCGACTCGATCCGTACGCCCGTCTCCACGCCCCGGAGGCGAACCGAGCCCCAAAAGTAGAGAGAAGAAAGGGCCCGGCCGACGCAGGGGGCGCTCCCCGCCGGCCGAGCCCTGTTCCGTGCAGCGGGGGTGGTCAGACCCCGGTATGAAGGGCGATCCTCCCGTCCCCCGCGTACACGTTCATGGAGGTGCCGCGGAGGAATCCCACGAGCGTCAGCCCGGACTCCGCGGCGAGATCGACGGCGAGCGACGAAGGCGCCGACACCGCCGCCAGCACAGGAATGCCCGCCATCACGGCCTTCTGTGCGAGTTCGAAGGAAGCACGGCCCGAGACGAGCAGGATCGCCCGGGAGAGCGGCAGCAGGTCCTGCCGCAGCGCCCGGCCGACGAGCTTGTCGACCGCGTTGTGGCGGCCGACGTCCTCCCGGATGTCGAGCATCTCGCCGTCCTCGGAGAACAGCGCGGCCGCGTGGAGTCCCCCGGTCCGGTCGAAGACCTGCTGTGCCGCTCGCAGCCGGTCGGGCAGGCCGGAGAGCAGCGCGGGTTCGACGCGGACCGGGGGAGTGTCACTGATCGGGAACCGGGCCGTGGTCCGAACGGCGTCCAGACTGGCCTTGCCGCACAGTCCGCACGACGAGGTCGTGTAGACATTGCGCTCCAGCGTGATGTCCGGCACGGGCACCCCCGGCGCCAGCCGTACGTCGACCACGTTGTACGTGTTCGAGCCGTCGTCCTTCGCTCCGGCGCAGTACACGATGGACTGGACGTCGGACCCCGCCGCGAGCACCCCTTCGCTGACCAGGAAGCCCGCCGCGAGCGCGAAGTCGTCGCCCGGCGTGCGCATGGTGATGGCGAGGGGCTTGCCGTTCAGCCGGATTTCCAGTGGCTCTTCCGCCACCAGGGTGTCGGGGCGGGTCGAGATGGCTCCGTCCCGGATACGGATGGTGCGGCGGCGCTCGGTGACCCGTCCCATGTGATCCAGTCCTACTCGTCAGTGCTGCTGTACGTGCTGGTAGCCGAAACGGCCCTTGATGCAGAGGTTTCCGTGTGTCACCGGGTTGTCGTGCGGCGACGTCACCTTCACGATCTCATTGTCCTGCACGTGCAGTGTCAGATTGCAGCCAACGCCACAGTAGGCGCAGATCGTGGTCGTCTCCGTCTGGGCCGGTTCGTTCCAGGTACCGGCCTCCCGCATGTCGAATTCCGACTTGAAGCTGAGTGCTCCGGTCGGGCAGACCTCGATGCAGTTACCGCAGTAGACACAGGCCGAATCGGTGAGCGGTGTGTCGTGCTCGGTGGAGATACGTGCGTCGAAGCCGCGGCCCGCAACGGAGATCGCGAATGAATTCTGCCACTGCTCACCGCATGCGTCGACACACTTGTAGCACTGGATGCACTTGTCATAGTCGCGGACGTACAGATCGTTGTCGATCTTCGGTTCCTCGTTCAGCCGGGCCGCGTCGGGGCCGAAGCGCGCGGGCTTCGCGTCGTACTCCTTGATCCACTCGGCGGCCCTCGGGGTGGTCGAGAGATCGGTCGACGAGGCGAGGAGTTCGAGGACGATCTTCCGGCTGTGCCGGGCGCGTTCGGTGTCCGTACGGACGTCCATGCCCGCCTCCGCGCGGCGCGAGCAGGCGGGCGCCAGCGTACGGGCGCCCTCGACCTCGACGACACACACCCGGCAGGCGTTCTTCGGGGTGAGTGTGTCGCCCTCGCAGAGCGTCGGGATGTCCTTGCCGGCGGCCCGGCAGGCGTCCAGGAGTGTCGACCCCTCCGGCACCCGGGTCTCCTGGCCGTCCAGTGTGAACTCGATCAGCCGGCGCGGTGGCTGAAGCGGTATCGCGGTCACTTGGCACCCCTTGACTCGAAGACGTCCAGACGGTCGATGGCGGACTCGACGGCGCTCCACGCGGTCTGCCCGAGACCGCAGATCGACGCGTCCTTCATGGCGCGGCCGACCTCGCGCAGCAGCGCGATGTCCCCGGCGGCCTCGGCGCCCGTGCGGTCCAGGATCCGGTGCAGGGCTTCCTCCTGCCGTACCGTGCCGACCCGGCAGGGCACGCACTGCCCGCAGGACTCGTCGCGGAAGAACTCCGCGATACGGAGCAGCATCCGCGGCAGTTGCACGGTGTCGTCCATCACCAGCACCACGCCGGATCCGAGGGTGGTACCGGCCGCTCTGGTCCCCTCGAAGGTGAGGGGGATGTCGCGCTCGTCGGGCCGTACGAACCCGCCCGCGGCGCCGCCGAGCAGGATCGCGCGCACCTCGCCCGGTGTGCCCGCCAGATCGAGCAGCTCGCCCAGCGTGGCACCGAAGGGCAGTTCGTAGATGCCGGGGCGCGACACATTGCCGGAGACACAGAACAGCTTGGGCCCGGTGGACTGGGCGGTGCCGATCGCCGCGTACGCCTGGGCGCCGCCGGTCAGGATCGGCAGCACATTGATCAGTGTCTCGACGTTGTTCTCGGCGGTCGGCTTGCCGAACAGGCCCTGTTCCACCGGGAAGGGCGGCTTGGAGCGCGGCTCGCCCCGGTAGCCCTCGATGGAGTTGAACAGCGCGGTCTCCTCGCCGCAGATGTACGCGCCCGCACCGCGCCGGATCTCGATGTCGAAGGCGTACCCCTGGCCGAGGATGTCGTCCCCGAGCAGTCCGCGGGCGCGCGCCTGGTCGATCGCGTTCTGGAGGAGGCGCAGGGCGCGCGGATACTCGCCGCGCAGATAGAGATAACCGTGATGCGCGCCGACCGCGTAACCGGCGATGGTCATCGACTCGATCAGGGAGTACGGATCGCCCTCCATGACCACGCGGTCCTTGAAGGTGCCGGGCTCCGACTCGTCGGCGTTGCAGACCAGATAGTGCGGGTGGGCCGGCTGCGAGGCGGTGGCCTGCCACTTGCGGCCGGTGGGGAAGGCCGCGCCGCCGCGGCCGACCAGACCGGCGTCGGTGACCTCCCTGATGACACCGGCGGCCCCGATGTCGAAGGCCCGCCGCAGGGCCGCGTAGCCGCCGTGCGCCCGGTAGTCGTCGAGGCTGTACGGATCGACGACCCCGACGCGGCCGAGCAGCGTCAGCCCCGGCTGCCCGGCCTGCGGTACGGCCATCGCGGCGCTGGGCTCCGCGGGCGCCGCCTCGGGCGCGGCCGTGGCCAGCACGAGCGCCTCGGCGGTGGCGGGGGCGACAACGGCCGTGGCGTACGGCCGGGACGGCGGCTCCGTCGCCTCGGCGCCCTCCGCCGCGCCCGCCTGGATGAGCAGCGCCGCCGGGGCCCGCTCGCAGAGGCCGAGACAGGGGCTCGGCTGCCAGACGGCGCCGGCCACGGGCGCGCCCGCGGCTCCCAGCCGCTCTTCCAGGCTCGCGCAGAGCGCCTGGGAGCCCTGGGCGGCGCAGGCCAGGTCGGTGCAGACGTGCAGTACTTTCGCGGGGCGTGGTTTGACCGCGAACATCGCGTAGAAGGTGGCGACGCCGTAGGCCTCCGCCGGCGGTACCGTGAGCCGCCGGCAGAGGTAGTCCAGCGCGCCCTCGCTGATCCAGCCGATGCGGTCGTTGACCGCGTGCAGCCCCGGCAACAGCAGGTCTCGACGCGCCCGCGCCTCGCGACCGCCCCGTGCCCAGCGCAGATCCGTGTCCGTACGGTCGTCCGCGCCTTCCCAGGCCGAGGCCGGCGGGCCGAGCAGAGCGTCGACCGCCGCCCGTTCCTCGTCGGTCGGCTTGGTGTCACCGAAGTGCAGATCCACTGATTCTCAGCTCCTTGACGCCGCTGCGGGCAGCTTCTCGATCCGGATCGCCGACGCCTTGAACTCGGCGGTGCCCGCGATCGGGCAATTGGCCTCGATGGTCAGCTGGTTGGTGTCCACCTCGTCCGGGAAGTGCATGGTCATGAAGGCCAGACCGGGACGGAGCCCCGGGTCGACCCAGACCGGCGCCTGTACGGTGCCGCGCCGCGAGGAGATACGGACCTCCTCGCCCACCGTCACCCCGTACCGCTCGGCGTCCTCCGGGCACAGCTCGACATACTCGCCGCGCCGCAGCGGTGAGGCGAAACTCCCGCTCTGCACGCCGGTGTTGTACGAGTCGAGCCGGCGGCCGGTGGTGAGCCTGATCGGATACTGATCATCCGTCAGATCGACCGGGGGGTCGTGCTTGACGATGCCGAAGGGCGCGAGCCGGCCGCGCCTGGCCGGGTCCGCCTCCCACAACCTGCCGTGCAGATAGGTCGGTTCGAGCTTCTCCGTGTCCGGGCAGGGCCACTGGATGCCCTGATGCTCCGCCAGCCGCTCATAGGTCATGCCGTAGTGGTCGGGGGATACCGACCGCAGCTCGTTCCACACCGATTCCGCGTCCGCGTACTTCCAGGCGTGCCCGAGCCGGCCCGCCAGATCGCAGATGATGTCGATGTCCTCGCGCGCCTCGCCCGGCGGCTCGACGGCCTTGCGCACCCGCTGCACCCGGCGCTCGCTGTTGGTGGTGGTGCCGTCCGTCTCCGCCCAGGCGGCGGTGGCGGGCAGCACCACATCGGCGAGTTCGGCGGTCTTGGTGAGGAAGATGTCCTGCACCACGAGACAGTCGAGCCGCTTCATCCGCTCCACGGCCTGCTCGCTGTCGGCCTCGGACTGGGCGGGGTTCTCACCGATGCAGTAGACGGCCTTGAGCTCGCCGGTCTCCATCGCCTCGAACATGTCCGTCAGGTTCAGTCCGTAGTGCGGCTGGATGACGGTGTCCCACGCGGTCTCGAACTTCCGCCGGACACCGGCCTCCAGGATGTCCTGGAAGCCGGGCAGCCGGTTGGGGATGGCGCCCATGTCGCCGCCGCCCTGCACGTTGTTCTGGCCGCGCAGCGGCTGCACGCCCGAGCCGTACCGCCCGACATGCCCGGTGAGGAGGGAGAGATTGATCAGCGCGCGTACGTTGTCGGTGCCGTTGTGGTGCTCGGTGATGCCCAGCGTCCAGCACAACTGGGCCCGCTCGGCGCGGGCGTAGGCGTGTGCGAGCTCGCGGATCGCCTCGGCCGGTACGCCGGTCACCTGCTCGGCCACCGCGAGCGTCCACGGCTCGACCTCGGCGGCGTACTCCTCGAACCCGGTGGTGGCACGCTCGATGAACGAGCGGTTGTGCAGCCCCGCGTGGATGATCTCGCGGCCGACCGCGTGGGCCAGCGGGATGTCCGTACCGACGTTCAGTCCGAGCCAGCTCTCGGCCCATTCGGCGGTGGAGGTACGGCGGGGGTCGACGGCGTACATACGCGCGCCGTTCCTGATACCCCGCAGCACATGCTGGAAGAAGATCGGGTGGGCGAAGCGGGCGTTGGAGCCCCACATCACGATCAGATCCGTGTGGTCGACCTCCCCGTACGAGGAGGTGCCACCGCCGGATCCGAAGACGGCGGAGAGACCGGCCACACTCGGCGCATGACAGGTCCTGTTGCAGGAGTCCACGTTGTTGGTGCCCATCACCACACGGGCGAACTTCTGGGCCACATAGTTCATCTCATTGGTGGCGCGGGCGCAGGAGAACATCCCGAACGCGCCGCGTGCGGCGCCCAGGCCCTCGGCCGCGCGGTCCAGCGCCTCGTCCCAGGTCGCCCTGCGGAGGGGGCCGCCCTTCTCGTCCCGCACCAGTGGGTGGGTGATACGGGCGTATGTTTTCGGCGTTCGGTCTCGCTTCTTCACGCTGCGCTCTCCTTTGGGAGTGATGGCCGCGCCCCATTGCATACAGTATCCAGGAGGCGGGTACGCGAGGGAACCCCGGTGCAGGGATTTGACGCGTACCCGCCTCTCCAGAGGGATCGGTGACGGACGGTCAGGCGGCCGCGGTCACACCGCGGGCCAGCAGATCGGAGATCGCGTCCACCGTGCGGAGCGTCGGCACCTGAACATCCGTGATCGCGGCGAGTTCCACGACAGCGGCGAGCAGGACATCCAGCTCCAGGGGCTTGCCCTTCTCCAGGTCCTGGAGAGTGGAAGTCCGGTGGTCACCGACCCGCTCCGCGCCCGCCAGCCGCCGTTCGACGGATATGTCGGGGCGGCAGCCCAGCGCCTCGGCGACCCGTAGGGCCTCCGACATCATCAGTTCGATGACCTCGCGGGTGGAGCGGTGCAGACACATCTCCCGCATGGTGGCGCGGGTGAGGGCGCTGATCGGGTTGAACGAGATATTGCCGAGGAGCTTGATCCAGATGTCCTCGCGCAACTCGGCCTCAACAGGACACTTGAGACCTCCGGTACGCATGGCATCGCTGAATTCCAGACACCTCGCGGACACCGAACGGTCGGGTTCACCGATCGAGAACCGGGTGCCTTCGAGATGCCGGACGATGCCCGGACCTTCCAGCTCCGTCGCCGCGTACACCACACACCCGATCGCACGTTCGGGTGGGAGTACGGCGCTGACCGAGCCCTCCGGATCGACACTCTCGACCCGCCGGCCGTCATGCGGGCCGCCGTGGCCGTGGAAGTACCACCAGGGAATGCCGTTCTGCGCGGCGATGACCGCCGTGCTGTCCTTCAGCAGAGGCGTTACCAGCGGCCCGCACGCCGCGTAGGAATTGGCCTTCAGTCCGAGGAACACATAGTCGACCGGACCGATGTCCTCCGGCCGGTCGGTGGCGTGCACCCGCGCGGTGAAATCGCCGCGTGGGCTGAGCACCCGGACTCCGTGCTGCCGCATGGCCGACAAATGCGGTCCACGGGCGATGAGGTGGACGTCGGCACCCGCTCGGTCGAGAGCGGCTCCGACATAGGCGCCGATCGCTCCGGCGCCGACAACTGCGACTTTCACTGTGGGGCTCTCCGTTCGGTTTGAGGGAGACCGAGGGAAGGGTCACACTCCTCTTGCTACTTTCTGTGCTGTTGATCACACGTCACGTTGACGATATATTGTCTACAGTATGGAGTTCTGGTCGACAAGGCTCCGGAAAGGTATGCAGTCGGCAAACTCCTCTGTGGATCTTCCCAATCGGGCCTATGGGTTTCTAAAGTCGCGAGCATGACGCCACCACTCGCGCCCGCCGGCTGGAGCCGCTGGCTGGTGCCCCCCGCCGCGCTGTCGGTGCACCTCTCGATCGGCCAGGCCTATGCCTGGAGCGTGTTCAAGCCACCGCTCGAATCGGCGCTCGGTCTCTCCGGCACCGCCAGCGCACTCCCCTTCCAGCTGGGCATCGTGATGCTCGGCCTGTCCGCGGCCTTCGGCGGCACACTCGTCGAACGCAAGGGTCCGCGCTGGGCGATGACAGTCGCTCTCTGCTGCTTCTCGTCGGGCTTCCTGCTCGCCGCGCTCGGCGCGGCCACCGAGCAGTACTGGCTGATCGTCTTCGGCTATGGCTTCGTCGGCGGCATAGGCCTGGGCATCGGCTATATCTCGCCCGTCTCCACCCTGATGAAGTGGTTCCCCGACCGGCCCGGCATGGCCACCGGCATCGCCATCATGGGCTTCGGCGGCGGTGCGCTCATCGCCTCGCCGTGGTCCGCGCAGATGCTGGACTCGTTCGGCGCGGGGAGCAAGGGGATCGCCCTCGCCTTCCTGGTGCACGGGCTGGTGTACGCGGTGTTCATGGCCCTGGGCGTCCTGCTCATCCGCGTAGCCCCGCCCGGCTACCGGCAGGGTGGGGACAACGGGACGCGGCCGGCCTCCGGCGCCGCGAAGCCGGCGGCGGCCTCGCTGATCTCCACCGCGCAGGTGTCCGCCAAGTCCGCCGTGCGCACCCCGCAGTTCTGGTGTCTGTGGGTCGTCCTGTGCATGAACGTGACCGCGGGCATCGGCATCCTGGAGAAGGCCGCCCCGATGATCAGCGACTTCTTCGCGAAGACCGACGCGCCCGTCAGTGTCTCGGCCGCCGCCGGCTTCGTGGCGCTGCTCTCGGCGGCCAATATGGCGGGCCGGATCGGCTGGTCCACCACCTCGGACCTGATAGGCCGGAAGAACATGTACCGCGTCTATCTCGGCGTCGGTGCGGTGATGTATCTGCTGATCTCACTGTTCGGCGACTCCTCCAAGCCGCTGTTCGTCCTCTGCGCGCTGGTGATCCTCTCCTTCTACGGGGGCGGTTTCGCCACGATCCCCGCCTATCTCAAGGATCTCTTCGGCACCTATCAGGTGGGCGCCATCCACGGACGGCTGCTCACCGCCTGGTCCGTCGCCGGTGTGCTCGGCCCGCTGATCGTCAACCGGGTCGCGGACAGCCAGGAAGCGGCGGGCCGGAGCGGATCCGGACTCTATGGTCTGTCGTTCACCATCATGATCGGGCTGCTGGTCATCGGCTTCGTCGCCAATGAACTGGTCAGGCCCGTCCACCCGCGCCACCACGTCCCCGCCCCCAAGGAGGCCGCAGATGAGCACGTCACCAGCGAACAGCACCACGCGGCCTGAGCCCCGGCGTACCGGTCTGATCGTCTTCGCCTGGCTTTGGGTCGGGATCCCCCTCGCGTACGGTGTGTACGAGCTGGTACTGAAGGCGGCCCAGCTTTTCACCGGATGAGATGGAGTCTCCAAGCGGCGCGGCTGAATCCTGTTGGTTTACCTGCACCCCTACCGGTGAGTCGCTGACGAGACTGGAGCACTCCTGACGTCGAACCAGAGGGGGTCCCGGGCATGACCGGCACTCGTATCGCCGCGCTCGGGCACTATCAGCCCGCCAAGGTGCTCACCAATCACGACTTGGCGGGCATGGTCGACACCACCGACGCATGGATCAGCAGCCGGGTGGGGATCAAAACCCGCCATATGGCGGGGCCCGATGAGCCGGTGGACGAACTGGCCGCGCACGCCGGCGCCAAGGCCCTGGCCTCGGCCGGGCTCACCCCGGCGGACATCGATCTGGTGCTGGTCGCCACCTCCACGGCCATCGACCGCTCCCCGAACACCGCGGCCCGGGTCGCCGCCCGGCTCGCCATGGGTTCGCCCGCCGTCATGGACCTCAATGTCGTGTGCGCGGGCTTCACCCACGCGCTCGCCACCGCTGACCACGCCGTGCGGGCGGGCTCCGCCTCCCGCGTGCTGGTGATCGGGGCGGACAAGATGACCGCGATCACCGACTGGACCGATCGCTCGACCTGCGTATTGGTCGGTGACGGCGCGGGCGCGGCGGTCGTGGTGGCGGCCGACGGAGACGAGGAGCCGGGGATCGGCCCGGTGCTCTGGGGCTCGGTGCCGGAGATGGGTCACGCGGTTCGGATCGAGGGCAGCCCGCCGGTCTTCGCCCAGGAGGGGCAGTCCGTGTACCGCTGGGCGACCACGCAGTTGCCGCCGATCGCCCGCCGGGTCTGCGAACGGGCGGGTGTCACCCCCGAGGAACTGGCCGCGGTCGTACTGCATCAGGCCAATCTGCGAATCATCGAGCCCGTCGCCCAGAAGATCGGTGCGGTCAACGCGGTTATCGCCCGTGATGTGGTGGATTCCGGCAATACGTCCGCGGCGTCGATCCCGATGGCGCTGTCCAAACTCGTGGACCGCGGAGAGGTCTCGTCGGGTGCGCCGGCACTGCTCTTCGGCTTCGGGGGGAACCTCTCCTACGCGGGTCAAGTGATCCGCTGCCCCTGATTCCCGGTGTTCTCGGTAGACTGTAGACGATAGCCAATGTCTTGATGCTCATCACCCCTGGTGACATCGGTCCATCGCTACAGTCAATGACACTGCCGGCCAGGAGGGGGACGCGATGTTGTCCGCGAAGTTGGCGCAAGGTGCCGTGCCTAAACTCGAACGACCGGGACCACTACGAGAACGTGTGTACGAGGCCCTGCTCGAACTCATCACGACGCGGGCACTCCAGCCCGGCCAGCACCTCGTCGAGAGCGAACTCGCGCGTCACCTGGGGGTGTCCAGGCAGCCGGTGCGCGAGGCTCTCCAACGCCTCAACACCGAGGGCTGGGTCGATCTGCGCCCGGCGCAGGGCGCCTTCGTCCATGAGCCGACCGAGGACGAGGCGGACCAGCTCCTGTCGGTCCGTACGCTCCTGGAGGCCGAGGCCGCCCGGCTGGCCGCGGCCAACTCCGGCGCGGCGGGGATCGCCGAGCTGGAGGCGCTGTGCGCCAAGGGCGAGCAGTCCGTGGCCGATGACGACAGGGATCTGACCGTCGCCACCAACGCCGCCTTCCACGCCAAGGTCATGGAGCTGGCGGGCAATGTCGTGCTGGCCGAGCTGGCCGCGCAGGTGGACCGCCGGGTGCGCTGGTACTACACGCCGGTCGCCCGGCAGCGCGGCAAGCAGTCCTGGATCGAGCACCGGGAGCTCATCGCCGCGATTTCCACGCGCGACGAGCGGCGCGCGACGGAAGTCATGAAGGCTCACACGGAGCACACGCGCAACACGTACCACCACAGGCAAGAGTCCTAATTATCCCAAGCCCCGCCATTTCCCGCCAACACGAAAAGTAGGTGTGAAGGGCCACGAAAGCGACGCCTCGAAGCGGCTTTGTCCTCGGTGTGGAGAAAGTTGGGACTGATTCCCGCTCAACTTCTTCCCCCTGCGGGCAAGCGCTGCTACGTTCCCTCGAAAGCCCGACGCAAAGGCCGAGAAGGCGGGGAGGGGCGCGTGAGACGTATGACCGCACGACCCGCGAACGCGCATCAGGCGCGACTGCTCAGGCTGTTGCGCGACGGTGGCCCCAACTCCCGTGCGCAATTGGGTGACCAGGTCGATCTCTCGCGCTCCAAGCTCGCTGTCGAGGTGGACCGGCTGCTGGAGACCGGCCTGGTGGTCGCCGACGGACTCGCCGCCTCGCGCGGCGGCCGGCGCTCCCACAACATCCGGCTGGCACCCGCCCTGCGCTTCCTGGGCGTCGACATCGGCGCCACCTCCATCGATGTCGCCGTGACCAACGCGGAGCTGGAGGTGCTGGGACATCTCAACCACCCCATGGACGTCCGTGAGGGCCCCGTCGCCGTCTTCGAGCAGGTGCTCGTCATGGCGGCCAAGCTCAAGGTCTCCGGACTCGCCGACGAGTTCGACGGCGCCGGGATCGGTGTGCCGGGACCCGTCCGCTTCCCCGAGGGTGTCCCGGTCGCGCCGCCGATCATGCCGGGCTGGGACGGCTTCCCCGTACGGGAGGCGCTCAGCCAGGAGCTCGGCTGCCCGGTCATGGTCGACAACGATGTGAACCTGATGGCGATGGGGGAGCAGCACGCGGGCGTCGCACGCTCGGTCGGTGACTTCCTCTGCGTCAAGATCGGTACCGGTATCGGCTGCGGGATCGTCGTCGGCGGCGAGGTCTACCGCGGTACGACCGGCAGCGCCGGCGACATCGGACATATCCAGGTCGAGTCGGACGGCCGCGCCTGTGCCTGTGGCAACAAGGGTTGTCTGGAGGCCTACTTCAGCGGCGCCGCCCTCGCCCGGGACGCGGAGGAAGCCGCGCGCTCCGGCCGCTCGCCCGAGCTGGCCGCCCGGCTGGAGGCCGCGGACCGGCTCTCCGCCGTGGATGTCGCCGCGGCCGCCGCCGCCGGTGACCCCGCCGCGCTCGATCTCATCCGGACCGGCGGCAACCGCGTCGGCCAGGTCATCGCCGGGCTCGTCAGCTTCTTCAACCCGGGCCTCGTGGTGATCGGCGGCGGGGTGACCGGTCTCGGTCACACGCTGCTGGCCAGCGTACGTACCCAGGTCTACCGGCAGTCCCTGCCGCTGGCCACCGGCAATCTCCCCATAGTCCTGGGGGAGTTGGGCCCGACCGCCGGAGTCACCGGCGCGGCCCGGCTCATCAGCGACCACTTGTTCTCGCCGGCCTGACGCCCCTCCGGGGCCGGCGGCGCACCACCGGACACCAACGCGACACCACCGCTCCATCCGCGACAACAGCACCACGTACGAGCCGCACCACCCGTAACAGCACCTGTAACGCCAGCAGTACGTACGAGCCGCACCACCCGTAACAGCACCTGTAACGCCAGCAGTACGCACGAGCCGCACCACCCGTCACCACCGCGGCGGACGCGAGCCGCAGTACCTGTACGAGCCGCGTCAGCCGCACGAGCCGTATCCGTAACACGTACCAACACCGCTCCGCCGCACCTGGTTCAGCCGTGCCCAACTCCGTTCCGCCTTACTCCTTTTGCCCATTTTCTGCCCTGCCCGCTCTACGGCCGCATCCGCCGAGGGGATACGCCATGGCACCAACACCCGCACCACCGGAAAACCTTCTGCTCACCATGTCCGGCATCACCAAGCTGTTCCCCGGTGTCCGCGCCCTCGACGGTGTGGACCTGGAGGTCGAGGCGGGCGAGGTCCACTGCCTGCTCGGCCAGAACGGCGCCGGCAAGTCCACCCTCATCAAGGTGCTCGCCGGGGCCCATCAGCCCGACGGCGGTGTGATCACCTGGCGCGGCGAGGCCGTCACACTGAAATCGCCCATCGCCGCCATGCGGCTCGGCATCGCGACCATTTACCAGGAACTCGACCTGGTCGAGGGGCTGACGGTCGCCGAGAACATCTTCCTCGGTCACGAGCCCACCACCGCCGGCTTCGTGGTCAGGGGCGGGGAGGCGAGGACCCGCGCGACCGCGCTGCTCAAGCGGCTCGGCCACCCCGAGATCCAGGCGCACCGGCCCGTCGGCTCGCTCTCCGCCGCCCAGCAGCAGATCGTGTCGATGGCCCGCGCCCTCTCGCACGACGTACGGCTCATCGTGATGGACGAGCCGTCCGCGGCCCTCGACCCCGACGAGGTCGACAACCTCTTCCGGATCGTCTCCACCCTCACCGCCGACGGTGTGGCCGTCATCTACATCTCCCACCGGCTGGAGGAGATCCGGCGCATCGGCGACCGTGTCACCGTCATCAAGGACGGCCGGACCGTGGCCGTCGCCCTGCCCGCGAAGGAGACCCCGACCAGCGAGGTCGTCGCGCTGATGACCGGCAGGAACGTCGAGTACGTCTTCCCCGAGCGGCCCTCGGTCACGGCCGGAGCGTCGCGCGCCGAGCCCGTACTGAAGGTCGAAGGGCTGGCCAGGGAAGGGGAGTTCGCCCCGGTCGACCTCGAACTGCGGCCCGGTGAGATCGTCGGACTCGCGGGGCTCGTCGGCTCGGGCCGCTCCGAGATCCTGGAGACGATCTACGGGGCGCGCAAGGCCACCGCGGGCCGGGTGCTCGTGGACGGCACCCCGCTGCGGCCCGGCAGCGTAGGCGCCGCCGTCCGCGCGGGAATCGGCCTCGCCCCCGAGGAGCGCAAGGCCCAGGCCCTGCTGATGCTCGAATCCGTCACCCGCAATGTGTCGGTGTCATCGCTGTCCCGCTTCTCCCGGGCCGGCTGGCTCGACCGCGTGGCGGAGCGGACCGCGGCCAGGGAGGCCACCAGGGAACTCTCCCTGCGCCCCGACAACCCGGACGCCCGCATCCGTACCCTCTCCGGCGGCAACCAGCAGAAGGCGGTCCTCGCCCGCTGGCTGCTGCGCGGCTGCCGGGTGCTGCTGCTCGACGAGCCGACGCGCGGAGTCGACGTCGGCGCCCGCGCCGAGCTGTACGCCGTGATCCGCCGGCTGGCCGACGAGGGCCTCGCCGTACTGCTCGTCTCCAGCGAGGTCCCCGAAGTCCTGGGCCTCGCCGACCGGGTGCTGGTGCTCCGGGAGGGCCAGGTCGTCCACCGGGCGCCCGCCCAGGAGCTCGACGAGCACCGTGTACTCGACCTTGTGATGGAAGGGAGCCCGACATCATGAAACAGCCTGCCTCCGAGGCGCGGCAGGGCGGGCCCGACGCGGCGGCCACGCCCGAGCCGCCCACGCCGCCCGCCATGTCCCGCGTGTCCGACAAGTCCACGGAGGAGAAGGGTGGTTGGCGCGCCCTCGGGCTGCGTCTCGATGTCCGTAACCTCTCCCTGCTCGGGGTGCTCGCCGCACTGATCATCGTCGGCGGTATCACCAAGCCCGATCAGTTCCTGGACACCAACAACCTCCAACTGGTCCTCACCCAGGCGTCCGTCATCGGTGTGGTCACGGTCGGTATGACGTTCGTGATCACCAGCGGCGGGATCGATCTGTCGGTCGGTGCGATCGTGGCGCTGGCGTCGGTCTGGGCGACCACTCTGGCCACCCAGGAATACGGGTTCGCCGGCATCCTGTTCACCGCGGTGATCGTGGGTCTGGCCTGCGGACTGGTCAACGGCGTGCTGATCGCCTACGGCGGGATGGTGCCGTTCATCGCCACCCTCGCGATGCTCGCCTCCGCCCGCGGTCTGGCCCTCCAGATCACCGACGGCAAGACCCAGATCGTCACCGTGGACTCGGTCCTCGATCTCGGGGTCCGTGACTCGTACATCCTGGGCATCCCGCCGCTCGTGCTGGTCTTCGCGGCCGTCACGGTCGTCGGCTGGCTGATCCTCAACCGGACGACCTTCGGCCGGCGCACCGTCGCCGTCGGCGGCAACGCGGAAGCCGCGCGGCTCGCCGGTATCGACGTACGCAGGCAGCGGCTCTATCTGTATCTGCTCTCCGGCCTCTGCTGCGGTATCGCGGCGTTCCTGCTGATCGTCCTGGCCGGCTCGGGACAGAACACCAACGGGAATCTGTACGAGCTGGACGCCATCGCCGCAGCGATCATCGGCGGCACTCTGCTCAGCGGCGGCCGCGGCACGATCGTCGGCTCCGTACTCGGTGTTCTGGTCTTCACCACGATCACCAACATCTTCGCCCTCAACAACCTGCAGAGCGACGTCCAGCAGATCGCCAAGGGCGCGATCATCGTCGCCGCCGTACTGGTCCAGCGCCGCACCGTGCGCAATGGCGAGTCCTGACTTCCGGTCTCGCACCCGCTTCCTGTCGTAACCGCCCTACCTGAAGGGTTGAACCGTCATGCCAGAAACCAGCCGCAGAGGAATGCTCTTCGGCACCGCCGCCATCGGCGCGGGTGCTTTCCTCACCGCCTGTACCAGCAACGAGCCGGCGACGAAGGAGACCGCGGCCAACGACCAGCCCGCCTCCGACGACAAGCCGGGCAAGCCCGTCACCATCGGCTTCGCCGGCCCCCAGGCCGACCACGGCTGGCTCAACGCCATCAACGAGAACGCCAAGTCGCGGGCGGAGACGTACTCCGATGTGACGCTCGACATCACCGAGGGCTCCAACGACACCGCCGCCCAGATCGGCCAGGTCGAGACCCTCATCAACAAGAAGGTCGACGTCCTGGTGATCCTGCCGGCCGACGGCAAGGCGCTCACCCAGGTCGGGCTGAAGGCCATGCGCGCCGGGATCCCGGTCATCAACCTGGACCGGATCTTCGCCTCCCCGCAGGCGTACCGCTGCTGGGTCGGCGGTGACAACTACGGCATGGGCCTCAACGCCGGCAACTACATCGGCGAGAAGCTCAAGGACAAGCCCGACGCGAAGGTCATCGAGCTGTCCGGGCCCGACAGCCTGGAGCTGACCCAGCAGCGCACCCAGGGCTTCGACGACGCCCTCAAGAACTACCCGAACATCAAGAAGGTCGCGCGCCAGGCCGCCGACTTCACCGTGGAGTCCGGCCAGGCCAAGATGGCCCAGCTGCTCCAGGCGCAGTCCAGCTTCGACGCCCTCTGGAACCACGACGACGACCAGGGCGTGGGCGCCCTGCGCGCCATCGACCAGGCGGGCCGGGACGGCTTCCTGATGGTCGGCGGGGCCGGTGCCAAGGCCGCGATGGACGCGATCAAGGCGGACAACGGTGTGCTCAAGGCCACCGTCCTCTACCCGCCGATCATGGCCGCGTCCGCCATCGACCTGGCCCGCGCTCTCGGACAGAGCAAGGGCATCAGCGGCCTGTCCGGGCTGGAGATCCCGGCCCAGGTCACTCTCTTCTCGGCCGTGGTCGACAAGACGAACATCGACGACTACCTGCCTCAGGGCTTCAGCTGACCGGTCCAGTCATGGCCGCCCCCACCAGCGAGAGACGAGGAGTACTCCGTATGACCCTCAGGGAAGCGTCGGAGAAAGAAGCCGGTGCACCACCGACACTCGGCATCGGCATGGTCGGATACGCGTTCATGGGCGCCGCACACTCACAGGGGTGGCGCACGGCGGGACACGTCTTCGACCTGCCGATGCGCCCCGTGCTCGCCGCCGTCTGCGGCCGTGACGCGGACGCGGTCCGCGCCGCGGCGGACCGACACGGCTGGGCCGCGGCCGAGACCGACTGGCGGCGGCTCATCGCGCGCGACGACGTGCAGGTGGTGGACATCTGCACCCCCGGGGACAGTCACGCGGAGATCGCCATCGCCGCGCTGGAGGCGGGCAAGCACGTCCTGTGCGAGAAGCCCCTCGCCAACTCGGTGGCCGAGGCCGAGGCCATGGTCAGGGCCGCGGCCGACGCCAGGTCGCGCGGTCAGCTGGCCATGGTCGGCTTCAACTACCGCCGGGTGCCCGCCATTTCGTACGCCAGGAAGCTGATCGCGGAGGGCCGGCTCGGCACCCTGCGGCATGTCCGGGTCACCTATCTCCAGGACTGGCTGGCCGATCCGGCGGCCCCGCTCACCTGGCGGCTCAAGCGCGAGCACGCCGGGTCCGGGGCGCTCGGCGACCTGGGAGCGCACATCATCGACCTGGCGCAGTTCCTGACGGGAGAGCCGCTGGTCGGGGTCTCGGCGCTCGCGGAGACCTTCGTCAAGGAACGGCCCGTACTCAGCGGGTCGACCGCCGGCCTCTCGGGGACCGCGGGCGCCGAGACGGGCCCGGTGACCGTGGACGACGCGGCGCTGTTCACCGGACGGCTCGCCTCGGGCGCCCTGGCCTCCTTCGAGGCCACCCGGATGGCCTCGGGGCGGAAGAACGCGCTCCATCTGGAGATCAACGGCGAGCACGGCTCGCTCGCCTTCGATCTGGAGCGCCTCAACGAGCTGTCGTTCCATGACCACACCGAGCCCGCTCCCTCCTCCGGCTTCCGCCGGATCCTGGTCACGGAGCCGGAGCATCCCTATCTGGAGGCGTGGTGGCCGCCCGGTCACGCGCTCGGCTACGAGCACACCTTCGTCCACCAGGCCCGCGATCTGGTCGAGGCGATCGCCGCCGGGACCGATCCGGTGCCGTCCTTCGCGGACGGGCTCCAGGTGCAGCGGGTGCTCGCCGCGGTGGAGGACAGCGTGGCGAAGAACGCCGTGTACACGCCCGTGCCGCAGCCATAGGTCCATCACAAGAAGGAGGAGGAGGTCCGAATGCCACGTCCGTTCACCCTGTTCACCGGCCAGTGGGCCGATCTGCCCCTGGAGGAGGTGTGCCGGCTCGCCCGTGACTTCGGTTACGACGGGCTGGAACTCGCCTGCTGGGGAGATCACTTCGAAGTAGACAAAGCACTCGCGGATCCGGGCTATCTGGACGGCCGCCACCAGCTGCTCGACAAGTACGGGCTCAAGTGCTGGGCGATCTCCAACCACTTGGTGAGCCAGGCCGTCTGCGACAGCATCATCGACGAACGCCACCAGGGCATCCTGCCATCCCGGATCTTCGGCGACGGCGATCCCGAGGGCGTCAGGCAGCGCGCCGCCGCCGAGATCAAGGACACCGCGCGGGCCGCGGCGGCCTTCGGGGTCAATACGGTCATCGGTTTCACCGGCTCGTCCATCTGGCATCTGCTGGCGATGTTCCCGCCGGTCCCGCCCGGCATGATCGAGCGCGGGTACGAGGACTTCGCGGAGCGCTGGAACCCGATCCTCGACGTCTTCGACGCCGAGGGCGTGCGCTACGCCCACGAGGTGCACCCGGGCGAGATCGCGTACGACTACTGGACCACGCACCAGGCGCTGGAAGCGGTCGGCCACCGGCCCGCGTTCGGGCTGAACTTCGACCCGAGCCACTTCGTCTGGCAGGACCTGGACCCGGTCAACTTCCTGTACGACTTCCGGGACCGGATATACCACGTCGACTGCAAGGAGGCCCGCAAGCGCCTCGACGGCCGTAACGGCCGGCTCGGGTCGCATCTGCCCTGGGGCGATCCGCGGCGCGGCTGGGACTTCGTCTCGGCGGGCCACGGTGATGTCCCGTGGGAGGACGTCTTCCGGATGCTGCGGTCGATCCAGTACGAGGGCCCCATCTCGGTCGAGTGGGAGGACGCGGGTATGGACCGGCTGGCCGGCGCTCCCGAGGCCCTCGCCGACCTGAAGCGCTTCGACTTCGACCCGCCGACCGCGTCCTTCGACGCGGCCTTCGGGGGCGGGGAGTAGCGGCTTCTCCCCGGATCGGGCTCCGGGGAGAGGGCGGGCAGCCCGGTGGCGGAAAGCGCCACCGGGCGGTCAGTCCTGCCCGGAAAGTGCTTTGTCCTGAGGCAGGAAAAAGGCAACTTCTCTTCTGCGCAAGGTCTTTCGGACGCGGACGAACACAGCTACGGTCCACTGAGATGTACAGGACATAGGTACAGCGCATAAGTACAGGACACAGGTGGTCTCCGATGTGACGGCGCACGTCGGTGACAGAGCCACATCCCCCCGGGGATCCGGTGCAGGACGAGCACCGCCCCCGGGAGGCGAGAGCGCTCCTCCGCGCTCCCTTGGCAACCCGCACGTACGAACAGCCCATTGTGGAGGACTTTCGTGCACAGAAAACGCCCCAGAGCCAGAACCCTCCTCGCACTCCTGACGGGCGCCCTGCTCGCGGGATCGAGCCTCAGCGCCGTACCCGCCGCCGCGCACCCGGACGAGCCGGTCGCGGAGGAGAGCTTCCAGCAGGTGACCCTCGCGAAGGGCGCCGACGCGGTCGGTGAGCCCATGTCGCTCGCGGTCCTGCCGGACCGCCGGGTGCTGCACACCTCGCGTGATGGCACCCTGCGCATCACCGACGCCGGTGGCGACACCACGGTCTCCGGCACGCTGGATGTGTACAACCATGACGAGGAGGGTCTCCAGGGCGTCGGGGTCGACCCCGACTTCGCCGAGAACCGGGCGATCTACCTCTTCTACGCGCCCAAGCTGGACACTCCGGAGGGCGACGCCCCGGAGAACGGAACGGCGGCCGACTTCGCCCCGTTCGACGGATACAACCGTCTCTCCCGGTTCACGCTGAACGAGGACGGCACGCTCAACAAGGCGAGCGAGAAGAAGGTCCTCGACGTCACCACCTCGCGCGGCACCTGCTGCCATGTGGGCGGCGACATCGCCTTCGACGCGGACGGCAACCTGTATCTGTCGACCGGCGACGACACCAACCCGTTCGCCTCCGACGGCTACACGCCGATCGACGAACGGTCCGACCGCAACCCGGCGTTCGACGCCCAGCGTTCCTCCGGCAACACCAACGACCTGCGCGGCAAGGTGCTGCGCGTCAAGGTCGCCGAGGACGGCTCGTACACCATCCCCGAGGGCAACCTCTTCGCCCCGGGCACCGAGAAGACCCGGCCCGAGATCTACGCCATGGGGTTCCGCAACCCCTTCCGTATCTCCGTCGACAAGAAGACGGGCATCGTCTACGTCGGTGACTACGGCCCCGACGCCGGCGCCGCGTCCCCGACCCGCGGTCCGGCCGGCCAGGTGGAGTTCGCCCGGGTCACCGAGGCGGGCAACTTCGGATGGCCGTACTGCACGGGCGACAACGACCCGTTCATCGACTACGACTTCGCCACCAAGGCGTCCGGCGCGGCCTTCGACTGCGCGGCACCCAAGAACACCTCGCCGCACAACACCGGTCTGTCCGACCTCCCGCCGGCGCAGGCCGCCTGGATCCCGTACGACGGCGGCAGCGTGCCCGAGTTCGGCAGCGGCTCCGAATCCCCGATGGGGGGACCGGTCTACCGCTACGACGCCGACCTCGACTCCCCGGTCAAGTTCCCCGAGGCGTACGACGGGGACTTCTTCGCCGGTGAGTTCGGCCGCCAGTGGATCAAGCGGATCGAGCAGGGCGAGGACGGCACCGTCAGCACGATCAACCCGTTCCCGTGGACCGGCACCCAGCCCATGGACATGGAGTTCGGCCCCGACGGCGCGCTCTACGTACTCGACTACGGCCTGTCCTGGTTCGGCGGCGACGAGCACTCCGCGCTCTACCGCATCGAGAACTCCACGGGCGGCAAGTCACCGATCGCCGAGGCGGCCGCGACCAAGACGTCCGGCAAGTCCCCGCTGAACGTCACCTTCTCCTCCGCGGGCACCGCGGACCCCGACGGCGACGCCCTCGCCTACGCGTGGGACTTCGGCGACGGCGGCACCTCGACCGAGGCCAACCCCTCGTACACGTACAAGACGAACGGCACCTACACCGCGCGGCTCACCGTCACCGATCCGACCGAGCGCACCGCCACCGCGTCCGTCCGGATCGTCGTCGGCAACACCGCGCCCAAGGTGACGCTCGAACTCCCCAATGACGGGCACCTCTTCAACTTCGGGGACACCGTCCCCTTCAAGGTCAAGGTCACCGACCCGGAGGACGGGACGATCGACTGCTCCAAGGTCGTCGTCCGCTACGTCCTCGGCCACGACAGCCACGGCCACCCGATCACCTCGGCCAACGGCTGTGAGGGCACCATCACCGCGCCCGCCGACACCGAGCACGATCCCAACGCCAATATCTTCGGTGTGATCGACGCCGAGTACACCGACGCCGGAGGCGGCGGCCAGGAGGCGCTCACCACGCACGACCAGGCGCAGCTCCAGCCGCGCCACCGGCAGGCCGAGCACTTCAACAACTCCTCCGGCATCACGGTCTACGACAAGGCGTCCGCCAACGGTGGCAAGACCGTCGGTGACATCGACAACGGCGACTGGATCTCCTTCAAGCCGTACAACCTGACCGGGTCCAAGACGCTCACCGCCCGGATCTCCTCCGGCGGCGCCGGCGGATTCCTGGAGGTACGTACCGGCTCGGCCAAGGGCAACCTGCTCGGCTCCGCGCCGATCCCGGTCACCGGCAGCTGGGACACCTTCCAGGACATCGACGTACCGCTCCGTTCCGTACCCAAGCAGACCACCGAGCTGTTCCTGGTCTTCAAGGGCGGCGCCGGCGCGCTGTACGACCTGGACGACTTCCAGCTCTCCACGGCCGTGGCCGGCAGGACCGAGAAGCGGGTCCTGGTCTTCTCCAGGACCGGCGGCTTCCGCCACGACTCGATCCCCGAGGGCATCGCCGCGCTCAAGGAGCTCGGCAAGACCACCGGGATCACCGTCGACGCCACCGAGGCGCCCGGCCAGTTCACCACCAACAACCTGGCCAGGTACGACGCGGTGGTCTTCCTCTCCACCACCGGTGACGTCCTCAACGCCGACCAGCAGAAGGCGTTCGAGAACTATGTCGCCACCGGCGGCGGCTACATGGGTGTCCACGCCGCGGCCGACACCGAGTACGACTGGTCCTTCTACGGCGGTCTGGTGGGGGCCTACTTCGACTCCCACCCGCAGATCCAGCCGGCCACCGTACGCGTCGAGGACCACGACAACCCGTCGACCGCCCACCTGGGCGACGAGTGGCAGCGCACCGACGAGTGGTACAACTACCGCACCAACCCCCGGGATCAGGCCCGCGTCCTCGCCACCCTGGACGAGACCACCTACCAGGGCGGCAACATGAAGGGCGACCACCCGATCGCCTGGTGCCAGACCTACGAGGGCGGCCGTGCCTTCTACACCGGCGGCGGCCACACCAAGGAGTCGTACGCGGACGACGCCTTCCGGCAGCACCTGCTCGGCGGACTGCGCTACGCGGCCGGCCAGGTGAAGGCGGACTGCAAGCCGCGGACCGGCTACCGGGACCTTTTCAACGGCAAGACACTGGAGGGCTGGAAGCAGGCCGGACCGGGCAAGTTCAACGTCGTGGACGGTGAACTGCGCTCCGAGGGCGGCATGGGCCTGCTGTGGTACCAGGCCAAGGAGCTGGAGTCCTACTCCCTGAAGCTGGACTGGAAGATGGACGGGGACGACAACTCCGGTGTCTTCGTGGGCTTCCCGGCCTCCGACGACCCGTGGTCCGCGGTCGACAAGGGGTACGAGATCCAGATCGACGCCACCGACGCCGCCGACCGCACCACCGGCGCCGTCTACACCTTCAAGTCGGCCGACATCAAGGCCAGGGACCAGGTTCTGCGGCCCCCGGGCCAGTGGAACAACTACGAGATCAAGGTCCAGGGTGAACGTCTGCAGATCTTCCTCAACGGCGTGAAGATCAACGACTTCACCAACACCGACCCGGAGCGCAGTCTGAAGGACGGCTACATCGGCCTGCAGAACCACGGCGCCGACGACCAGGTGTCCTTCCGTGATGTCCAGCTCAAGGAACTGCCCTCCGCCTAGAGACCTCTCGTAGCCAGAGGTCTCCGGGACGGGGCGGCCCGTCAGCCGGCGGCGGGCGGGGAGGCGCCGTACCCCCCGCCCGCCGTCCACCAACCACCACACCACCGGCAGGGAGGCAGCCCCGTGACGACGACCAGTCCCGCGACGACGACCCGCACAGAATCGACTGCAGTACGCACCGGAGTCTGGTTCGTCGGAGCGCGCGGCTCCGTCGCCACGACGGCCGTCGCGGGATGCGCTGCGGTCACCGCCGGGCTCCATCCCGCGACGGGCATGGTCACCGAGACCGCGCCCTTCGCGGACGCGGGCCTCCCCGCGCTCTCCTCGCTCGTCTTCGGCGGACACGACACGGCGAGCTGTCCGCTGCCCAAACGCGCGGAGGCGCTGACCGTGGCGGGCGTGCTGCCGCACGGCCTGCCCGCCGCGATCCACGCCGAACTGGCCGCCGCCGACCAGGAGATACGGGCCGGCGGCCCCCAGCCGGGCGACGCCAGGAGCGACGAGGAGCTCATCGCCTCGTTCGCCGACGACCTCAGGGACTTCGCGCGCCGCACCGGCGTCGCCCGCACCGTCGTCGTCAATGTCTCGTCCACCGAACCCCAGCCCGCACCGGGCGATCCGCGCCTGCCCGCCAGCTCGCTCTACGCGGCGGCCGCGATCCGGGCCGGCTGCTCGTACGTCAACTTCACGCCCTCCACCGGGCTGCGCACCGAAGCCCTCACGGCGGCCGCCGAGGCCGGCGGACTTCCCCACGCCGGCCGCGACGGCAAGACAGGCCAGACGCTGCTCCGTTCCGTGCTCGCCCCCATGTTCGTCCAGCGCGCCCTGACCGTACGGGCCTGGTCGGGCACGAACCTGCTGGGCGGCGGGGACGGAGCGGCGCTGGCCGACCCGGCCGCGGCGGCGGCCAAGAACGCGGGCAAGGAGCGCGTACTGGCCGACACCCTCGGCGCGGCCCCGGAGGGCGAGGTCCATATCGACGACGTCCCGGCGCTCGGCGACTGGAAGACCGCCTGGGACCACATCGCGTTCGACGGTTTCCTCGGCTCGCGGATGATCCTCCAGACCATCTGGCAGGGGTGCGACTCGGCGCTCGCCGCGCCGCTCGTACTCGACCTGGCCCGGCTGGTGGCCCGCGCGCACGAGGCCGGGCTGAGCGGGCCCCTGCCCGGCCTCGGCTTCTACTTCAAGGATCCGGACGGCGGCCCCGCCGCGCTCGCCGAACAGTTCGACGCGCTCCTCGCCTTCGCCGAGCGGCTGAAGGAGACCAGGTGAGCCTGCGCGGACGTATCCGGGCCTGGTCCGAACTGCTCCGCGTCTCGGCCCTGTTCACGGTCCCCGGCGACGCGCTGGCCGGGGCCGCGGCCCTCGGCGTACGCCCCAACCGCTCCACCGCGCTCGCCGTGGGCGCCTCGCTCTGCCTGTACGAGGCGGGCATGGCGCTCAACGACTGGGCGGACCGGGAGGAGGACGCGATCGACCGCCCGCACCGCCCCATCCCGTCGGGCCGGATCTCCCCGGCGGCGGCCCTCACGGCGGCGGGCGCACTGACGGCCGCCGGCCTCGCCCTCGCGGCCCGCGCGGGACGGCCGTCCCTGGTCGTGGGCACGGCCCTGGCGGCCGCGGCCTGGTCGTACGACCTGCGCCTGAAACACACCGCGGCGGGCCCGGCGGCGATGGGCGCGGCCAGGGCGCTGGACGTGCTGCTGGGCGCGACGGCGACGGCGGGCCGGGACGGCGGCGGCGCCGCGCACAAGTCGCCCCGCACGGGCGGCCGTTCGCTGACCGCGGGCACGAGTGCGGGCGCGAGTCCGGGCGCGGGCGCGGGAGTCGTGCGCGCCGGAGTCGCGGGCGCCACCGGTCGCTGGGCCGGTCTGCGTACCGCGCTGCCCTCGGCCACACTCCTCGGCGCGCACACCGTCGCCGTCACCACCGTCTCGCGCCACGAGGCGCAGGGCGGTTCGACGGGCGCGCCGCTCGCCGCGCTCGTGGCCACCGGCGTGCTGGGCGCGCTGGTGGGCCGGCGGACCGACCCCGCTCCCGCTTCCGCCCCCGCATCCGCGGCCGCCGGGCCGCAGGCCGGCCCCGCGCTCGCCGGGGCGCTCGCCCTCGTCTACGCGGGGACCGCGGGGCGGCCTCTGCTGCACGCCGCGCTCAATCCGTCGCCGCCGCTCACCCAGCGCGCCGTCGGCGGCGGCATCCGGGCGATGATCCCGCTCCAGGCGGCGCTGGCCGCGCGCGGCGGGTCCGCCGGGGTCGCGCTCGGCGTCATGGGGCTCATACCGCTGGCCCGCACGTTCGCACGGAAAGTGAGCCCCACATGAGTCTGCGTTTCGGTTACGGCACCAACGGGCTCACCGATCTGCGCCTCGACGACGCCCTCGGGCTGCTCGCCGATCTCGGCTACGACGGCGTCGGGCTGACCCTCGACCATATGCATCTCGACCCGATGGCCCCCGATCTCGCCGCCCGTACCCAGCGGGTCGCCCGCCGGCTGGCCGAGCTGGGCCTCGGGGTCACCATCGAGACCGGTGCCCGTTACGTACTGGACCCGCGCCGCAAGCACGGCCCCACGCTGGTCGACCCGGACCCCGAAGGCCGCGCCGCCCGTACGCGGCTGCTGGTCACGGCCGTCCAGGTCGCCGCCGACCTCGGCGCGCACGCCGTCCACTGCTTCAGCGGCATCGTCCCCGGACCCACCGACACCGACACCGCCTGGAAGCGGCTCGAAGAGGCGATGGGCCCGGTCCTCGACGCGGCGGAGGCCGCCGACATCCCCCTCGCCGTCGAGCCCGAACCCGGCCATCTCGTCTCGGACATCTCGGGATTCCACCGGCTCAGACATCTGCTCGGCGACCCGGACCCGCTCGGGCTCACCCTCGACATCGGCCACTGCCAGTGCCTGGAGCCCGCGTCGCCCGCCGACTGCGTACGGGACGCCGCCCCCTGGCTGCGGCATGTGCAGATCGAGGACATGCGGCGCGGTGTCCATGAGCATCTCCCGTTCGGGGACGGCGAGATCGACTTCCCGCCCGTGCTCGCCGCGCTGGCCGCGACCGGGTACGAGGGTCTGACCGTCGTGGAGCTGCCCCGCCACTCCCACGCCGGGCCCGAACTGGCCCGCACCTCACTGGAGTTCCTCCGCGCGCAGGGAGTGTCCTGATGACCCCGACCCGCGAGGAACTGCTCCTCAGGCTCGACGAGCTCGCCGGATCCTGGCTCGACGACGCCCTCGCCGAGGCCACCGCCGCCCGTGCCGACGACAACGTTGCCGCCGCGCCCTGGGAGCTGCGCTTCGCCGCCGCGGGCCGGCACTGCGGCCCGTCCACGGACACCGTCGACGCCGTACGTACCCTGCTGCTCCAGGAAGCCGGCGCCGGGCTCGCCACCCTGACCCGGCTCTACCAGCGGGGCACCGCCGCCGAGCGGCGCGCCGTCCTGCTCGCCCTGCCCCACCGCGTCCCGGGACCCGGCGCGCTGCCCCTGGTCGAGGACGCCCTGCGGACCAATGACACCCGGCTGGTCGCCGCCGCCGTCGGTCCGTACGCCGCCGCCCATCTCGACCCCCACTCCTGGCGGCACGCCATCCTCAAGTGCCTGTTCACCGACGTGCCCGTCGACGCCGTCGACAGCCTGGCCGGACGCGCCCACGGAGACACCGAACTGGCCAGGATGCTCGCCGACTTCGCGGCTGAGCGCACCGCCGCCGGCCGTTCCGTACCCGCCGACCTGCACCGTGCGTTGACCCTGACCGGCGAGGAGTCCTGATGCGCATCTTCGACCCCCACATCCATATGACCTCCCGCACCACGGACGACTACCGGGCGATGTACGAATCCGGTGTCCGCGCCCTGGTCGAGCCGTCCTTCTGGCTCGGCCAGCCCCGTACCTCACCCGAGAGCTTCTTCGACTACTTCGACGCGCTCCTCGGCTGGGAGCCGTTCCGCGCCTCCCAGTACGGCATCGCCCACCACTGCACGCTCGCCCTCAACCCCAAAGAGGCGAACGACCCGCGCTGCGCCCCCGTCCTGGACGAACTGCCGCGCTATCTGGTCAAGGACGGTGTCGTCGCCGTCGGCGAGATCGGTTACGACTCGATGACCCCGGCCGAGGACACCGCCCTGGCCGCGCAGCTCCAGCTCGCCGCCGACCACGGCCTGCCCGCGCTCGTCCACACTCCCCACCGTGACAAGCTGTCGGGGCTGCGCCGCACCATCGACGTCGTACGGGAGTCCGCGCTCGCCCCGGACCGGGTGCTGCTCGACCATCTCAACGAGACGACTGTCAAGGACGCGGCGCAGAGCGGCAGTTGGCTCGGCTTCTCGATCTATCCGGACACCAAGATGGACGAGGACCGGATGGTCGCCGTCCTCAAGGAGCACGGCACCGAGAAGGTGCTCGTCAACTCGGCCGCGGACTGGGGCAACAGCGATCCGCTCAAGACGCGCAAGGTCGGCGACGCGATGCTCGCCGCCGGGTTCGGCGAGGACGACGTCGACCAGGTCCTGTGGCGCAACCCCGTCGCCTTCTACGGGCTCAGCGGCAGACTCCAGCTGGACGTTCCCGCGCCGGAGGCCCTGCACGAGGGCAACTCCATTCTGCGCGGGGGTGAGTGAGCCCATGCGCTTCCGCCACCCCGACGGCTCCACCGTCCACCTCTCGTACTGCACCAACGTCCACCCCGCCGAGACCCTCGACGGCGTACTGGCCCAGCTGCGCGACCACTGCGAGCCGGTACGCAAGCGCCTCGGCCGGGACCGCCTCGGCATCGGCCTCTGGCTCGCCAAGGACGCCGCTCAAGCCCTGATCAACGACCCCGCGGTGCTGCGCGGGCTCCGCGCCGAACTGGACCGGCGCGGTCTTGAGGTCGTCACGCTCAACGGCTTCCCGTACGAGGGCTTCGGCGCCGAAGAGGTCAAGTACCGCGTGTACAAACCGGACTGGACCGACCCCGAGCGGCTCGCCCACACCAGCGATCTGGCCCGCCTGCTGGCCGCGCTGCTGCCCGACGATGTCACCGAGGGTTCCGTCTCCACCCTCCCGCTCGGCTGGCGCACCCCCTGGGACGCCGCCGCGGCCCGCACCGCGCACCAGGCGCTGTCCGCGCTCGCCGAGCGGCTGGACGCGCTGGAGGAGCTGACCGGCAAGTCCATCAGGATCGCGCTCGAACCGGAGCCCGGCTGCACCGTCGAAACCACCGCCGACGCGATCGGCCCGCTCACCGAGATCGCCGGCGACCGGATCGGCATCTGTATCGACACCTGCCATCTCGCCACCTCCTTCGAGGACCCGGCCGGAGCGCTCGGCGCGCTGGAGGCCGCGCACATCCCCATCCCCAAGGCCCAGCTCTCCGCGGCCCTGCACGCCGAGCACCCGCATCTGCCGGAGGTGCGGGACGCGCTCGCCTCCTTCGCCGAACCCCGCTTCCTGCACCAGACCCGTACCCGCACCGCCGCCGGGCTGCGCGGCACGGACGATCTGGAAGAGGCCCTGGCAGGGGATGTGCTGCCCGACGGAGCACCCTGGCGCGCGCACTTCCATGTCCCGCTGCACGCTCCGCCCGCCCCGCCGCTCACCTCCACCCTCCCGGTGCTCCGGGACACCCTGGCCCGGCTCGTCGGCGTCGCGCGGCCGCGCACCCGCCATCTGGAGGTCGAGACGTACACCTGGCAGGCGCTCCCGCCCGAGCTCCGTCCCCGTTCACGCGGACAGCTCGCCGATGGAATCGCCGCCGAACTCACCCTGGCCCGAGATCTGTTGACGGACCTCGGCCTGAAGGAGCTGCCGTGACCGAGACCCCGGCCGGGACCCCGGCCCCGACCCCGCTGCTGGTCCTCGACGTCGTCGGGCTCACGCCCCAGCTGCTCGCCCATATGCCGAACCTGCGCAAGCTGGCGGCGTCCGGCTCGCAGGCCCCGCTCTCCACGGTGCTGCCCGCCGTCACCTGTAGCGCGCAGTCCACCTTCCTCACCGGCACACTCCCCGCCGAGCACGGCATCGTCGGCAACGGCTGGTACTTCCGCGAGCTCGGCGACGTGCTGCTCTGGCGCCAGCACAACGGACTCGTCTCCGGCGACAAACTGTGGGACGCCGCCCGGCGCGCGTACCCCGGCTACACCGTGGCCAACATCTGCTGGTGGTACGCGATGGGCGCGGACACCGACTACACGGTCACTCCGCGCCCCGTCTACTACGCGGACGGCCGCAAGGAACCCGACTGCTACACCCGTCCGCCCGCGCTGCACGACGAACTCACCGAGAAACTCGGCACGTTCCCCCTCTTCCACTTCTGGGGCCCCGGCGCCGACCTCGTCTCCTCGCAGTGGATCGTGGACGCCACCCGCCATATCGTCCGCACCCGTCGGCCCGATCTGGCGCTCTGCTATCTGCCGCATCTCGACTACGACCTCCAGCGCTACGGCCCCGACGACCCGCGCTCGCACCGGGCGGCGACCGATCTCGACGCCGCCATGGCCCCGCTGCTGGACGACGCCAGGGCGGAGGGCCGTACGGTCGTCGCGCTCTCCGAGTACGGCATCACCCGTGTCTCGCGGCCCGTCGACATCAACCGGGCGCTGCGCCGTGCCGGGCTGCTGGAGGTGCACACCCAGGACGGCATGGAGTATCTCGACCCGATGGCCTCCCGGGCGTTCGCCGTCTCGGACCATCAGCTCGCCCATGTCTACGTACGCCGCCCCGAGGACCTTGACGCCACGCGCGAGGCCCTGAAGGATCTCCCCGGCATCGACGAAATCCTGGACGACGAGGGCAAGAAGGCGCACGGCCTGAACCACTCCCGCTCCGGTGAGCTGGTGGCCATCGCCGAGCCCGACGCGTGGTTCACGTACTACTACTGGCTCGACGACGAACGGGCCCCCGACTTCGCCCAGCTGGTCGAGATCCACCGCAAGCCGGGCTACGACCCCGTCGAGCTGTTCATGGACCCCCTCGATCCGTATGTACGCCTCAAGGCGGCCAAGGCGATCGCCCGCAAGAAGCTCGGTATGCGCTACCGCCTCGCGGTCGTCCCGCTGGACGCCTCACCCATCCGCGGCAGCCATGGCCGGCTGCCGCAGAGCGACCAGGAAGGTCCGCTCATCCTGTGCTCCACCCCCCGCGCTGTCGGTGACCGGGTCGCGGCCACCGACGTCAAATCCCTGCTACTCCAGCTTGCCGGACTGCACTGACAGAAGGAGTTCCGCAATGAGCCGCAAGAAGTCAGCCGACCCAGAGCTCGCCCAGAAGCTGAGTCGACGCAATATGCTCGGCGTCGCCGCGGGCGCGACCGCCGCCGCCGTCCTCGGCGCCTCGGCGACCCCGGCCGCCGCTCAGGGCAAGGGACACGGACACGGCCACGGCCATGGAAACGGCCAGCCCGTGCTGCCCTCCGGCCGGCTCGGCGTCCAGCTCTACTCACTGCGTGACAAGGTCTCCACGATCGGCTTCGCCAAGGTCTTCGAGGAGCTGGAGCGCTTCGGCTACGACGAGGTCGAGTACGCCGGCTACACCCAGGGGTCCGCGGGCGCGATCACCCTGCCCCAGCTCAAGCGGCTGGCCAAGGACCATGGCCTCAAGGGCATCGGCAGCCACGTCAACTACGCCGACGACAACAACCCCAACGCCTACAGCTTCGCCCAGAACCTCACCCAGGTCCTGGACGACGCCGAGGAACTGGGCCTGGACCACATCGGTACGGCATCGGGCCCGTTCCGCTACGGATCGACCGTGGACGCCTGGAAGCGGGCCGCCGCGGACTTCAACGCCTATGGCGCCGCGGCCAAGCGGCGCGGCATGAAGTTCTACCAGCACAACCACGCGGAGGAGTTCTCCTTCGCCACCGACCAGCCGGACGTCCGGCTCTACGACGTCCTGCTGGCCGAGACCGACCCCAGCCTGGTCTATCTGGAGATGGACATCTACTGGGCGTTCGCGGGGCAGTTCCGGTTCAGCAAGACCCCCGAGGGCAAGCCCGCGCCCTTCGACCCGCTGCGCTATGTGCTCAAGCAGCCCCACCGGTACCCGCTCTTCCATGTGAAGGACGGCATCGAGGACATCGCCGAGCGCGACGGCTACCGGATGGTGGACGTCGGTGACGGCGACATCGACTACCAGCGCTTCATATCGGCGGTGAACAAGACCCGCGGCGGCCGCCGTGATCACCACTGGCAGGTGGAGCACGACCAGCCGGTGGACTCCATCCTGTTCGCCAAGAAGTCGGCGGCGCATCTGCACTCGCTGCGCGAACGCCGGTAATGCCGCGACCGGCGATGTCCGCCCGACGGGGCGGACATCGCCGGGAGGGGTACTGATTCATGGGCAACGTGTGTCGGTGTGACGGCACAGCGGTGTGATCACACGACGGCGGCCCTCCCCGCGGCTCGGAAGAGCCGTGGAGAGGGCCGCCCGTCTGTGATCGGTCACCCGCCGACCGGCTGTGGAACAGGGGGTGTACTCCCGTTCCGCGGCTGTCCGGGGTTACGCAACAGCATGGCCATGGCCGCCGCTACGAGGGAGAGTCCACCGGCGAGGATGTACGCGCCGTTGTATCCCCACGAGTGGACCGCCATCGCCCCGAGCCCGCCACCGAACAGCCCGCTGATCAGCTTGCCGCTGTAGGCGAGACCGTAGTTGGTGGCGTTGTAGTTCTCCCCGAAGTAGTCCGGCGTGAGCGCCGCGAACAGCGGGAAGAACGCCCCGCCGCCGAAGCCGGAGATGAAGGCGAACACCAGGAACAGGATCTCGTTCTTCGTGTTGCCCGCCCACAGGACGCCGAACTGCGCCAGCCCCAGCACCGTGATCACGAAGATCAGTGTGATCTTGCGGCCCCAGAGGTCGGAGAGCCAGCCGACAACTCCTCGACCGACGCCGTTGACAACGGACAGCACACCGGCCGAAGAGGCGGCGACGAGCGGTCCGAACCCGACGTCCTTGGCGAACGGCACCTGGAAGGAGATACCGAAGATGGACACACCGGCGGTGATCACCAGCAGCACCCAGATCAGCGGGAGCATGCCCGTCCTGATGGCCTCCATGGGCCGGTACTGCTTCGACGCCGGCGGGTTCTTGGCCAGGGTCGCCGCGGTCTTGCTGCCCGCCGCGATCTTCAGCGGATCGACATCGGCCGGCCACCAGTTCTTCGGTGGATCCCTGAAGAACAGGGCGCAGATGACGACGATGACCAGAACGTAGACGCCGATCAGGTCCAGCACCGTCTGGTAGTTACCGATGTTGAACGCGTAGTTGAAGATGAAGATGAACGGCACCGCGCCATAGGCGAATCCGCCGTTGACGAATCCCGTCTTTCCACCACGACGTTCCGGGAACCACTTGCCCACCATATTGATGCAGGTGGCGTAGATGAGGCCGGATCCGACACCGCCGAGCAGGCCGAACCCGAGGACCGCGGCCGACACGTTGTTGAAGTGTGAGATGGAGAGGAATCCCGCGAAGGAGAGAACGGCGCCGATCAACGTGGCGGCGCGCGCCGTAAGAATCCCCTTCTCCCGCAACCAGCCTGCCGGGAAGGCGACACCCGCCTGGAAGAACACCCAGATACTGAGGATCCAGAAGGTGTTGCTCTGGGACCAGCCATGAGCCGCCGAGAGGACACTTTCGGCTGATCCGAAGGCGTACTCGAAGACGCTGATGGCCATCATGGCCGCCCATGGCAGGTACACCATGAACTTCCGGGAGTGGCCCAGTATCTGTCGGTCGGTCTCGCCGATGCGGTAGATACGGCCACGTGCATCTGTGACTTCGCGGTAGCCCGCGTCGGCCGTAGCCGACGCGGACTTACCGGAAAGAGGTTCTGCTGACATTAAGCGATTTCACGGCCAATCGGGTTCGGGTTTGGTTCGATTTTCTTGCTGTCCGGCCTTCCTGGCGCCTTGAGGAACAGGGCCAGTACCGCTGATGCGATTCCGATACTGCCGGCGATGATGAACGCGCCCTCGTAGTCCCAGGCGGCCACCACGACGGCTCCCATACCGGATCCGACCAGACCGGAAATGAGCTTGGAGCTGTAGACCATTCCGTAGTTGGAGGCGTTGTTGTTCTCCCCGAAGTAGTCCGCCGTCATCGCCGCGAACAGCGGGAAGATCGCGCCACCGCCGAAGCCGGAGACCATCGAGCAGAAGAGGAAGAACGGCATGCTGCCCATGGAGCCGGAGACGAGCACACCGAACTGCGCGCTGCCCAGGACCAGACAGACGAAGATCAGGGTGTTACGGCGTCCGTACTTGTCGGAGATCCAGCCGATGACACCGCGTCCCGTACCGTTCACGATGGCCTTGAGCGACATCGCGGTGGCCACGATCCCGCCCGCGAAGCCCATGTCCTTGCCGAAGGGCACCTGGAAAGCGATGCCGAAGATGTTGATGCCGGCCGTGCAGAGCAGGCAGAACCACATCATCCACAGCACGGGTGTGCGTGCCGCTTCCCTCGGGGTGTACTGCTTGACCGCCGGCGGGTTCTTCTCCAGCGCACGCCGGATCCTCGGGTCGTCCGACGTCTTCAGCGGGTCGACGTCGGCAGGCCACCAGTACTTCGGCGGGTCCTTGAAGAACCAGCCGGAGATCGCGACCACGGCACAGCAGATGACACCGACCGCCACCAGAACCGTCTGGTAGTTGCTCAGGTCCATGTACGAGGTGAACAGGAAGACGAAGGGCACCGAGCCGTAGGCGAAACCGCCGTTGACGAGGCCGGTCTTGCCTCCCTTGCGCTCCGGATACCACTTGCCGACCATGTTCACACACGTGGCATAGACCAGACCCGCGCCGATGCCGCTGAACATGCCGAAGCCGATGTACGCCACGATCACATGCGGCGCGTAGGCCAGTGAGACATAACCGAGGAGAGTACCCAGCGCGCCGAGCATCATGGCGTACCGGGCGGGCAGCTTGCCGCTCTCACGGAGCTGCCCAGCGGGGAAGGCCACGGCCGCCTGGAAGAATATCCAGACGCCCATCAGCCAGAATATGTGCCCGCTGCTCCATAGATGGGCCTCGTGCAGAGTGTCCTCCGCCGAGGTGAACGCGTACTCGGACGAGCTGATGCCCATCATCCCGATCCACGGGAAGAGCACCATCGTCCATCGTGCACGGCCCATGATGTCCCGGTCGGTCTCGCCGATCCGGAACACACGGCCGTTACCATCCGTCACCTCCTTGAAGGGGACGGTGCTGGAAAGCTGAGTGGTTGTCATGCGGTGTAGACACCCCTTGCATCGAAAGAACTGGCCAGCGCCCCCTGTCCGAACTTTCGTGCCACCCGACTTGGTCAGGTCATCGACTTTCCTCCCAACGGGATTAACGCCGCATCATTCTGACGATGCGTCACTAATATCTGCTGAGCTGCGGTCAACTGCCCCGCCGCTCGTGTCCACACGGCGGTGTCACTTCCGGGGTGCAGCCCCCGGACCGTCCGGTGGAAGTCTGGTGAGTGAGTCACAGCAGCCCCGCCGCCCGTGCCCACGTGTACTTCGCGCCGAGCGCCGCGACCGGCTTCTCGGTGGTGTACGGATAGGCCACCACTCCGCGCTCGAAGAGGTACTGACACGCCTCTTCGACCTCGATGTCGCCCGCGAGGGACGCCACCACCGGCTTGTGGATGCCCTTCGCCCGGAACTCCGCGACCACCCGGGCCGTCACTTCCGCGAAGGCCATCGGCGGCGTGACGATCGTGTGCCAGTAGCCCAGCACCAGCGCGTGGATCCGCGGGTCCTGAAGGCCGAGCCTGATCGCCGCCTCGTACGTGGCCGGTGGCTCGCCCCCGGTGATGTCCACCGGGTTGCCCGCCGCGCCGAAGGGCGGGATGAACGCCCGGAACGCCTTGTCCAGATCCGGCGGGATCTCCATCAGCGACATGCCGTTGTCGATGACGGCGTCGGAGAGCAGTACGCCCGAGCCGCCCGCGCCCGTGATGATGACGATGTTGTCGCCCCGCGGAGTGGGGAGCACGGGCAGCGCCCGCGCGTACTCCAGCATCTCGTTCAGGCCCGGCGCCCGGATGACGCCCGCCTGCCGCAGCACATCGTCGTATACGGCGTCGTCACCGGCGAGCGCGCCGGTGTGCGAGCCCGCCGCCCTGGCGCCGGCCGCCGTGCGCCCGGCCTTGAGGACCACGACCGGCTTCTTCGGCACCGTCGCGCGCGCCGCCGCCACGAAGGCCCGGCCGTCCTTCAGGTCCTCCAGGTGCATGGCGACGCACTCGGTGTTCGGGTCCTCGCCGAACCAGGTCAGCAGATCGTCCTCGTCGAGGTCCGACTTGTTGCCCAGTCCGACGATCGCCGAGACACCCGTCCTGGTGCTCCTGGCGAAGCCCAGGATCGCCATCCCGATGCCGCCGGACTGCGAGGTCAGTGCCACGCCGCCGCGGACGTCGTACGGGGTGCAGAAGGTGGCGCAGAGGTCCTGCCAGGTGGAGTAGTAGCCGTAGATGTTCGGCCCCAGCAGCCGTACGCCGTACTCCTCGCCGATCGCCACGATCCGCGCCTGGAGTTCGTTCTCGCCGGTCTCGGCGAAGCCGGAGGGGATCAGGACGGCGTTCGGGATGCCCCGGCGGCCGACCTCTTCCAGGGCCGCCGGGACCGACTCCGCGGGGATCGCGAAGACCGCCACGTCGGGCTGGCCCGGAACGTCCATCACGCTCTTGTACGCCTTACGGCCGAGAATGTCATCGGCCTTGGGGTTCACCGGATGGATCTCTCCCGGAAATCCCCCGTCGATCAGGTTCCGCATGACCGCGTTACCGATCTTGCCCGGCTCGCCGGAGGCTCCGATCACCGTCACCGAGGCGGGCTTCATCAGTCGCCGCATCGAGACGAGGATCTCCTCGCGGGTGTACGTACGACGCCTGACCGGCTTCTCGGTCGCCAGCAGGATCCGCACGTCCGCGGCCATCACCCCGCTCGCGGAGGCGAACACCGGATTGAGGTCGACCTCCGCGATCTCCGGGAAGTCGGCCGCGAGCCGCGACACCTTGACCACCAGATCGGCGAGCGCGTCCCGGTCCACGGCCGCGCCGCCGCGCACCCCGCGCAGGATCTCCGCCGCGCGGATCCCGTCGAGCATCGACAGCGCGTCGTCCCTGGTCGCCGGCGCGAGCCGGAACGTGACGTCCTTGAGGACCTCCACCAGGACGCCGCCGAGACCGAACGCCACGATCGGACCGAAGGTCGGGTCGGTGACGGTGCCGACGAGTACCTCGGTGCCGGACGGAACCATCTGCTGCACCTGTACGCCGAGGATCCGCGCCTGCGGGTCGTACGCCCGCACGTTGGAGACGATCCCGGTGAACGCCCCGCGCACCTCCGCGGTCGAGCGCAGACCGGTCCGTACGCCGCCCGCCTCCGTCTTGTGCGTGATCTGCGGCGAGACGATCTTCAGCGCGACCGGGAAACCGATCCGGTCGGCGAGGGCCACCGCCTCGTCGGCGCACTCGGCCAGGCCCTCCACCGGGGTGGGGATGGCGTAGGCGTCGGTGATGGTCTTGCCCTCGGGCGCGGTCAGGGCCGTGCGTCCCTCGGCCAGCGCGGCGTCCAGGACGACACGTACGGCCTTCTGGCACTCCTCAGTGGTGTCCACCGCTAGATGACTCCGTTCGTTTTGAGCAGGCGCAGTTCCTCGTCGCCGATTCCCAGCTCGCCGACGTAGACCTCCTCGTTGTGCTCACCGAGCAGCGGTGAGGTGACCACGTCGACGGGGGAGTCGGAGAGCTTCAGCGGATTGCCGACCGTGGTGAACGTGCCGCGCTGAGGATGCGGGACCTCGACGACCATCTCGTTGGCCGCCAGGGAGGCGTCCTCGATGATCTCCTTGGTGGAGAGGATCGGGCCGCACGGGATGTTGTGGGCGTTGAGCTTCTCCAGCACCTCCCACTTGGGGATCGTGCTCGTCCACTCCTCGATGAGCTGGAACATCTTGCCGAGCTTGGGCAGCCGGGCCTCCGGGGTCGACCACTCGGGGTCGTCCGCCAGCTCGGGGCGGCCCATCAGCTCCGTGACCGGCCGCCAGCCGACCGGCTGGACGATCACATACACATAGTCGTTGGGGCCGCCCGGCGCGCATCTGACGGCCCATCCGGGCTGTCCGCCGCCGCTCGCGTTGCCGCTGCGCGGCACGTCGTCGCCGAAGTCCTCGTTGGGGTACTCGGCGAGCGGTCCGTGCGCCAGCCGCTGCTGGTCGCGGAGTTTGACCCGGCAGAGGTTGAGCACGGCGTGCTGCATCGCGACATTGACACGCTGACCGCGACCGGTGTGCTCACGCTGGAAGAGCGCGGCGAGTATGCCGGCGACGGCGTGGATGCCGGTGCCGGAGTCGCCTATCTGCGCGCCGGTGGCGAGCGGGGGCCCGTCCTCGAAACCCGTGGTGGACATCGAGCCGCCCATGGCCTGCGCGACGACCTCGTACGCCTTGAAGTTGGTGTACGGACCCTCGCCGAAGCCCTTGATGGAGGCGTAGATGATCCGCGGGTTGATCTCCTGGATGCGCTCCCAGGTGAACCCCATCCGGTCCACGGCGCCGGGGCCGAAGTTCTCCACCATGACGTCGGAGCGGCGGATCAACTCGGTGAGGATCTCCTTGCCGCGCTCGGTCTTGGTGTTGAGGGTGACGGAGCGCTTGTTGCAGTTGAGCATCGTGAAGTACAGCGAGTCGACATCGGGGATGTCGCGCAGCTGCTTACGGGTGATGTCGCCGGTGGGAGCCTCCACCTTCAGCACGTCCGCACCGAGCCAGCCGAGCAGCTGGGTCGCGGAGGGGCCGGACTGAACATGCGTCATGTCCAGTACCCGTACGCCGGACAGTGCCTTGGCGGACGCGGGGGTCTGAGGGGTCTCAAGAGCCTGGGGCATGGAGGGGCTCCTCTACTTGTACCTGGTCTGGTCCTTGGGTACGGGGGCGTGCGTTTCGGTCCGGCATGAGGAGGCCCCTGTCCCTTCGCATAGGGGAGGGCTGTCGCCCTCTCGGTACATTGCATACAGTCGACGAATACTGTATGAAGCTTGTTATCCCGCATCCAGTGGATGGTGTCCAGGGGGCGTGCGGCACTTTCGTCAAAAAGGAAGCCGACATGGATCTGTTCGAGCACCAAGCAAGGGAACTCTTCGCGGACCATGGCATCGCGGTGCCGGAGGCCGAGGTGGTGGAGCTGGCCAGGGAGGCCCGGTTCGCCGCGGAACGGCTCGGCGGCCGGGTCGTCGTCAAGGCGCAGGTGAAGACCGGAGGCCGGGGCAAGGCGGGCGGGGTGAAGCTCGCGGTCGACCCGGCGGCAGCCGAATTGACAGCCCGTCAGATCCTCAGTATGACGATCAAGGGCCACACCGTCAGGAAGGTGATGCTCGCTCAACCAGTGGATATCGAAGCGGAGTTCTACGTCTCCTACGTCCTCGACCGGGCCGCGGGCACCTTCCTCGCGATCGCCTCCGCCGAGGGCGGCATGGACATCGAGGAGATCGCCGCGAGCCGCCCGGAGGCGGTGGCGCGGGTCCCCGTCGACCCCGCGGAAGGGGTCACGGAAGCAAAGGCGGCGGAGATCGCGCAGGCCGCTCAGCTACCGCCCGAGACCGTCCCCGTACTCCAGGCCCTCTGGCAGGTGGTGGTCCGGGAGGATGCCCTTCTGGTCGAAGTCAACCCATTGGTCCGTACCGAAGATGGGCTGATTCTCGCCCTCGACGGCAAAATCACACTTGACGACAACGCTCGCTTCCGACAATCACGTTGGGGCGACCGGGAGAACGACGAACACGGCGAGCCGCTGGAAGCCGCCGCGGCGGCCAAGGGGCTCAACTACGTGAAGCTCGACGGCGAGGTCGGCATCATCGGCAACGGCGCCGGCCTCGTCATGTCCACCCTCGACGTGGTCGCCGGCTGCGGCGCACGCCCCGCCAACTTCCTCGACATCGGGGGAGGGGCGTCCGCCCAGGTGATGGCGGACGGCCTGTCCGTCATCCTCTCCGACCCGGCGGTCAAGTCCGTGTTCGTGAACGTCTTCGGCGGCATCACGGCCTGCGACGCCGTCGCCGAGGGCATCGTCCAGGCCCTGGACTCGGTACGGCTGACCAAGCCGCTCGTGGTGCGCCTCGACGGCAACAACGCGGCGCGTGGCCGCAGGATCCTCGCGGACCGTGCGCATCCACTCGTGGAACAGGTCACCACCATGGACGGGGCGGCCCGGCAGGCCGCCGTACTCGCGAACGTCGGATAGACGTCGGACAAGGGAGCGACAGACCATGGCGATCTTCCTGACCAAGGAGAGCAAGGTCCTCGTCCAGGGCATGACCGGCGGCGAGGGCATGAAACACACCCGGCGGATGCTCGCCGCCGGGACCGACATCGTCGGCGGCGTCAACCCGCGCAAGGCGGGCCGCACCGTCGACTTCGACGACCGGGTCGTGCCCGTCTTCGGCTCGGTGAGCGAGGGCATGGCGGCGACGGGCGCGGACGTCACCGTCGTCTTCGTACCGCCGCCGTTCGCCAAGGCCGCGGTCATCGAGGCCGCGGACGCCGGGATCGGGCTCGCGGTCGTGATCACCGAGGGCATCCCCGTCCATGACGCCGTCGCCTTCCAGGCGTACGCCAGGGAGCGGGGCACCAGGATCGTCGGCCCCAACTGTCCCGGACTGATCAGCCCCGGGCAGTCCAACGCCGGCATCATCCCGGCGGACATCGCCGCCAAGCCCGGCCGGATCGGACTCGTCTCCAAGTCCGGCACCCTGACCTACCAGCTCATGTACGAGCTGCGGGAGACCGGCTTCTCCTCGGCGGTCGGCATCGGCGGCGATCCCGTCGTGGGCACCACCCATATCGACTGCCTCGCCGCCTTCGAGGACGACCCGGACACAGAACTGATCGTTCTCATCGGGGAGATCGGCGGCGACGCGGAGGAACGCGCGGCGGCCTACATAGCCGAGCGCGTCACCAAGCCGGTCATCGGCTACATCGCCGGATTCACCGCGCCGGAAGGCAAGACGATGGGACACGCCGGCGCGATCGTCTCCGGTTCCTCCGGCACCGCGGAGGCCAAGAAGAAGGCATTGGAGGCGGTCGGCGTGCGGGTCGGCTCGACCCCCTCGGAGACCGCGCGACTGGTACTCGACCGCCTCGCGGCTTCGCGCGACGTCACTCATAATTAGAGGGAGTGTGTGCCTCTTCCCATCCGGTCCACGATTCACTTCGGACGAGATCCGAGCCATGCAACCCCCGCCCCCCTAGAGCGGAGACCCTCGAATGGCACCCACCCTCACGAATCCCCACCTGATACTCAAGCCGGGAACTGCCTGGTCGGACGCCTGGGAGCGCTGCCTCGCCGTGGCGCCCGAGGCATTCCAGGACGACCGTGTGCGCAACCTCTGGGCCGCCTCCTGGCAGTCCGACGGCCGCGCGCTGCCCGCCACCAGCCCGGTCGACGGCAGCCCCATCGCCGGCCCGCCCCGGCTGGACTCGGAAACCGCCCAGCAGGCGGTGCGCGCCTGCCTGGACTCCCACCGGGCCTGGCGGGATGTCCCACTGGCCGAGCGCAAGGCCCGCGTCACGGCCACGCTCGACGCGCTCACCGAACACCGCGAACTGCTCGCACTCCTCCTTGTCTGGGAGATCGGCAAGCCGTGGCGGCTCGCCCAGGCCGACGTCGACCGTGCGATCGACGGCGTGCGCTGGTACGTGGACGGAATCGAACCGATGCTGGCGGACCGGACCCCGCTGGCGGGCCCCGTCTCCAACATCGCGAGCTGGAACTACCCGATGTCCGTCCTGATCCACGCGATGCTGGTGCAGGCCCTGGCCGGCAACGCGGTGATCGCCAAGGCGCCGACCGACGGGGGAGTGGCCTGTCTGACCCTGGCCTGCGCGCTCGCCGTCCGTGAGGGCATCCCCCTCACTCTGGTCAGCGGCAGCGGCGGCGAACTCTCCGAGGCGCTCGTGCGTGCGCCGGAGATCGGCTGCGTCTCCTTCGTCGGAGGCCGCGACACCGGTGCCAGGATCGCCACCGCAGTAGCTGACCTGGGCAAACGGCATATCCTCGAACAGGAGGGGCTGAACACCTGGGGCATCTGGAACTTCAGCGACTGGCCCTCACTGACCGGAGTCATCCCCAAACTCTTCGACTACGGCAAGCAGCGCTGCACGGCGTACCCGCGCTTCGTGGTCCAGCGCTCGCTCTTCGCGGACTTCCTGGCCGCCTATCTTCCCGCCGTACGCTCCATCCGCCTGGGGCACCCCCTCGCGGTCGAGCAGCCCGGCGACCCGCTGCCGGAACTGGACTTCGGACCGCTCATCAACGCGGCCAAGGCCAAGGAGCTGAACGACCAGGTCTCCGAGGCGATCAGCCGCGGCGCCGTCCCGCTGCACCAGGGAACACTGGAGGACGGACTGTTCCTGCCCGGCCAGGACACCAGCGCCTACCTCCCGCCCGTCACGCTGCTCAACCCGCCCCCGTCCTCCCCGCTGCACCACGCAGAACCCTTCGGCCCGGTCGACACGATCGTCCTGGTCGATACGGAGGCGGAACTGCTGGCCGCGATGAACGCCTCGAACGGCGCCCTCGTCGCGACCCTCTCCACCGACGACCCGGCCACCTACGCGCGGCTCTCCCCCCAGATCCGTGCCTTCAAGACCGGCCACTGCAAACCCCGCTCCCGCGGGGACCGCGACGAGCTCTTCGGCGGCTTCGGCCACTCCTGGCGCGGCGCGTTCGTCGGCGGTGAACTCCTCGTACGAGCGGTGACGGACGGCCCGTCGGGAGAGCGCCCGCCGGGCAACTTCCCGGACTACCACCTGATGCCATAACCCCTACGGTGCCGAGCGCTCCCTGTCCCCCCGGAGGAGAGCGCTCGGCACCCCCTTCCTCACGTATTTTCTTACGGTGCGGCGACGGTCCGTGCCGGTCTCGCGACGTTCCGTACCGGAGGCTTTCCGGGCACCCCGCGCGGGGGTCCGGGACGCCGGAGAGCGGGCGGCCGTGGACCCCTGACCACGGGATATGCGGGTGAGGGCCACCTCCATCCCCTGGTATCGTTGTCCCTGTCGCCGCGGGCACGGACCGCGGCTCGACCACTCGTCCGGGTGGCGGAATGGCAGACGCGCTAGCTTGAGGTGCTAGTGCCCTTTATCGGGCGTGGGGGTTCAAGTCCCCCCTCGGACACCAACCAAAACCCCACACTCTCTCTGAGAGTGTGGGGTTTTGTCGTGCGGGTCCGGAAGGATCTCAGCCCGTGCGGTGAACGCGCCCGAACTGCCTCGCCGGACCATCAGGCCCACGTCGTCTCCGGCGCCCTTCACGAGCCACGCTCGCGTCAGCTGTCGATGAGGAGGTGGTCACAGGTGCTGGTGCCATTGCGGAGGGAAGGGAGATCGGCCTCGCTGTTCAGGACGTAGAACCCGGTTTCCTTCAGCCGGGGGATCAGAATCATTGTCTGGAGTGACATACGATCTGCCGGCACCACATGTTTTCTCAGTTGCGCGAAGAGATTGGTGGTGAGCTGACTGGTTTTCATCACGCGGTAGTTGTGGGGGGCTGTTTCGTCGCGCCCCCTCACCAGCATGGTCTCGCCTTTCCACCCGTCCCACCCGTACGGGATGCTGTCTTTCTTGAGTTCGAGGTCTGCCTGGGCCTGGGGTACGAACAGGGCCATGTGGATGTGCAGTTGTTCCTCCTGGCGGGCGGACTGCGAGTTGATGCCCAGTCCTACGCCGTTCGTCGCTTTGAAGAAGTTGTGGATCTCATTCGCCGCGGCCAGCCAGTAGTCCGTGCCGGACGTCACCTTCTCGCACTCGATACCTTTCACCCGGTCGCGGGCGACCAGCAGGTAGTGATCCGGGCTCCCGCCGTTCATCACAGCTGTTCTCTGGTCGCATGAGACACAGGGGTTGGGCGACGACGGACTGCACTTCTGAACCTGCAGCCAGAGATAGAAACCCTTGCCGTCGTCCGGACTGCCGCAGTTGTCCGCGGCGGGCACAGTTGCGGTGGTGTCTTCTCGATGCTGTACGGACATGGTGGAACGCCTCCGTTGGGATCGTGTCGCCCCGGGTACTTCGGATGCTTGGCCTGTCGCGGGCCCCGCTCGTGTGTCACTTGCGGCCGGTCGGCGGACCGCGGCGGATTTTCCTGTCCTGGTCAACCACTACCGAACGATGCCGAATGGTGCCCTCGGCGGAAGCCTTCCCCATGCCTGTGCGGCATGCGGTGGTACCGCCGCTACGGGGGCCGGTCTGGTCGACCAACGGTGCGAACAGGCAGGCTACGCGGAGCAGGATTCATTCCCTCCAGCGTCGCTCAGCACCGAAAGGCTCGCAATTTGAGCTCTCCCACCCCCAACACACCGACGCCCCGGTGCTCCGGCCTCCGGACTGAAGGCTCAGGGCGTCTCCTTTTCGCGAGCCGTGGTCGTCCCGGCCGGTGTGTACGCGGCCTCCGAGGACCGGGGTGCCGAAGGGCTGCGGGAGCACATCGAGATCACCGCGGCACGTCCTCGACTTCGCCGTCAACAGGGCGTGTTGCGGAAGTCCCGCCCGGCCCGCGACGCCCGGCACGCACACGTGCCGCGTCGGGGGAGTCGGCCAGGTATGGCCGGTCCGTCCACAAGGCTGGTCCTCCGCCTTGCGATCGCACGCACCGGGCGCCGCGGGTCCCGCGCTGGGCGCGGGCGGCGCTACTTTCGCAACACGCCCTGGGCAACCGGCGCGCCGGTGATCTGCCCGGCTCTCCGGCTGCACTCATCTCACACCGCACCATGCGCGGCGTCGTCGTACCTCACGCTGTCCGGCGGCCTCCGTAGTTCCGGAGTCCTACTGTCAGGCCCAGGGATCGAAGGGGGTACCAGACGGCTTGGAGGCATTCAGGAGGTTCCGGAAGCGGTCGTCCTTGTCTGTGGTCTTGATGGTGGCCGACCCGAAGTCCGCGTTCATCAGACGGTCCCGCAGAGCGGTGCTGGGCCACCCGTTCCAGTCCACGATGGGGGGCTGGCGCCAGTTGTGATAATGGTTCTCCGCCGGCTCGTCGTTACCGTTGGCAAGCCGGAAGAAGTGGGTGCCGAGACCGTCCTTGTGGTACACGACCTTGGGGTGGGAACCGTCGAAGAGTACCTGCGAACGCGGGTAGGTCTGCTGGCTGGAATGCTGTGTGGTCGTGACGTATTCAACCTGGTTGGACGCCTGGTTGATCCATGAGATCACGTGCTCGAAGTCGTGGCGGTGACCACCGAGTCCGCTGCCGGGGAGGGCCTGGTCCTTCTCGAAGTAGCTGGCGTATACGACTGCACACCATCCGTTGTTGCACTTCGAGCGGGCGTAGGTCTGGGTCCGGTCCAAGTCGGACTGATCGCGGCAGCTGCCATTGACCGCGCCCGAGGTGTTCAGACCGGGATTCAGCGCTCCGTCGGGTGCGATGGCGGCAACGGGGTAGCAGCCATCGCCGTCGTAGTCATACGCGGGCGAGAACGACGCCTCATAACCCCCGGCGTTCTGGGGCAGGTTCGGCAGATTCTCGGCGTGAGCCACTGACGCCGGCAACACCACAGTCAGGACCGCGGCGCCGACCAGCGCCCCCAGCCAGGACTGCTTCTGCTTGAAATACGCCAGAGCCGACCTACCCGCTCCGCGCGATGGCAGATTATCCATGTGCGTCCTCTCGGATGACTCGGCGAGCTGTCGACGCGGTGCCGACACGGCCGAGTGATGGCTGCCGACAGCATCCCCGACGGGAGTGTCCATGACAGGTTCTCCTGAATACCACTCCGGTGAACCGCTCCTGAACAAGATCGATCCCTCCTGCGGCGGCCACAATTCTCATTCCGTACAGGTCGGGCAGCCTTCTGCGCCGGGAACCGGCGCAACGCACCGCTCGTGGGCCGCGAGCAGGTCCGCCATCTTGAGCACGGGTCCGTCCGGGTCCTTGGCCTCGTCGTCCCACCGGCGCAGGGCGATGGCCGCGGCAGCCATCGGGTGTGCGCTGAACTCCGCCGCTTCCCGTTCGTCCATCGGGCCGCCCTGCCGCTTCAGTGACGCGACCGACGCCGGGCTGAGCTGGTCGTGATAGACCGGGTCCGTGGCCACCAGATAACGCTTGGCCGGCACATGCTGAGCGATGATCCAGGCGGCCCGCTCGCTGATGTGCTGCCTCGCGAAGGCGGCGCCGGCCAACTCGTGGGGCAGGTCGGGATATACCGCCCGTACCGACGTGGCCCTGCCGATGTCATGCAGCGCGGCGGCCACCACCAATTCGTCGTCGGAGCCGGCTTCGGCCGCGAGCCACGCGGCCTGCAAGGCGTGCGTGCGCTGGTCGACAGCCTCCCCGCCATAGGGCAGGCCGGCGAGGCTGTCGATCAGTTCGGCCAGTTGACGGCCGGTCAATGGGTTCATGAATCCTCCTTCAGCGTGGGCACCGGGGGCAGTGCGGGATCGGGAACAGGCCACAAGATCGTGGCGCTCACGAGGCCTCACCCGCCGAACGCGCCCGCAGTACCGCGGCGGCGACCGGCCACGGACGCCCGGGAGCGGCGAGGACGAGATCCGCCCGCTGCCCCGGCGCGAGCCGGCCCCGGTCCGGCAACCCGGCCACGTCGGCGGCTCCGGCGGTCACCAGTCCGATCGCGGCCGGCAGCGTGGCCATCCCTTCCTCGGCGAGCAGCAGCGCTGCCGCCAGCAACCCCGACGGCAGGTAGTCCGAGGCCAATGCGGTCACGAGACCTCGGGACACCAGTTCCCGGCCGGAAGCGTTGCCGTTGTGGGAGTTTCCGCGAAGGACGTTCGGGGCGCCCATGACCGTGGGCATGCCGCGTTCCCGTGCGGCTTCGGCGGCGTCCAACGTGGTGGGAAACTCGGCCACCTGACCACCGCGTGCCTCCAGAGCCGCTATCTCACGGGCCGAGCCGGGGTCATGGCCCAGTAGTCGTATCCGGCCGGCTCGGGCCTGCTCGCCGAGGTACTCGAACGCCTCCTCCCGCACATCCAACCGGCCGTTCCGGTCCTCGATGAGCTGGTCGACGTGTCGGCGAGCCTCTTCCGGGGACATCCCCCGCGTCCCCTGCAGATACCGCTCGTAGTAGCCGCGGTCGGCGTACTGGCCCTGTCCTGGCGTGTGGTCCTCGTGTGACACCAGGGCGACGCCGCTGACGGTGTCGATCCTGCGGCGCAGCGCGGCCAGTCCCTCCGGGCAGCGCACGTCGAGCCGGTGCAGGATCCGATGGTCCACCATGTCTGCCGGGTGGTCTTCGACCACCCGGCAGATCTGCTCCGCGGTGTCCACACTGCGGGAGAGCTCGCGGCCGTGACTCTGCTCGAAGGCCGCGCCGTGGAACACCGTCGTGACACCGGCCGCGCGCAGTTTGCCCTCAAAGGACAAGAGGGCGAACTCGATGGGCAGTTCGGCTCCCGGGCGAGGCAGCCTCTCCTTCTCCAGGCCGTCGCTGTGCACGTCCACCAAACCCGGCAGGCAGAGCAATCCCTGGCCGTCGACATCGACGTCCATTCCGGCGGGATGCGGTTCCACCGCGGCGATCACGCCATCCCTGACGGCAACCAGCGCGTTCTCCAGCACCCGGTCCTCAAGGACCGCGCGCACGTGCCCCAACACGTAGTTGTCCGGGGGAGTGCCCAGCCTCCAACCGCTTGCGGACGGTTCGACCAGTCCCGTACTCATATCGCTTCCTCCAGGATCTCCTCGGGAGTGCCCTGCCGAACGATCCGGCCATCCCGTACCAACACCACCCGGGACGCCTGCCGGCTGCTCTCGATACCCAGCCCTCGCATCACGTCGGAAGGGGAATCCCGCGAACCGACTTGACCAGCGCACGCGGCACGGCTCCCGCCGCGGTGACCGTCGTGGACGTTCCATGGGCGTAGTCGGCAGGTTCGGCCGCCAATTCGTGGGCTATCTCCGGATACCGGGACGAACTCATAGGAAGTATGATCCGCGTTCGGCTTGTCCGGACAACCGCCTGCCAGCCAACCGGTCCGACCGTCGAAGTGAACATTCGCGACAGTTGTTTCCGGACCGTCGGTGCGGGGCGGAGTACGAGGCGGTTGTGCGACGGTGGCCATGAGTTCACGGGGGCGGGCTCGGCAGCCGTACAGGCCGGGCTCCGCGTCGGAACGCGAAGCACCAGCCTGTGCGCCTGCCTACGCGGCCAACCCGGAGCCACCCCGGGCGCCAGGGCGTGTGGCCGCCCGATCGATCAGAGCTGGACCGACAGGCTCTATGGCCCGACGACCCACGGCGAGGGCTTGATCAGCGGACGGCGCGACGAAGCCAAAGGGCCGGTTTTCCGGCGCGGCTTCGATGGGGACGCCGTGTCTGTCCCCCTCAACCGATCCACAGAGCGAGCGCTTCCACGACAGCCGCGGCTCCGGTGACGCGCATGACTCCGACGGTCCGCGCATCCCATACGCGCCAGGCGGCCGCGCCCTCACGTCGCCCGGACGCCGCAGACGCCGCAGACGCCGCAGACGCCGCAGACGCCGCGGACGCTGCGGACACCTCGGGTGCTTCCCGGGTGGCGGCGGGTGCGCAGAGCCCGGGGTCCACCGTGACGGTGGTGACCCCCAGCGGCGCGATGAGTGCCCGCAGCGCGGGCTCGGCGAGTCTGATCCAGGGCTGCTCCGCGCCGAGCGTGGTGGTCAGCCGGAGTTCGCTGGTGAAGCCGACGGCGGTACGGCCGCCGAGAGGAGTGCGGAACAGACGGGTCGCACATCCCGTGGGCCCCGGCCGGACAGGAACGTAGAGCGGTCCGGCCGGGAGACGTTGGGAAGGATCCGGGTCTTCACCGCACACGGGTTCTGTCATGGGATTCCTCCTGGAGGATCCTGGAAAAGGACGTGAAGCCGCGGCTCGGCCGGGTCGGCCGGGGCGCGGCGTTCACGCTATGCCCGCGGAGCGCACCCCGCCGATACCTCATGACGCGACGCTGACGGCGAGCGGGCAGGCGCTGACGGAACACTGACGCGGTACGAGGCCGTTCCGGTACTCCGGTCCGGGGCGCCGCGGCCGTCCGCGTCGCCCAGGTCCGCGCGGACGTCATGCCGCCGTCAGGGTTCCACGCTCAGGCATCAGTGAGACGACAAAGAGTCCTGCCCGCCGGGGCGTCCGGGCTTTCCATGACAGGAGGAAACGGATTCGACGTACGGCTGGACGGAGTGATGGCGTCATGGACGGAACCGGTGGACGGCGCGTCGTGGTCGGGGTGAGCGGGACGCCGGGCAGCCTCACCGCGCTGCACCGGGCGGCGGCGGAGGCACGGCGCGCCGATGGCGAACTGTGGGCCGTGCTGGCCTGGGCACCACCCAGCGGTGGGCTGGGGCACCGGGGTCCGTCGGTCTCCTCGATGCTCGTCGAGTGCCGGCGGCTGGCCGTCGAGCGGCTGCTGCGGACGCTCGACGAGGCCTTCGGCACGGCCGGTCCCGGAGTCCCGTTGGAGTGCCTCGCCGTACGGAGTACACCGGGTGCCGCCCTGGTGGAAACAGCGTGCGACCCCGATGACCTGCTGGTGGTCGGGGCCGGGGTGCGTGGGCGGCTGCGGCGGGCACTGTGGCCCTCGGTCCCCCGTTACGTCGTCGCCCACGCCTGCTGCCCCGTACTGGCCGTACCGCCCTCGCCGCTGCAGGACGGGCTCGACGCCATACAGCGCAGTATCACCCGGCGAATGCCGCTGGACACACGGGAGTTGGCGGACGACTGAGGGCCGCGTTCCCGGCCGTCGCCCGAGGAGTCCCCTTCCGAGGCCGTCTCTCCGAGCCGTCTCTCGGACGTCTCTCCGGGAAGTCTCTCCAGGCCGTCTCGCTGGGTCGTCTCGCTAGGACGTCTCGGACGTCGCCGTGGCTGCGCGGCCGGGGCGTTTCGGCGTGTGGCCGGGCGCCGCTCTCACAGTGAGGACCATGGTCATGCCGCCGCCCGGGGTGTCCTCGGCCTCAAGGGTGCCTCCTATCGCCTCGGTGAATCCGCGGGCCACCGCGAGGCCGAGCCCCACTCCGGCGCCGCGGGGGGTGTCTCCGTACCGCTGGAACGGTGCGAAGATCCGGCCCTTGGCCTCGTCCGGGACGCCCGGTCCCCGGTCGGCCACCCGCACCTCGACGCGGTCGGCGATGGCGCTGGCCGACACCAGTACCCGTTCACCGGCCGGGCTGTACTTGACCGCGTTCTCCACGATGTTCGCGACCGCGCGTTCCAGGAGTCCCGGGTCGACGGAGACCACCGGCAGGTCCTCCGGGATGTCGAGGACGACGCTGTCCTCGGGTACACCGCCGAGCGCCATCGGAATCACCTCGTCCAGATCGATCTCGCGGATGAGGGGTGTGACCGTGCCCGTCTGGAGCCGGGAGATGTCGAGCAGGTTGCCCACCAGGTGGTCGAGGCGGTCGGCGCCGTGTTCGATACCTGCCAGCAGCTCCGCCTCGTCCTCCTCCGACCAGTCCACGTCGTTGGAGCGAAGCGATGTGACGGACGCCTTGATGCCGGCGAGCGGCGTCCGCAGGTCATGGCTGACGGCGGCCATCAGCGCGGTACGGATACGGTCGCCCTCGGTGTACTGGCGTGCCTGTTCCGCCTCGCCCAGGAGGCGCTGGCGGTCGAGTACGACGGCTGCCTGAGTGGCGAAGGCGGCGAGCACCCGGCGGTCCTCGGCCGGCAGCACTCGCCCGGTGAGCGCGAGTGTCATGTGGTCGCCGATCGGCATGTCGACGTCCGCGTCCTCGGGACGGCCCGCCGGCCGTGGGCCGACGCTCCCCGCGAGGGTCCAGGGCTCGACGTCGCTCGCCCGTTCCAGAAGCGCCACCGATCGCATGGCGAAGGTCTCGCGGACCCGTTCGAGGAGGGCGTCCAGGGCCGTCTCACCGCGCAGCACACTGCCCGCGAGGAAGGAGAGGATCTCGGACTCCGCCCGCAGGCGTGCCGCCTGCTGGGTGCGGCGGGCGGCCAGGTCCACCATCGAGGCCACCGCGACCGCCACCAGCGCGAAGATCGCGATGGCGAGGATGTTCCTCGGGTCGGCGATCGTGAGGCGGTGGATCGGCGGAGTGAAGAACCAGTTGATGACGACCGAGCTCAGAGCTGCGGAGGCGAGCGCCGGGAGGAGTCCGCCGAGCAGGGCCGCGGCGACCGTCAGCGACAGATACAGGAGCATGTCGTTGGCGAGACCGAGGTCCGTGTCGATGTTCGTCAGCAGCGTCGACAGCAGGACCGGGCCGGCCAGGCCGACCAGCCAGGCCCAGACGATCCGGGCCCTGCCGAGTCGCGCTCCGCGTGCCACCGGCAGACCGCGGCCCCGGGCGGCCTCCTCGTGGGTGACGATGTGGACGTCCAGGTCCGGCCCGGAGTCGCGGGTGGTGGTCGCCCCCACGCCGGGGCCGAAGACGTACTGCCATGCCTTGCGGCGGCTTGAACCGAGCACGATCTGAGTGGCGTTGACGCCCCGGGCGAAGGCCAGGAGCGACGCCGGCACGTCTTCGCCGACGACATGGTGGAAGGTGCCGCCGAGTTCCTCGACCAGGGTGCGTTGAGCGGTCAGTTCCCGTGGCGAGGCGGAACTCAGACCGTCGCTTCTCGCCACGTACACCGCGAGCACTTCGCCGCCGGCGCCCTTCTCGGCCAGCCGGGCGGCGCGGCGGATCAGCGTACGCCCCTCCGGCCCGCCGGTCAGTCCGACGACGATGCGCTCACGCGAGCCCCAGATTCTGGAGACACCGTGCTCGCTCCGGTATTCCTGGAGATACTCGTCGACCCGGTCGGCGACCCAGAGCAGGGCCAGCTCGCGCAGGGCGGTGAGGTTTCCGGGGCGGAAGTAGCGCGAGAGCGCCGCGTCGACCTTGTCCGGCTTGTAGATGTTGCCGTGGGCCATCCGGCGGCGCAGGGCCTGGGGCGACATGTCGACCAGCTCGATCTCGTCGGCCCGCCGGACGACCTCGTCGGGGACGGTCTCGCGCTGCCGTACCCCGGTGATCGACTCGACGATGTTCCCGAGCGACTCCAGGTGCTGGATGTTGATGTTCGAGATGACATCTATGCCCGCGTCGAGCAGTTCCTCGACGTCCTGCCAGCGCTTGGTGTTGCGCGAGCCGGGGACGTTGGTGTGGGCCAGTTCGTCCACAAGGGCGATGGCCGGGCGGCGCTCCAGGACCGCGTCCACGTCCAGCTCGGTGAAGACGGTGCCCCGGTATCCGATCTCGCGGCGCCGGATCTGTTCCAGACCGTGCAGCAGCACTTCCGTACGTGGCCGGCTGTGATGCTCGACGTACGCGACGACGCAGTCGGTGCCCCGTTCGGTACGCCGGTGCGCCTCGGACAGCATCGCGTAGGTCTTGCCGACGCCCGGCGCGGCGCCGAGATAGATGCGGAGCTTGCCTCGGGCCATGGTTCCGATCTCTGTCGTCTGTGGTGAAGTCGTCTGTGGTCGAGGGCGATCACACCTCGAACCGGTAGCCCATGCCCGGCACGGTGATGAGACACCGGGGGTGCGACGGATCCGCTTCGAGCTTGCGCCTCAAGTGCGCCATGTAGACACGGAGGTAGTTGCTCTGTGTCCGACAGGTGGGTCCCCAGACCTCCTGGAGTAACTGACGCCGGCTGACAAGCCGCCCGCGGTTGCGGATCAGGACTTCCAGCAGATGCCATTCGGTCGGTGTGAAGCGGATGTCGTTCCCGTCGCGTCGCGCCTTCTTCGTCAGCAGATCGAGGGTGAATCCGTTCGCGGTGACGACCGCGGTGCCGTCGGAGCGCGAGGGGGGATTCGCTCGCCGTGTCGCGGCCCGGAGGCGGGCGAGGAGTTCCTCCATGCCGAAGGGTTTGGTGATGTAGTCGTCCGCGCCCGCGTCGAGCGCGGCCACCTTCTCGTCGGACGTGCTGCGGGCCGAGACCACCAGGACCGGGGCCTGGGACCAGGTGCGCAGTCCTTTCAGCACCTCGATACCGGACATGTCGGGCAGTCCGAGGTCCAGCAGGACGGCGTCGGGCGGGGTCGCCGAGACGAGCCGTAACGCGGTTCTTCCGTCCGGTGCGACCGTCACTTCGTATCCCCGTGCTCTCAGATTGATCTCAAGAGCCCGTGCGAGCTGTGGTTCGTCCTCTACCACCACCACCCGGGGCATCCGTGCACCGCCTTGCCCGGGTGCACCGCCTTGCTCGGATGCTCGACTGTCCTCGGGTGCACGGGAGTTGTGCGCTTTCGAAGCCTGGGCGGGAGCCGGTGGTACGGGGACCTGCCCCGGACGGTCGGCTGCTGCCCCCTGCGGTAACACGGTCACTTGGCTGTGAGTTCCTTGAGTGCGATGTTCGCGATGTTGAGGACGGGACCCATATCGGGGCTCGGAACGCAACGGACGTCCTGAGGAAACTCCGTTGTTCGAGGTTCCCGTCTCTCGTTGACGGTGCTCTTACGGTCGGTGCCGCGTACTTGACGCTTTCCTTACGCCGCCGACTTCACGTGGCTCTCAGGGGTGGGGCGACGGCCGAAGAGATCGCCAGGACCCGCCCGTGGACGTTCTTGTCGACGACGTGGGGCTCAGCCGGGCCCGAGCGGTACATGCCGACGACGACGGGCGTCCGGCCTCAGCCATAAGAGGCGCGTAAAAGGCGGGTCTGTGGCCGTATGGGACGCGTCAACGATGTGTTCATCCGACTGCGAACAGGCTCTCCTCTAGAGGTCCGTTCATTCCCGAACCTCTTTCAGGAGCTCACGATGGCCGACCTGGCCTTCGTCGTCATCACGGTCGCGATCTTCGCGCTGGTGGCGCTTGTCGCCAAGGGGGTGGCAAAGCTGTGACCGCCGAGAACATCGTCGGCCTTGTCGTGGCCGTCGCTCTGCTGGGCTATCTCGTCCTCGCCCTTCTGTACCCGGAGAGGTTCTGAGCCCCGATATGAGCCCCGTACTCGCTGGTGTGCTCCAGCTGCTCGCGCTGATAGGAGCGCTTGCTCTGGTGTACCGCCCACTGGGCGACTTCATGGCCCACACCTACTCCTCGACGAAGCATCTGCGGGTCGAGAAGTGGATCTACAAGGCCATCGGTGCCAATCCGAACGCGGAGATGCGCTGGCCGGCGTATCTCCGCGGGGTGCTCGCCTTCTCAGCGGCGAGCGTTCTCTTTCTCTACCTGCTGCAGCGCGTGCAGGGCGGCCTGCCCGGTTCACTGGGCTTCGCGTCGATCGATCCGGATCAGGCGTTCAACACCGCGGCGTCGTTCGTCGCCAACACCAACTGGCAGTCGTACTACGGCGAGCAGGCCATGGGCCATGTGGTGCAGACCGGTGGTCTGGCGGTCCAGAACTTCGTCTCGGCGGCGGTCGGTATGGCCGTCGCGGTGGCGCTCGTACGCGGCTTCTCCCGCT